>NZ_CP014162.1:1677782-2013339 GCF_001543205.1 Aerococcus urinaeequi
TAAGACAAGCGCCACAAGCCCTTTCTGACCATATTGAAATGGACCAAAACACCTACGAATATGCCTTTGAAGTAGCGGCGAATAAACAAGCGACCGTTCAATTATATGCAGACGCAGACAAAAAACATTTTGTCACCTTATCCATTGATACAATTGATGGTAAAATAAAACTTGATAGAAGTGAGATGGGGATAATTTTTGCTGAAGACTTTGGCACAAGTCGAACGCTTGACCTAGCTGGCCAAGAAAAAGTGACAGTGAATGTCTTTGCGGATACATCTATATTAGAGATTTTCGTGAACGATGGCGCTTATGTCGTGTCTTCAAGAATTTTTACACCATCTAACCAACACACACATATTTTTGCAGAAGGAACTGACAACAACCTGGTCTACCCCCTGCAAAAATAATGAATAAGGGGGGAGAACCTTGCGGGCAAAGTTACAAGATGTAGCAGCTTTAGCTGGTGTTTCAGTAACAACAGTGAGTCGCGTCATTAATCAAAAGGGTTATTTATCACAACAAACTATTGATAAAGTCCATGCAGCCATGAAAGAATTGAATTATTATCCAAATTCACTGGCACGGAGTTTACAAGGCAAGTCGACCAAGTTGGTGGGCTTGATTTTTCCTAATATCGACACCATTTTTTACGCAGAATTGGTCAACCACCTGGAGCAAATCCTCTTTGCCAAGGGGTATAAGACCATCATCTGTAATAGCGAGCGAGATGCTGACAAGGAAGCTGAGTACTTGAATATGCTCCAATCCAACCAAGTGGAAGGGATTATTGCGGGGGCCCATAATTTGAATTATGCGGATTACGAGCGGGTGACTGCGCCTGTAATTTCTTTCGACCGGTATATCGGGGAAAATATTCCTATTGTGTCCTCTGATAACTATCTGGGCGGGAAGTTGGCGACAGAGACCTTACTTAAGGGGCAACCGACCAAGCCTTGGATGATTACTGGGGCCAATGATCCCAATTCGCCGACATATTTGCGTTACCAGGCTTTTATGGATGTGACCAAGGCCCATGGTTTAGACGGTCAAATCACTAACATTCCAAAGAACTTTTCGCAGATTAGAAAACAATTGATAATCAAAGCTTTATTACTAGAAGAAACACCGGATGCCATTTTTTGTTCGGATGATTTGACGGCCATGTTGGTCATGAATACCGCCAGTGAATTGGGAATGATAATTCCGGATGATTTAAAGTTAGTGGGCTATGACGGTACAGACTTTATCCAGACCTATGTCCCGCAATTAACGACTATTGCCCAACCCATTAAAGATTTGGCTGACTTATTAGTAGATGTCCTCTTGCAACAAATTGACCACTCGCTTGAGGTCAAGAAGGATGCGGATAATCGGTATGTCCTGCCTATTAAATTAATTCCCGGACGAACTGTCTAGTTTCTAGCTTGTGACATATAGAAGGTGAAAATAATAGAAGAAATTGTATTTAAAGCCATGGGGACAACCATCAGTCTAGCTATTGTCCATGATAAGGCCCAGGTATTATTAACTGAAGCCAAGCGTTGCCTATTGGATTATGAAGAACGGTTTTCTGCAAATGATCCTGACAGCCTTTTGATGCGGATTAATGCGAAGGCAGGTCTGGCTCCTGTACAAGTAGACGCAGATTTATTCAAATTAATCGCCATTGGCAGAGACTATTCTTTGCGTTCAGACGCTTGTTTGAATATTGCAATCGGACCTTTAATCAAGCTGTGGCAGGTTGGTTTTAAGGGCGCTAATTTACCAAGTGAAGCGGCTATTCAAGACCGGTTAGCCCTTACTCACCCTGCAGACATTATTTTAGATGATGCGAAACAAACAGTTTACTTAGCGAAACAAGGAATGGAAATTGACTTGGGGGCAGTTGCTAAGGGATATTTTGCTGACTTAATCAAAGATTATTTCCTTGAGCAAGGTGTCCAATCAGGCATGATTAACTTGGGCGGGAATGTATTACTAGTCGGCGCACATCTTGAAAATCCTGGTGGTTTTTGGCGAGTAGGGGTCCAAGATCCTGACCAAAGTCGCAACCATTTACGCGGGATTATCCAATTTCAAGATGGGTCGGTGGTGACTTCTGGTATTTATGAGCGGCATTTTGAATACCAAGGCAAAACCTACCACCATATTTTTGATTCGCAAACGGGTTATCCGGTAGACAATGACCTGGCGGGCTTGACCATCATCTCTAAGTCTTCCTTGGTTGGGGAGATTTACACGTCTTTATACTTTAATTTAACCAGTCAAGATTTATTGGCGAAATTATCTGTTATTAGCGGGGTGGAAGCGGTCATTATCACAAGAGACGGGGAAGTTGTATTGACCGAGGGGATTAAACCCTTTTACACACCGGTTAATGAAGTTGAAAGTCCCTATTATTAATTTGTGATTCAAGAGAAGTCTAGTAAAATGGACTTCTTTTTTTATTACAGTCTTGTCAGTGGGGGGGCGGTAACTCTTTTTCAAAAGGTGAGGAATTATAGCCCTGGTGGAAGATTTTACCTGGTGAATTGTGCTAAAATAGGCTAGGTATAGGGGGTTGGATCTTTTGGACCAATTAGTGAATGAATTTATTACGTATATACAGCAAAATGAGATTGAAAAGGCCAATGTGGTTTTTGAAAAAATCTTAGGACAGCTTGAAAAAGAAGATGCCCAAGTCATGGCACAAACGGGATACAGCCTGGCGCAATTAGGCTTTGTGGATTATGCCAATGAGATTTATACAGTGGGAGAAAACAGATTTCCTGAGGAAGATTCATGGATCTTATTGAAGGGTGAGTTAGCCCTAGATAATGGACAAGTGGAAGAATCGATTGATGAATTACTGAAAATTACGCTGGAATCACCATTATATGTGGATGCGTTATTACTACAAGCGGATGCTTATCAAATGTATAATTTGCCGGAAGTGGCCTTGGTCAAATTGAGTGAAGCGCGGGAATTAGCGCCAAACCAACCGGTGATTTTATATGGGATTGCGGAATTACGGTTCCAACAGGGTGAATTCCAACAAGCCTTGCCGTTATATGAGCGGTTATTGCAGTCTGAAGAGACACCGGAATCTTTATTTGAAACTATTGAAGCCCATTTTGCTTATGCTAAGGCGGCAACGGGGGACTTTGAAGAAGCCATTGAATTAATTGAAGCGACACCTGAAAATGATCGGACAGATGAGCAACAAGAACAATTAGCCTTCTATTATGTGGAAACAGAAAACTTTGAAAAAGCCAATACCATTTTAGAGGCCTTGTATGAGGACGATAAATTATCGGACGGGTTACTAGCGGTTTTTGCTCAAGTGAAGAATGCCTTTCATGACCATGATGGGGCTTTGGAGATGATCGACAAGGCTATTTTGGTGAACCCATATGAAGCTCGTTTGTATTTCCAAAAGGCTGAATTTGCTCAACAAATTGGAAACCGGGAGACGGCTCGAGAGGCTTTGGAATTGGCTTTAGATATCGATCCTGACTACGGCCAGGCTTTAGTATTGCTACTGCAATTATTGATTGATGACGAGGACTACGGAACAGCCCGAGCCTTGATTCAAGATATGGATGAAAAAGGGATCGAGTTCGACCGTTATGTTTGGATGAAGGCTAAAGTCTTCCAAGAGTTAGAAGAATTTGACTTTGCTAACCAAGCCTACACCGATGCTTACCCACAGTTGAAAGAAGATACGTCCTTCTTACATGACTATTTCGATTTCTTACGAGAAGCAGGGGACTGGCGCCGAATTGAAGCAATCTTTAAAGAACAAAGTGACTTAGCCCAAAGACCAGACTTCCAAGATGTTTATGAAAGTTTACAAGATTGGTTGGCTGAAAATGAAGGTTTTTAATCAGAATACGGGGATACATACGAGTGAGATTACATGAACCATAGTGAATGAGAATTTTAGGAGGCAGGATTATGCGCGTATTAGTAACAGGATTTTTAGGTAGAATGGGTTCCACAGCCGCCAACATGGTCATTAACCATGAAGGATTTGAATTGGTGGCTTTAGCCAATAATGATTTAAACAAGCAAGCAGACCGAGTAGCTGAATGGTCAGATAAGGCGCCAGTTTTTGAAAGCATTCAAGATGCGATTAGCCAAGTTGATATTGATGTAGCCATCGACTTTACGATTCCAGCTGCAGCTTATCAAAATACCAAATACTATATTGAACATAATATTCACCCGGTAGTTGGTACAACTGGTTTTACTGATGCAGAAATTGAAGAATTAACGGCTTTATCTGAAGCAAAAAAATTGGGTGGTTTAATTGCACCGAATTTCGCCATTGGGTCAGTATTGATGCAAGTCTTCTCAGCTAAGGCGGCTAAATATTTACCAGACGTAGAAATTACTGAAATTCATCACAATCAAAAATTGGATGCCCCAAGTGGTACGGCCGAAAAAACAGCTAAATTAATTTATGAAGCACGCGGTGAGCATGTTTCTGGACATCCAGATGAAACAGAATCAATGCCAGGCGCACGTGGCGCTGATTTCCACGGCATCCGCATCCATTCATTACGTTTACCAGGCTACAACTCACACCAAATCGTACAATTCGGCGGTGTTGGGGAAGCCTTAACTATCCGTCAAGATTCATTCGACCGTAACTCATACATGCCCGGCGTAGCATTGGCAGTTGAAAAAGTGGGCGAATTAGACGGTTTAATCTATGGTTTGGAGCACTTATTAGATGACTAATAGCCAAGAATTTACCAAAGCAGCACCTATTATTCATACCCTCAATGAGGCTGGCTACGAGGCTTACTTTGTGGGTGGGGCTGTGCGGGACTTGCTATTAAACTTGCCCATCCATGATGTGGATATTGCCACCTCTGCCTATCCAGCTGAAGTTCAAGCCCTGTTCCCACGTCATTTTGATGTGGGCTTAGATCATGGGACGATTATGGTCTGGTTTGAAGGTGAAACCTATGAAATCACTACCTTTAGAACCGAATCGACCTATCAAGATTACCGTCGCCCGGACAAGGTAACCTTTGTTCAAAACTTAGAAGAAGACCTATTGCGCCGTGACTTTACCATTAATGCCTTGGCCATGAATCCTGACCACAAGATAGTGGATTATTTCCATGGGCAAAAGGATTTAGCAGACCAAGTTATCCGGGCTGTGGGTAATCCACATGACCGCTTTAATGAAGATGGTCTCCGCATGATGCGAGGCGTTCGCTTTGCTAGTCAACTTGACTTTCAAATTGAGCCAGAAACCCTAGTAGCAATCGCTGAAAACGCTGGGATTTTAGTTCATATTGCAGTTGAACGAATTGCGGTTGAAATGAATAAACTGTGGATTGGTGTCAATTGGCACAAAGGATTAGACTATTTTCTTGAAACAGATTTAATTCAGTATGTACCCTATTTAGCGGATTACAAAGCTGTTTTCACAGATTTACTAGGTTATACGAGTGACCAAGTCCAAATCCCAAATGAAAGCTTTGCCTGGGCCTTATTTTTCTGGCGGGCCTTTGAACGAAATGGTAAGGAAGATTTGGCGGCCATTCAACAGCAAGTCCGCCAATTCACCAAGACTTGGAAAATGTCTAACAAAGCCCAAAAGGATATCCTTGCTTACTTAGATATCTTGATTTACCGGGCCCAAGCAGCTGAATGGACCCTAGTTGATTTATACGGCCGTGAACGAGATCAACTTGTCTTAGTGGAAGGTTTTATCGAAGCACAGCAAGCAGCTGGTCAAGAAGGATTTAAAGCTGTTTTCAAACAGCCAAAAGTCCAAGCTGTTCAGGACTTATTTGACCAACTACCGATTCAATCATTACGTGATTTAGCTATCAATGGTCAAGATATTATTCAAGAAATCAATCCAGAAAATAAACGGGCTATAGGCCAAATGCTACAGTTTTTAGAGCAAGCTGTTGTGGCCCAAGATGTGGTGAATGACCGAGCGGCTTTATTGGCTTATCTAGATACCCATCATGATCAAATAAACGAAATTTAATTGTAGGAAGGTGTTAGAAGTGACAACCACTTATGCGGTTCTGGACTTAGAAACAACAGGATCTACATATGATAACGGTGACCGCATTATTCAAATTGGGGTGGCCTTTGTTCAGAACGGGCAGGTTGTGGATCAATTTGCTACGGATATCTTTCCTAACCAAGAAATTCCACGTGAAATTACCAAGTTGACCGGGATTACTAATGAACAAGTCAAGCGGGCGCCAAAGTTTGAAGCAGTTGCAGAATTCCTTTGGCAAAAGCTGTCCAACACGGTCATTGTTGCCCATAATATTGGCTTTGATTACAAATTTTTAGACAAGAGCTTCCAAGCTCACGGCTACCCGGCTATGACCCATGACCGGGTAGATACTGTGGAAATGGTGCGGACCCTTTTCCCAACGGCAGATTCCTATAAACTTGGTGAATTCTGTCTAGCCCACGGCATCCAACTTGAAAATGCCCATACGGCCATTGATGATGCAGTGGCAACCGCCCATATTTTGATTATGTGTCAGGAAAAAGTAGCCACCATGCCAGTCGAGTTATTCGCCCAGCTTCAGCCATTCTTACATTATTTTATCGGGCAAACCGGCGACTACATGGCCTTATGGTTTAAAGACCACAAGGGGGCCAAACGTCCTTACGAATACATCGCGCCATTTGTCTTGAATCCAAAATCAGCCAATTTTCATATTTTTCCTGCTGGCTTTGGGACAAAAGAAGCTAGCTATTTACAAGCTGGTGATTTAAAGGTGATTGAAGCCAATCACGGGGTAAGCTTAGCTCCCTTTCAAAAGATCATGGTCAAAGATGTAGCACCATTTTTCTATGAACAAGCGACCACTTCTACAGACACGAATAAAACACCTAAATACGCCTTTTTAACGGCCAATGCAGGCGTTGGAAAATCCTTGGCCTACGTGGTATCGGCCTTATCAGCTGATGATACGGCTAGTCAACAAACTGGGGCTAAGTCTGGGGTAAATAACGGGCAAACTCAAGTGGTCATTTCAACCTCAACAGTGATCTTACAGCACCAGTTCTTGGATAAAACGGTCCAATTAGCGGCCAACCTATTAGGCAAACCTTTGAAAACCGTGATTTTAAAAGGACAAAACCACTTTATCCAGTTGACGAAATTGCAGAAATACATCCAACAGTTAAAGCAACATCCAGAATCGGCCTTAAAACGAGATGTCTTAATTTCAGTGGCACTTTTTGTCTGGTTGCATGAAACTGAAACAGGTGACTTGCATGAACTGAATCCTGGCTTAAATAATGAGCTTTACTGGCAAAATGTCAATCGCCAATCAAAAGGCAGCCGAAATGATGAAATTCAACGGTGGGCAGATTATGCTTTCTATGAACGACATGTGACGGAAGCCAAATCTGCAGATATCGTGATTTTAAACCACGCTTACTTTGTCTACCATTACCAAGATTTAATTGACCAAGCTATTTTGACAGAAGAAGCTAAGGTCATTATTGATGAATGCCATCAATTACCAGTCACCGTCCATCAACAACAGATAAAGACCTTCCAATCGAAAGAGGTGGAGGAAACTTTAACGGCGATGGAACGAACGGTGCATCGGTTGATGGACAAGGTAGTCACCAACAATGTGAAAATCCAGGCAGTCGACAAACTCTACCATGTGGAGAAAAATTTACAGGAAGCCTGGGGCAATTTAGACCGGTTTATCGATCAAATTTCAGATAGATTCCAAACCAAGTCTTACTACCAACGGCATACGGCGCAAAAATCCTATTATATTGCACATGACTATTATCTAGTAGCCAATTGGCGTGAGTCGGCCCAAAAGGCGGTTACAGCCATGTCTAAGATGGTGTCACCATTGAAGGTCATTGCGAGACAGCTATACCAAATGGAAATTTTGACCAAGCGGGCCTACCAGCAAATACTTGGCCAGTTAAACCAGTACGATTACGCAATTCAAATCTGGCTAGAAACAACTAAATCAAGTGAAAATTATTATGCGGACTTACAAGTCAACTTCGGCAAACACAATGTCCAAGTGACCATTGACCGCAAATTGTACACCAGTCAGTCTCATTTAGCGGCTATTTTCCAAGCGATTCCATGCAAAATGTTATTGGTATCGGCGTCACTTGAAATCGTCCGGTCTAAAAATATGATCCAGTCATTATTTGGTATCGAGGACTTTGCCTGGTATTCTTTCATGGAAGATTCGTACACCCAGCAATTTGTCCAAGGGCGGAACCATCAAGTTCGTGGCTATTACCTGAAAGATTTTCTCTCTATCGACAAATACAATGAAGACCAGGCTGCTATGGTGATTGCTGATTTGGTGGAAACCCTATGGACCAATCGCAAAACTATGCGGAAAATCCAAGTCTTCTTCCAGTCTAGGTCTTTGATGCGGGCAACGCAATTTGAAATGAAGCAGCGGATGACTCGGTCTGACTATGGCAACCTGATTGTTCAAAACAATCAACGCAATCTAGACCGGTTAGCCCGTCAGTATGAAGACAGTTCACGAGCCATTTTATTCGCTGTGGCTAGTTTCCAAGAAGGGGTCCATCTCAATGCCAAAACGGACGCCTTTGTCCTAACCAGACTGCCATTTTCAGCGCCAGATACGCCGGATGAATTGGCCAAGCAAGATTATCTAAAATCACTGGGCGATAACTATTTTGATGATGTGGCTTTACCGGATATGTTAATGAATCTAACGCAAATCTTTGGCCGGATGGCCGCGTCGGGTAGCCAAGATGCGATCTTTATCTCACTCGATAAGCGGTTAGAAAAGGCAGCCTATGCTGACCAAATTGCTGATGTGATGCCGGATGCTCTAAACATGCAGACGGTAAAACTTCAGGAATTGAAGCAGATAGATTAAAAATATGTTAGAATAGACCTACAAAAGGGGCAAGAGATCATGAAACGCAAATTATTTTCCATTTTGATCGCCGTAATGGTGATTTATTTGGTAGGGTCCACCTATATTTACGCGAATTCGCAACAAATGGTGGCTAGTGCAGAAGCAGAAACGACGAAAGTCGCAAAGGATGCTGGCTTAACCAATATCACTGATTTTTATGTATTTAACAAAGATGAAACGTATTATGCCGTTATGGGCGAAAACAGTGAAGGGCGCCAAGTTTATTTTGCCTACCAACCCGATACTGATTACCAGAAAATGGGCTTTGTAGATGAGATGGTTAACGAAGATAATGCCTTTTCACTGACAAGATACGAAATGCCTGATGTCAATGTAAGAACAGCCAACCTCGGTATCGAAAACGATACATTCGTGTGGGAAGTTTCATTCACAGATTCAGACGGCCGTCTTGGCTACCATTACATCAATGCAACAACTGGTGAATGGTACGAAACCATCAACGACTTATAGGAGGAATGAGGCTATGGAATTAGCAAATAGAATTAAAAAAATGCAGGGGTCACAAACATCAGCTGCTGCAGCTAAGGCTCGTGCACTACAAGCACAAGGAATTGACGTCATCTCACTAGCAGTAGGGGAACCAGATTTTAACACCCCAAACTATATCCTAGAACAAGTAAAAGAGGATATGTCTGCAGGGCGCGGTCACCATTACACCGATTCAACTGGGATTACAGCTTTAAAGCAAGCCATCATTGACTATCATGCTGAATATGATAAGGTCAACTACACGTTAGATCAAGTCTTTATTGCCGATGGGGCGAAGATGGTCCTTTATTACACTTTCCAATCCCTTTTAAACGAGGGGGATGAAGTCTTAATCCCAGCACCTTACTGGGTGAGCTATGTGGATCAAGTGAAGATGGCAGACGGGGTACCAGTGATTTTTGAAACATCATCAAGTGATAACTTTAGAATCACCCCAGAATTGTTAGACCAACATGTGACTGACAAAACAAAATTACTAGTCTTAAATACACCGTCAAACCCAACAGGGGCGATTATGAGTGAAGAAGACGCCCGCGCAGTAGCCCAATACTGTTTAGACCACAACATCCTAGTGGTTGCCGATGAAATATACTACCGTTTAGTCTACAACGGCCATCAATCACAATCGATTGCAGCTATTTCACCGGAAGTTAAAGAAAATACCATCGTGATTAATGGTTTCTCAAAAGCCTATGCGATGACAGGTTGGCGTTTAGGCTATGCCTTAGCGGACAACAAATATGTTGGTGCTTTTGCTAAATTGGCTAGTCAAATCAACTCAAACCCAGCAGGTATCAGTCAATTTGCAGCCTTAGCCGCCTTAACTGGTCCTCGTGAAGAGGCCGTTGAAGCCATGCGTAAAGAATTTGAAAACCGCCTAAATGCGGCCTACGAAGAAGTATTAACGATTCCGGGCTTTAGGTTAGATTTCAAACCGCAAGGGGCATTTTACCTATTCCCAGATGCAACTGAAACTGCTAGATTATGTGGCTATGAATCAGTAACTGACTTAGCCAATGCCTTCATCGATGAAGCACATGTTGTTGGTGTGCCTGGTGTGGCCTTTGGAAAGGCAGACCATATTCGTTTTTCATACGCAACCAACGAAGAAACATTTGCAGAAGCCATGAAACGTATCCGTGAATTTGTCCAAGGGAAAATGGCTAAATAATAGAGGCAATTTTTATCTGATAAAATACGCATAAAAAAAGTTAGGTTACTTTATAGACCTAACTTTTTTGTATTATAATAGACCTGATAGCAACCCAGCGGACCGGACCGGTTATTTTTCAAGAAATGAATAACACGACGGTAGATGAAATAGATAAGCAAGTAAAACGATAAAAGGAGGGTGCCGCATGCAAAGAGAATACTATACAGTCCTACGCAACCGTATTTTAGAATCATACCACCGGTTGAACATCTCAAATGAAGAAATGATGCTTTTAATCCACTTTTTAACTTTCCAACAAGCAGGTGAAGACTTTCCAGCTATTTCCCTGATTGGTCGGCGGATGAATGTAAAAGACCAACAACTTTATGACATGATCCAGTCTTTAATTGAACGAGGCTTTCTAAGTATCCCCTCTTATAAGAATGATCAAGGTAAATCGGTTGAGTATTATTCCTTGGATCCTCTCTACCAAAAAATCATACAATTGGATAAAGTAGACGAAAGTGAACGATTTAAAGAGGCTAAAGCCACTAAAGAGGGCGAAGTGTTCGACATGATTCAAGTCGAGTTTGGTCGTCAATTATCGCCAATTGAATACCAAAAGATTAGTGATTGGTTCAAGAAAGACGATTATGACCCGGACGTCGTCAAGGAAGCCTTGAAGGAATCCGTCTTAAACAATGTCTATTCCTTGAATTATATGGACCGGATCTTATTAAACTGGTCTAAACGTAAACAGACTCAAGCGAATGATTCAGCAGGTTTCAGCAAGCAAAAAGCGCAAACCCAAGACCTCCCACCGGTGCCAGTCACCAAATGGCTAAATAAATAATTTTTCAGAAAAATCATTAAATATGGAAGAGGAGGGCTTAGCTGTGACTGAATTACCTTTAAAAACCAAAGCAGAAACAATCGCTATCCTAGATGAGTTAGATAAACTATACCCCAACCCAAAAACCATGTTGGACTATCAAACCCCATTCCAATTAGTGATAGCGGTTCTGATGTCCGCGCAAACGACTGATGTGGCGGTCAATAAAGTGACGCCCGACTTATTTGCTAAGTATCCGGACCCAGACCATATGGCTGAAGCGGACTTAGCAGATTTAGAATCCTATATAAAAACGATTGGTCTTTACCATAACAAGGCCAAGAATATGAAGAAGACAGCCATCATACTTCGCGACGAATTCAATGGACAGGTACCCAAAACCCGGGAAGAATTGATACAATTACCTGGTGTTGGTCGGAAAACAGCCAACGTCGTCTTAAGTGAAGCCTTTGGGATCCCGACAATCGCGGTCGATACCCACGTTGAACGGGTGACCAAGCGGATGGGCATTGTCGACCCGGATGCCAGCGTTAGACAAACGGAAGAAACCTTGATGGCGAAAATCCCTAAAGAAAGATGGCGAGATGCCCACCACCAATTCATTTATTTTGGCCGAGAATACTGCACTGCCCGTAATCCTAAATGTGCATCTGACCCGAGGATTACTTTCTGTGAATGTCGAAAGCTCAAATAAATATCGGATTTTTGAAGGCCAAAAGAGCCTGTTAGTTACAGAACGTCACTTGATTAATATTTTGAAGTTGGGTATATTTATGAACAAGCAAATGAAAGAGAAGGTGAAAACATGCCTGCAGAACATGACGGGACGCAAACAGCTGAAAGTTTACATGCCTTACGTGTCCACTTAAAAGGGAGTCAATACATCCTTGAAGTGCTTAAAAAAGATATGCGTAAGAAAGGTTTAAGTGAAAACGAGTTTACAGTCTTAGAGTTACTATATAATCGTGGTCAACAACCCATCCAACAAATTGGTAAACGGATCCTGATTCCATCATCAAGCTTAACTTATGTGATTGATCGCTTAGAGGATAAGGGTTTTGTTGAACGTACGCATAATCCTGAAGACCGTCGAGTGATCTATGCTAAAATCACAAAACTAGGCCGCGAGAAAATGGCAGAAGTTTTCCCTGGACATAGTCAATTAATCGCTGATATGTTCCAAGAATTTAGCGCTGAAGATGTAGAAACGTTTATTCATTTAACCAAAAAACTAGGCTTTACAGCCCAAAAAATGCTAGAAAAATAAGAGGTGTGAAAAAAGTCGTTAAGACTAAACGTGCTGGACCAAAAGCCGAACAATTACTTGTGAGTATTTGGCGTATATTGGGAAGCATCGGAAGAGTTTGACTTTTCTAACCTGATATTAGAACTAATAGGATTTTATATGGAGAAGTTTATCTATGTGATAGCTTCTCCTTTTTTTCTCGTCATCGATTATTGGTAAGCTTGGCCAAGATTTTCACATGTTGAAAAGTGTACGAATATGATATGATTATACAGAATGATTGGGGTGTTGATATGAAGGAAATAATTCATTTTTATCATACAAATGACTGGCATTCTCACCTGGAGAACTGGCCAAAATTTTTACGTTATTATCAAACACAAGCGGATAAACATCGAAGTGAAGGCGAAGCCCATTTTCTTTTTGATATAGGTGATGCAGTTGATCGCCAACATCCTTTAACAGAAGCTAGTCAGGGGCAAAATATGATAATCTTGATGAATGAAATTGGGGTAGATGTTGCGACAATTGGCAACAACGAAGGGATTGGAAGTCAGCATGATATCCTAGACAACCTGTATGAACAGGCTGATTTTCCGGTTGTTTTAGGCAATATTTTCGATAAAGAAAGTGGCCTACCACCCAAATATACCCAAGACTACACCATGATTCAAACCAATCAGGGCAGTCGGTTTGCGGTATTTGGCATGACGGCCCCATTCGAAATTTCTTATAGCGTAGTTGGCTGGGCCCCGATTGATCCACTCTTGAGCATCGCACGTGTATTAAAGGACATCAAGGCAAATGAAACTTTTGATGGTATTCTGCTACTGAGTCATCTCGGTTTACCAGCAGACCGCCAAATCGCTGAGCAATTTCCAGAAATCTTGGCTATTTTCGGTGCCCACACCCACCACGTTTTACCAAAAGGCGAGTGGGTCGGCCACACACTATTAACTGGTGGCGGTAAATACGGGCAATTTATGGGCCATCTAACCCTTGAAATTAATAAAGATGAAGGGCATTTATATACCCCTGGCAAAATGGCAACAGATGCGCAACAAGCTAACCCGATTATCGATTATGCACGCTATTTCAAATTGCACGAAGAATTGATCGCTTCTGACCGCATTTCTGCCTACGATGAAGACTATAACAAGGTAAATAGGTGGTTAGAAGAGGGCGAAAGCCAATTGAAAAACCAAATCGTTGGCCAATTACCTATCACTTTAACAGCGGATGAGAATCATTTTTCACTCTTACAATACGACACCTTATTGGCCATGAAAGCAGCCAGTGGTGCAGATATTGCTATGATTAATTCGGGCTTATTTCTACAAGGATTGCCTGCTGGGCCAGTATCCAAATATGATTTGCATAAGGCACTACCACATCCTATTCGCTTTATGGTGGTCGAGTGTACAGTTTCAGAATATTTGGATCAAATATACCCGCAAATTACAACGCTCAGACCGGATTTACAAGCTATGCCGATTAAAGGATCTGGATTCAGAGGGCGAATTTTTGGGCAATTAATGGTCTTAGACAATGTAAAATTAGACCAGCTTGCACCAGATCAACCTTTGAAAATCATTACAATTGACCACCTATTGTATTTGCCTTTTTTCACGGAACTAATCAATAAAAAACATTATTTATGGGGACAACCCTTTATACGAGAACTCATTGCGGATAAGATTCAGCAAGCCAGTAGTCGCGATGAATAGCTATATGCATTCATAGGCGCATAAGGCGTAAGGAGGTATGACATGTTAAGTCGTAAGAAACAAGAAGAATTAAGAGAACAACGGGCGAGTTTAAATTATCCCGTTGCGCAAATTAAACGTACGAGTCAAGAGACCTTAGAAATTAACGGGCAATCATTTGTGCTTGTAGATAATTACCGGGATGCTTTAGATATTGAAGCGTTGGCTGACCGGTATATGGATATTTTAGATATTTATGACTTTGTCGTGGGAGACTGGTCTTATGAACAATTACGGTTGAAGGGCTTCTTTGCTGATGATGCAAAAATTGGCTCATTAGAGCAAAAAATCAAGCATTTACCTGATTACTTACTAGAATATGGGAGTTTTGGGGCCGCTTATTTTGTGCTATTGCATGAACGTACTGGAGAAGAAATTCAAAAACGAAACGAAGCCTTTTGGACTCAACAAAAACACCAAAACCAAGAATCTTCAAGAAGTAAACAAAATAAAAACCAATCACAAAGGTCAGCGAGTCGGAAATCTTACCAAGGGAACAAAGCAGACAACCGACATAAATCGTCTGGGCCAAACCAAAATAAAGAGAAACACAAACAGCGACGGTCAAACAAGAAGCTTGAAAGTACTAAAGGGCCATCTTTCTCAATCTCACAAAATAAAGAGTCGAATAAAAATACCCAAAAACAAAAACCTGTGAAGCGAAAAGTCGTCACTAAACGTCAACATTCTTTTAGTATCAAGGAAAAGGGGGATAAAGCATAGATGGATCTACAAGATAAGGTTTTCTTAATTGATTTAGATGGTACTATGTACCGCGGCGGTCAACCGATAGCGGGTGCGAAGGACTTTATTGAGCGCTTGATTGGAGATAATATCCCATTTATGTTTGTGACCAACAATGCCATGCGTAAACACCAGGCAGCAGCAGATAATTTAAATAAAATTACGGGCTTAAATGTTGAGGGTAAACATTTCTACACCTCAGTGGATACTTTGCGCTTTATCCTTGCTGAAGATTTAACATCTGGCAAGCTGACAAAAGAAACAGGCAAAGCCTATGTCATCGGAATGGATTACTTAAAAGATGAAGTAGTGGACGCAGGATTTGAATTGACTCAAAACGTCGACCAGGACCCGTGCGATGTGGTGATCGTTGGCCTTGACCAAGAAGTGACGTATCCACAATTCATTGAAGCCTCGATTGCAGTTCAAAGAGGGGCTGCTTTCTATCTCACCAACCCAGATGTACAATTCCCTTCAAGCCGAGGATTTGTGCCCGGTGCTGGTGCCATAGGTCAAGTAATCACTGCCGCCACACGGGTTCACCCAATAGTTTGCGGAAAACCAAATGCCTTAATTATTGAAGGTGCCTTAGCCAAGATGGGCTATAGCAAAGACCAAGCCGTATTTTTAGGTGACAACTTAATGACAGATATATCAGCAGCAGAAAATGCTGGTATTGATTCGATATTTATTGAAACAGGGGTACATACAAGAGATCATCTAGAAGAATTTGGCGTGATGCCAACATTGGTGGTGGAAAATTATGAAGCACTATTATCGACATGGTAGTCGACATTTAAATAAAATACGATTATGGATAGAGATTCTTGCCTTATTGATATTTTTTATTACATTGGCTATCACAGTTACCATCGCCAATGTCCCCTTATTCATGGGGTCCCTGTGGTTTTCAAAATCTTTTGAAACCGTCGATTTATCCTTTTGGACAGTTGTTGACAACTACTTACAACTGCTAGCCTATCTGAATTTTCCTTGGATAGATACCTTATCTATGTCAGACTTTCCAACCTCATCTTCAGCAGCCTTTCATTTTATGGAAGTGAAGCACTTATTTTATTTAAATTATGGTGTGATGGCGATTTCTGCCCTAATTGGCTTCTGTTCCTTACATAAATTGAAAGTTACCCACAATTTGTGGCGCCTATACTGGCCCTTCAAGAAACTGAGATGGCTTCCAATCATTGTAATCATCTTACTCGTTTTTAATTTCAACACTATTTTTATTGCATTTCATGAAATAGCCTTTAATAACGACGCCTGGTTATTTAACCCAGCCACAGATCCTATTATTCTCGTACTCCATGAATCCTTCTTCTTATTATGCTTTGTTTCTGTCTTTTTGATCTTGCAACTCGCTATTGAATGGGTTTATCGTATCGGGAAAAAGGACTTCAACCGTCAAATCTTAGGTATATAAAAACCAACCCAAAAGAGGCTGTAACAAGCACTTTTGGGCTGGTTTTTTTGCTTTATTGATTTATGTATTTTAAAACTGCAAGTCATACCAACATCAGTCTGTAAACATAGATGTCGAATGTAGTGGAGCAACCTGACGGTCGGGGAATAAGTAATGGGCCGCTTGATTAATGACATGTGGCGCTTCGCCAAAACCAGTTGCAATCAATTTGGCTTTATGCGGGTAATTAGCTATATCACCAACTGCATAGATACCGGGAATATTGGTTTGCATGTTATGGTCTACTTGGATAGATTCATTCTCAATTTCAAGACCCCAATTTCTAATTTCATCGATTGAGGATACAAAACCATAGGTCATAAAGATATGTTCAACAGGTAGTATCCGACTTTCTTGACTACGAGCCTTGGTAACTTCTAAGCCAGTCAAGAATCCGTCTTTACCAAGAAGTATTTTTGGTACATAGGGGGTAACGAATTCAATATTGGCTGTTTGTTCAGCTAAGCTAACTGAATATTCATGGGCACGAAAACGGTCGCGACGATGAACCAAGTAGACTTTTTTAGCATGGTCAGCTAAAGCCAAACTGGCATCAAAGGCTGAGTCACCACCACCAAGGACCGCAACTTCTTTACCTGTGTATTTAATAAAGTCTGATACATGGTATGAAATATGCTGATCTTCATAGTCAGAAAGGCCAGCAATCGCTATTTTTCGAGGTTTAAAGGAACCATTGCCGGCAGCGATAATGACTGCACCCGCTGTATAGGTCGACTCGCTTGTTTGAATCGTAAAGTCTTGGTCATTTTTTTGAATATTTAGAACTTTTTCGTTTAGATGAATATCTGTAGTAGTAGAAAACCGGTGCAATTGTGCTTGTAAGACTTGGCTTAATTCGTGACCGGTTATTTTTGGGTATGCTGGAATATCGAATATATTTTTTTCAGGATATAAGGCTTTTGGTTGACCACCGATTTCAGGTAATGAGTCTACTAAGCGGACACTTAGGTTGCGCATACCTGCGTAAAAGGCGGTAAATAAACCTACTGGACCGGCCCCTACAATCAGGAGGTCCGTTCTGTTATTTGTCATTGTGATCTCTTTCTAATTGGGTTTTACTGTGTTGGTTGATTATAATGGGAGATTAAATAGGATGTAGATAAAACGAACACCTAGCGTAACAAGTACACCAGTGGTCATACCACCAATAACCTCTGAAGGTTTGTGACCTAAATAATCATTAATGACCATGCGATCCTCATCAAGTGTGTTTAATTTAGCTAATAGATCTGTATCGTCAGTTTCTCTAGCCTTTTCTTTTAGAATCTTCATAAGGGTATAGATTAAAACCCCTTGCTCCCCATCCTGGCGACGAACACCCATGGCATCAAACATGACGATCATACCAAAACAAACGGCAATCGCAACGATTGGTGAGAAGAAACCATACTGAAGAATCAAAGCAGTGATTAGCGAAGTAACGGCAGCCGAGTGGGAACTAGGCATACCACCTGTAGCATGAATGATTGAGAGGTTAGCGTTTGGTTTCTTAAAGAAAACAGCAATAGGATATTTAACCAATTGTGCAATCATGATTGCTGCGAAGGTAACGACTAAAGGAAAATTAGTTGTTGTATTCATGTTTTCCTCCTTGAATTTATTTAATTCAATAATAGCATGAAAAAGATTCATTCGGAAAATGTTTCGCTGTAAAAATAGAAAATATGAAAAACTTTATCAACTTGGCGGAATAAAATTATTCAGTCATTAAATGGAGAATTTTCGCTCAGTATTTGTTACAATAAGTTTAGAAAAGAATAGGAGGCAGAAAATGACTTACCCACAATTAGATATTAAAGATACGCAATTGAAAGCTACGATTGAAACAAATAAAGGTGCTTTCCAAGTTGCACTATTTCCAGAATTAGCACCAAAAACAGTAGAAAACTTTGTAACCCTAAGTAAACAAGGTTACTACGACGGTGTTATTTTCCACCGTGTAATTCCTAACTTTATGATCCAAGGGGGCGACCCATCTGGGACTGGTATGGGTGGGACATCAATTTATGGTGAAAAATTTGAAGATGAATTCAATCTTGAATTGTTCAACATTAACGGTGCCTTATCAATGGCGAACGCAGGACCTAATACGAATGGTTCACAATTCTTCGTTGTAACAGCTAAAGAAGTACCTGCACAAATGTTAGGACAACTAAAAGCTGGTGGTTGGCCAGAAGAGATCATCGAAGCTTACAGCGAAAACGGCGGAACACCATGGTTAGATCAAAAACATACTGTATTTGGTCAAGTGGTTTCCGGAATGGACGTTGTCTACAATATTGAAGACCAACCTCGTAATGCATCAGACAAACCTTTAGAAGAAGTTGTCATTACTAGTGTTACTTTTGAAAACGAATAAGCTACACACTAGAAAGGATCCAACTTCATGACAACTAAAGAATTTCCATACCACATTGGTGATGTAGTTGAAGGTGAAGTGACAGGTTTACAACCATATGGTGTCTTTGTTCAATTAGACGAAGACCATCAAGGATTAATCCACATATCCGAAATTAATCACGGTTATGTGAGCAACGTGGAGGATAAATTTACCATCGAACAAAAACTGACGGTAAAGATTATCGATATCGATGAGTTTACCAGCAAAATGAGTTTGTCAATTCGAGCATTAAAGAAACTTGCAACCTCTAATAAACCTGCTAAGAATGCTTGGCCTAAAAAACGTCCTGCACCAAAAATTGGCTTTGTTTCTATAGAAGAACAATTGCCAGGGTGGGTTGAGGAAGCACTACAAAAGATGGCTACAAAATAATATTTTATAAATGAGGAGTATTAAAATGGGACATATCAAATTTGATTATAGTAATACTGACCAATTTATTGCAGAACACGAATTAACACAAATGCAACCGTTAGTTACAGCAGCCGATACAATCTTACGTGAAGGTACTGGTGCAGGTAGCGATTATATTGGTTGGGTTGATTTACCAAAAGCATATGATAAAGAAGAGTATGCACGTATTAAAAAAGCTGCAGCTAAGATTCAATCTGACTCAGATGTATTAGTTGTATTAGGTATCGGTGGTTCTTACTTAGGTGCTAAATCAGCAATCGACTTTTTATCTCATTCATTTTCAAACTTACAATCTAAAGAAGAACGTAAAACACCACAAGTCTTCTTTGCAGGTAATAGCTTAAGTTCAACTTACATTGCTGAATTAATCGAAACAATTGGGGATCGAGACTTCTCTGTAAACGTTATTTCTAAATCAGGTACGACTACCGAAACGGCTGTAGCATTCCGTATTTTCAAAAAATTACTAGAAGAAAAATATGGTGAAGCAGCTAAAGAGCGTATTTATGCAACAACGGATAAAGCAAATGGTGCATTAAAATCTGAAGCTGATGCTGAAGGATACGAGTCATTCGTTATTCCTGATGCAGTTGGTGGACGTTTCACTGTATTAACACCAGTTGGTTTATTACCAATTGCTGTTTCAGGTGCAGATATCGATGCCTTAATGCAAGGTGCTGCTGACGCGATGGAAGCATACAGTGATGCTGATTTAAGTAAAAATGAAGCTTATCAATATGCTGCATTACGTAATGTCTTATACCGTAAAGGTAAAGTAACTGAGCTATTAATCAACTATGAACCAAAATTACAATACTTCTCAGAATGGTGGAAACAACTATTCGGAGAATCAGAAGGTAAAGATGGTAAAGGGATTTACCCATCAAGCGCCAACTTCACAACTGACTTACACTCTCTAGGTCAATACATCCAAGAAGGGCAACGTAACTTATTCGAAACAGTTGTTAAAGTAGAAAAACCAAGTAAATCAATTGCAATTCCCGCATTTGATGAAGACTTAGATGGTTTAGGCTACTTAGAAGGTAAGGATGTAGACTTTGTAAATACTAAAGCTTTCCAAGGTACTGTATTAGCCCATACTGATGGTGACGTACCTAACTTCGTGTTAACCATTCCAAAAATGGATGCTTACTCTTTAGGTTACATGATTTACTTCTTTGAAATTGCAGTAGCAATTTCTGGTTACTTAAATGGGGTAAATCCATTCAACCAACCAGGGGTAGAAGCATACAAGAAAAATATGTTTGCTTTATTAGGAAAGCCAGGATTCGAAGATTTAGCAGCAGAATTGAACGAACGGTTGAAATAAGTGGTTTAAAATCACGATCAAAGAAATGTCGAACAGAGATGTTCGGCATTTTTTTGTATTTTTGATAAAAAAAGACAAAAAAACTATTGACGAAAAACTGCTTTGTTGATATTATAAATCTTGTCGATTCGGAGCAAAACCAATCGAAAAAACAGTAAAAAAATGATTGACAAGTTCTGATAGGACATGCTATTATTATGAAGTTGTTTGTTTTGGTTTCAAAAAAACAAACTACGAAAAAAACTGTTGACAATCATCTTGTTGAAATGGTAAGATAATTGAGCTTTATAGTTTACGGTCCACGCGAAAATGGTTTAAAAAATAAATCAAAAAAGTGTTGACAAGAAAACATGAAATAGGGTAAGATGATCAAGTCGCTTCAGTAATTAAGTGGTCAAAAAAGTTTTAAAAACTTTAAAACTTTTTGTTGACAAAGCTTGAATGAAGATGATATGATATACGAGTTGCTACAAGGCAACGAGATAGACCTTTGAAAACTGAACAAAGAAGACAAACCAAAAATTGTGTATGGAATCATTTGATTCCAACAATTAAAAGTAGTGAGAACTACTATAAATAAGTCAGCAAACTTTAATGAGCAATCAAGCTCATGAAAATCTTTCATGAGAGTTTGATCCTGGCTCAGGACGAACGCTGGCGGCATGCCTAATACATGCAAGTCGAGCGAACAGATGAAGTGCTTGCACTTCTGACGTTAGCGGCGAACGGGTGAGTAACACGTAAGGAATCTACCTATAAGCGGGGGATAACATTCGGAAACGGGTGCTAATACCGCATAATATCTTCTTCCGCATGGAAGAAGATTGAAAGACGGCTCTGCTGTCACTTATAGATGACCTTGCGGTGCATTAGTTAGTTGGTGGGGTAACGGCCTACCAAGACGATGATGCATAGCCGACCTGAGAGGGTGATCGGCCACATTGGGACTGAGACACGGCCCAAACTCCTACGGGAGGCAGCAGTAGGGAATCTTCCGCAATGGGCGAAAGCCTGACGGAGCAATGCCGCGTGAGTGAAGAAGGCCTTCGGGTCGTAAAACTCTGTTATAAGAGAAGAACAAATTGTAGAGTAACTGCTACAGTCTTGACGGTATCTTATCAGAAAGCCACGGCTAACTACGTGCCAGCAGCCGCGGTAATACGTAGGTGGCAAGCGTTGTCCGGATTTATTGGGCGTAAAGGGAGCGCAGGTGGTTTCTTAAGTCTGATGTGAAAGCCCACGGCTTAACCGTGGAGGGTCATTGGAAACTGGGAAACTTGAGTACAGAAGAGGAATGTGGAACTCCATGTGTAGCGGTGGAATGCGTAGATATATGGAAGAACACCAGTGGCGAAGGCGACATTCTGGTCTGTTACTGACACTGAGGCTCGAAAGCGTGGGGAGCAAACAGGATTAGATACCCTGGTAGTCCACGCCGTAAACGATGAGTGCTAGGTGTTGGAGGGTTTCCGCCCTTCAGTGCCGCAGTTAACGCATTAAGCACTCCGCCTGGGGAGTACGACCGCAAGGTTGAAACTCAAAGGAATTGACGGGGACCCGCACAAGCGGTGGAGCATGTGGTTTAATTCGAAGCAACGCGAAGAACCTTACCAAGTCTTGACATCCTTTGACCACCCTAGAGATAGGGCTTTCCCTTCGGGGACAAAGTGACAGGTGGTGCATGGTTGTCGTCAGCTCGTGTCGTGAGATGTTGGGTTAAGTCCCGCAACGAGCGCAACCCCTATTATTAGTTGCCAGCATTTAGTTGGGCACTCTAATGAGACTGCCGGTGACAAACCGGAGGAAGGTGGGGATGACGTCAAATCAGCATGCCCCTTATGACTTGGGCTACACACGTGCTACAATGGATGGTACAACGAGTCGCAAACCCGCGAGGGCAAGCAAATCTCTTAAAGCCATTCTCAGTTCGGATTGCAGGCTGCAACTCGCCTGCATGAAGCCGGAATCGCTAGTAATCGTGGATCAGCACGCCACGGTGAATACGTTCCCGGGTCTTGTACACACCGCCCGTCACACCACGAGAGTTTGTAACACCCGAAGTCGGTGAGGTAACCTTTATGGAGCCAGCCACCGAAGGTGGGACAGATGATTGGGGTGAAGTCGTAACAAGGTAGCCGTATCGGAAGGTGCGGCTGGATCACCTCCTTTCTAAGGAATATAACGGAAACACAATGTGTTTGACTCTTCTTTGTTTAGTTTTGAGAGATTTATCTCTCTTGTATATATTTTGTTCTTTGAAAACTGAATACTGTAAGTAATAAACCTCTTATTTAATTATTTTCTACCAGGAGATAATTAATATAAGAAATTCCAATTTTACCAAGAGTAAAAAACCAATAAAAGTAAGCAAATTACTTTTCGCGAATCATACAACTTAACCAATGGTTAAGTGAATAAGGGCGCACGGTGGATGCCTTGGCACTAGGAGCCGATGAAGGACGGGACTAACACCGATATGCTTCGGGGAGCTGTAAGTAAGCTTTGATCCGGAGATTTCCGAATGGGGAAACCCAATTGCTTTGATAGGCAATTACTCAACTACGAATACATAGTAGTTTGAGAGGAAGACGCAGGGAACTGAAACATCTCATTACCTGTAGGAAGAGAAAGAAAATTCGATTTCCTGAGTAGCGGCGAGCGAAACGGAAAGAGCCCAAACCAAAGAGCTTGCTCTTTGGGGTTGTAGGACAGACGATATGTAGTTAAAGATTTAGTCGAATGGCATGGGAAGGCCAATCACAGAGGGTGACAATCCCGTAGACGAAAGATCAATAACGCTAGTCTGTATCCTGAGTACGGCGGAACACGTGTAATTCCGTCGGAATCCGGGAGGACCATCTCCCAAGGCTAAATACTCCCTAGTGACCGATAGTGAACCAGTACCGTGAGGGAAAGGTGAAAAGCACCCCGGAAGGGGAGTGAAATAGTACCTGAAACCGTGCGCTTACAAGCAGTCAGAGCCCGTTAATGGGTGATGGCGTACTTTTTGTAGAACGGACCGGCGAGTTACGATTGCATGCAAGGTTAAGTTGAAGAAACGGAGCCATAGCGAAAGCGAGTCTGAATAGGGCGTCGAGTATGTAGTCGTATACCCGAAACCAAGTGACCTACCCATGTGCAGGGTGAAGGTGCGGTAAAACGCACTGGAGGCCCGAACCCACGTCTGTTGAAAAAGGCGGGGATGACGTGTGGGTAGCGGAGAAATTCCAATCGAACTTGGAGATAGCTGGTTCTCTCCGAAATAGCTTTAGGGCTAGCCTCGGATGATGAATATTGGAGGTAGAGCACTGTTTGATCTAGGGGTCCATCTAGGATTACCGAAATCTGATAAACTCCGAATGCCAAATATTTTAATCCGGGAGTCAAACTGCGAGTGATAAGATCCGTAGTTGAAAGGGAAACAGCCCAGACCACCAGCTAAGGTCCCAAAGTTTCAGTTAAGTGGAAAAGGATGTGGGGTTGCTTAGACAACTAGGATGTTGGCTCAGAAGCAGCCATCATTTAAAGAGTGCGTAATAGCTCACTAGTCGAGTGACCCTGCGCCGAAAATGTACCGGGGCTAAACTGAACACCGAAGCTGTGGATATCCGCATGGATATGGTAGGAGAGCGTTCTAAGGGCAGAGAAGCAAGATCGAGAGGACTTGTGGAGCGCTTAGAAGTGAGAATGCCGGTATGAGTAGCGAAAGACGGGTGAGAATCCCGTCCACCGTATGACTAAGGTTTCCTGGGGAAGGCTCGTCCTCCCAGGGTTAGTCGGGACCTAAGCCGAGACCGAAAGGTGTAGGCGATGGACAACAGGTTGAGATTCCTGTACTTGTTTGTATTGTTTGACCAAAGGAAGGACGCAGGAGGCTAAGCAGAGCACGTTATTGGATTCGTGTTCAAGCAGTGAGTCTGACACAGAGTGAAATGCTTCGTGTTAAAGACAAGCTGTGATGAGGAGGGAAATATAGTACCGAAGCTGCTGACGTCACACTGCCAAGAAAAGTTTCTAGTTAGATACAAACAACCCGTACCGCAAACCGACACAGGTAGTCGAGGAGAGCATCCTAAGGTGAGCGAGCGAACTCTCGTTAAGGAACTCGGCAAAATAACCCCGTAACTTCGGGAGAAGGGGTGCTGACCATTTGGTCAGCCGCAGTGAATAGGCCCAAGCGACTGTTTATCAAAAACACAGGTCTCTGCTAAATCGAAAGATGACGTATAGGGGCTGACGCCTGCCCGGTGCTGGAAGGTTAAGAGGAGTGCTTAGCATTAGCGAAGGTACGAATTGAAGCCCCAGTAAACGGCGGCCGTAACTATAACGGTCCTAAGGTAGCGAAATTCCTTGTCAGGTAAGTTCTGACCCGCACGAAAGGCGTAACGATTTGGGCACTGTCTCAACGAGAGACTCGGTGAAATTGTAGTACCAGTGAAGATGCTGGTTACCCGCGACAGGACGGAAAGACCCCATGGAGCTTTACTGCAGGTTGATATTGAGTGTCTGTGTGACATGTACAGGATAGGTAGGAGCCATTGAAGCCGGAACGCTAGTTTCGGTGGAGGCGCTGGTGGGATACTACCCTTGTGACATGGCCACTCTAACCCGCGACCGTAATCCGGTCGGGAGACAGTGTCAGTCGGGCAGTTTGACTGGGGCGGTCGCCTCCTAAAATGTAACGGAGGCGCCCAAAGGTTCCCTCAGAATGGTTGGAAATCATTCGTAGAGTGTAAAGGCAGAAGGGAGCTTGACTGCGAGACCTACAAGTCGAGCAGGGACGAAAGTCGGGCTTAGTGATCCGGTGGTTCCGCATGGAAGGGCCATCGCTCAACGGATAAAAGCTACCCTGGGGATAACAGGCTTATCTCCCCCAAGAGTTCACATCGACGGGGAGGTTTGGCACCTCGATGTCGGCTCATCGCATCCTGGGGCTGAAGTCGGTCCCAAGGGTTGGGCTGTTCGCCCATTAAAGCGGTACGCGAGCTGGGTTCAGAACGTCGTGAGACAGTTCGGTCCCTATCCGTCGCGGGCGTTGGAAATTTGAGAGGAGCTGTCCTTAGTACGAGAGGACCGGGATGGACACACCGCTGGTGTACCAGTTGTTCTGCCAAGAGCATCGCTGGGTAGCTATGTGTGGATGGGATAAACGCTGAAAGCATCTAAGCGTGAAGCCCTCCTCAAGATGAGATTTCCCATATCTTTAAGATAGTAAGACCCCTGAGAGACGATCAGGTAGATAGGCTAGAAGTGGAAGTGCAGCGATGTATGGAGCGGACTAGTACTAATCGGTCGAGGACTTATCCAATGGATATAAGATTGTATGATGGAATGGTAGACGACTTACAGATTCAGTTTTGAGCGAACAAAATGCTCATAAACACATTAAATATTGTGTGGTGACGATGGCAAGAAGGTCACACCTGTTCCCATCTCGAACACAGAAGTTAAGCTTCTTAGCGCCGAATGTAGTTGGGGGTTTCCCCCTGTGAGACTAGGACGTCGCCATGCAAAACCGGAGAATTAGCTCAGCTGGGAGAGCGTCTGCCTTACAAGCAGGATGTCGGGGGTTCGAGCCCCTCATTCTCCACCATGACTCGTTAGCTCAGTCGGTAGAGCAACTGACTTTTAATCAGTGGGTCGTAGGTTCGAATCCTACACGGGTCATTATGCGGGTGTGGCGGAATTGGCAGACGCACCAGATTTAGGATCTGGCGCCGCAAGGCGTGGGGGTTCAAGTCCCTTCACCCGCATTATATATAAGCCGGCTTAGCTCAGTTGGTAGAGCATCTGATTTGTAATCAGAGGGTCGAGGGTTCAAGTCCTTTAGCCGGCATTGATATCTTTGATATTCAAATACGCGGAAATAGCTCAGTGGTAGAGCACCACCTTGCCAAGGTGGGGGTCGCGGGTTCGAACCCCGTTTTCCGCTTTGTCCGAAAGGACATCCATATAAATACATTTTATAATATGCCGGGGTGGCGGAATTGGCAGACGCACAGGACTTAAAATCCTGCGAGGGTTAACCTCGTACCGGTTCGACCCCGGTCCTCGGCATTTTATATAAGCACCCATGGCTCAACTGAATAGAGTACTTGACTACGAATCAAGCGGTTGCAGGTTCGAATCCTGCTGGGTGCATGACCCGGGAAATAGCTCAGCTTGGTAGAGCACTTGGTTTGGGACCAAGGGGTCGCAGGTTCGAATCCTGTTTTCCCGATTCTAATGTGGGGGATTAGCTCAGCTGGGAGAGCGCCTGCTTTGCACGCAGGAGGTCAGCGGTTCGATCCCGCTATTCTCCACTTAATTAGATGTATAATATGGCGGTGTAGCTCAGCTGGCTAGAGCGTCCGGTTCATACCCGGGAGGTCATGGGTTCGATCCCCTTCGCCGCTATTATATAATTACTTGGACCTTTAGCTCAGTTGGTTAGAGCAGACGGCTCATAACCGTCCGGTCGTAGGTTCGAGTCCTACAAGGTCCATCCTTGTATGGGATTATATGAAAGATATTTTATTGCCTCGGAGGATTACCCAAGTCCGGCTGAAGGGAACGGTCTTGAAAACCGTCAGACGTGTAAAAGCGTGCAAGGGTTCGAATCCCTTATCCTCCTTTTTCTTATTAATATCGCGGGATGGAGCAGTTGGCAGCTCGTCGGGCTCATAACCCGGAGGTCGTAGGTTCGAGTCCTACTCCCGCAATTGAAATGGTCCCGTAGTGTAGCGGTTATCACGCCTCCCTGTCACGGAGGAGATCGCGGGTTCGATTCCCGTCGGGACCGTAAATAAAATTATATGCGGGTGTAGTTTAGTGGTAAAACCATAGCCTTCCAAGCTATCGTCGCGAGTTCGATTCTCGTCACCCGCTTTAGTATTATGGGCCTGTAGCTCAGCTGGTTAGAGCGTCCGCCTGATAAGCGGGAGGTCGATGGTTCGAGTCCATTCAGGCCCATTGATATTTGGAGAATTACTCAAGAGGCTGAAGAGGACGGTTTGCTAAATCGTTAGATCGCGTAAGCGATGCAAGGGTTCGAATCCCTTATTCTCCGCTTTTATATATATTTGGCCCGTTGGTCAAGCGGTTAAGACACCGCCCTTTCACGGCGGTAACACGGGTTCGAGTCCCGTACGGGTCATAGCTTGATAAAGCTTAATATTTTTACTACCTCGGAGGATTACCCAAGTCCGGCTGAAGGGAACGGTCTTGAAAACCGTCAGACGTGTAAAAGCGTGCAAGGGTTCGAATCCCTTATCCTCCTTTTTCTTATTAATATCGCGGGATGGAGCAGTTGGCAGCTCGTCGGGCTCATAACCCGGAGGTCGTAGGTTCGAGTCCTACTCCCGCAATTGAAATGGTCCCGTAGTGTAGCGGTTATCACGCCTCCCTGTCACGGAGGAGATCGCGGGTTCGATTCCCGTCGGGACCGTTGATTAAGGTCTGATAGCTCAGTTGGTAGAGCACTTGATTGAAGCTCAAGGTGTCGGCAGTTCAAATCTGTCTCGGACCATAGTAATATTTTTATACTGGCCCGTTGGTCAAGCGGTTAAGACACCGCCCTTTCACGGCGGTAACACGGGTTCGAGTCCCGTACGGGTCATCATAATTAAAAAAGGGAGGCGAAAGCTTCTCTTTTTTGTTTTTCTATTTTATATTGTCTTAAGATTATCCTAAAATAAATATTAAGAATAGATTTGCATGGATAAACATTACAAATTAACTTAAGACTTTGATATAATAAATACCATATGTAAGTGAAGGGATGGATAATATTGCGACGATTTTTTGAGAATAAAAAATTAATTGTCCTGCTTGTTAGTGTCATCACTTCATTCAGTATGATTGCCTACTCTATATTTAGTCAATCACAGATGCCCAAACCAATTTTATGGGTGAATGATGTGACCGCAGTTGTGGGTAGATTTGTTTCTACACCAACGAATGCGATGATGCGCTTTACAGATTCAATTAACGATTTAATGAACACATACGAAGATAACCAACGATTGAAAAGCCAAATTTCTTCACTAGAGGAACTGGAAGCTCAAAATGAGATATTACAAAGTGAAAATGAAGAGCTATCTGCCTTACTTGATTTACAACCTTCATTAGTTGGTAAGAATGTTATTGCTTCTTCTGTTATTTCTAGATCTCCAGATACCTGGTTAGACTCAATTACAATCGATGTAGGGACTAATAGTGGTATTGAAGAGAGCATGTCTGTGATGACAGAGAGTGGCCTTGTAGGGCATGTAACGGAAGTCTCTGCTACGAGTTCAAAAGTGCAGTTATTGATTACTGAGAATAATCAAATGAAGAACGTAGCTGTAAGTATTCAAACGGATGATGGTATCGTGTCTGGGATTTTATCTGACTATGATGAAAAGACACAGGAATTAATCCTTAAACAAGTGCCGAATGATGCAAAAGTTTCTGAAGGAAATACGGTCACTACAAGTGGTTTAGGTGGTGTATCTCCAGAAGGTTTAATCATTGGAGAAGTAACATCAGCATCTTCTGATAACTTTGGTTTATCTCAGTCCGTGAGAGTAAAACCTGCTGCAGACTTCAAAGATATCCGTTCAGTATTGGTTATCATGACCTTGAATGAAAGTTCAAGTGATACATCAGCTGATAGTGAAGATCAGGCTGCTGAATCCTCCGCTGCATCTACAGATACAGGAGAATAGGGAGGTCAATATGTTACATTTCTTTAAGAACAATTTTTTGATCCCTACCTTTTTGTTCTTTATTTTATTACTGGATGGTAGCGTGATGACCATGTTGTCATATAGTTTGGGTAGTGAAAAATTTCAGATCAGTCCACAATTCACACTGATTGTGATTACCTTATTGGCGGTTTATTTAATAAATGATTCAAAAATATTCCTCGTGAGTATTATCATAGGTTTTATATACGACGCTTATTATTCTTCGATACTTGGGGTTAATTTATTCTTATTTCCCATGATAGTAATACTTACTCGGGCGGTTATAAAAAAATTCCCAATGAACTTTTATACGATTTGGTTATGGATCCTTATTGTTTATACCGTGTACACGCATTTTATCTATGCTTTATACTACTTAATCGATATACATAGTAGTAGCTATTATTACTTTTTAAGTCAGAACTATATTCCGTCGTTATTATTCAATGCCTTTTTAGGTTTTATCTTTATTTGGCTAATTCAGAAATTAGTTATTTGGTTTGAAAAATAATACTTGATTAAAAATTAAAAAATGATTATAATAAATTTACAAATATGAAAAGTGTTGATTGGAAGAGGTTACGAGCCTTTTATTAAAGAGAGCCTAGCAAAGTTGAGAATAGGTATAAAAATCGTATCTACACACCCAAGAGCAAATTATTAAAGATAATTCGTGCGTGAGCGTTAATCACTGTGTCAGTATTGACACGCAGAGATAGTAATCGTGAGATTGCTATGAAAAAAGGTGGAACCACGTTTATTTCACGTCCTTTTATACCAAGTGAGTTTGGTGTAAAAGGACGTTTTTTTATTTAACTGGAGGGTGGAAGCAATGAAGAAATTTAAACTTAGCAATTTTGTATTATCAATTATTTTATCAATAGGTCTGGTATTTGCTATAGGGCAAACATCGGTAAAAGCAACTGAATCTGAGGATACTAGTGGTGAAACTTATATTATCGGTTTAGACGATACATTCGCGCCAATGGGTTTCCGTGATGGAGCAGGTGAATTGGTCGGTTTCGATATCGACTTAGCTAATGCAGTAGCTGACCTATATGGTTGGAATTTAGAATTTCAACCAATTGATTGGGCGATGAAAGAAACTGAGTTGAATTCAGGTAATATCGATATGATCTGGAATGGTTATGGGATCACACCAGAACGTGAAGAAATGGTCTTGTTCTCTGAACCATATATTGAGTCTGGACAAATGGTTATTAGTAAAAAAGGTTCAGGTATTGAAGAAATTTCTGATTTAGCAGGTAAAACAATTGCCACACAATCTGGGTCAACAGCCTTAACATTTATGCAAGAGTGGCCAGATGACTTATATAACCAATTAGCTGATGAACCAGTCTTATACCCTTCGTACAATGAAGTGTTTGCCGATTTGGATGCTGACCGTGTGGACGCGATCTATGCTGGTGATATTTATTCTCGCTATACCTTAAATCAAAAAGGGACTTTAGATGAATATGAGTACTTTGTAGATGAAACATCTGTTGAACCGATGGGTGTTGGTTTTAGAAAATCAGACACTGCATTAAAAGAGCAAGTAGATGCAGGTATTGAAGAATTAAGACAAAACGGGACTTATGCTGAAATTGAAGCGAAATGGTTCGGTGAAGATTCAGAATCAACGGGCTCTTCAAATATTGTCATGACGGTATTGCCTTCATTATTAAATGGATTAAAATTAACCCTACTTTTATTTGTCATTGTATTGATTCTATCGGTGCCAATTGGCTTCTTAATTGGAATCTTACGCGTGTTTGGACCAAAATGGTTACAAGCAATTATTGAAGCTTATGTTTTCATCATGCGTGGTAGTCCACTAATGCTTCAATTGATGGTGATCTTCTTCGGTTTACCATATATTGGTATCGCCATGGATCGATTCCCAGCAGCTGTTCTAGCATATGTGATTAACTATGCAGCTTATTTTGCAGAAATTTTTAGAGGTGGTATTTCAGCAGTGCCGGACGGTCAATATGAAAGTATTTCTGTATTAGGTATTGGTAAAATTCGTGGTTTTAGAAGAATTATCTTACCGCAAGTAGTTAATATTGTATTACCTTCAATTGGTAACGAAGTGATTTCCCTAGTAAAAGATACGTCATTAGTTTATGTGATCGGACTTGGCGAGTTACTAAGAGCCGGAAATATTGCAGCTAATACCTATGCGTCTCTAGTACCATACTTAGTTGCTGGGGCGATTTACTTAATCGTGACAGCAGTTCTTACATTTGTCTTACGTAAATTTGAAAACCAATTGAAATGGTAAAAGGGAGGTCATCTTATGTCATTAAAAGTAGCAGGACTAAATAAATCTTATCAAGATAACCAAGTCATTAAGGATTATGACTTCGAAATCAATCCTGGTGAAGTTGTGATTTTACTAGGTCGTTCAGGGACGGGTAAAACGACATTCATGCGTATTATAAACAATCTTGAAGAAGCAGACCGTGGTACGATTGAAATTAACGGTAAGGTCTTATCAAAAGATAACGGCACTAAAGCTGTCTATAGTTCAAATAGTGAGCGTCGAGCTTATCAAAATGAACTCGGCATGGTTTTCCAAGATTATCAATTGTTCCCAAATTTAACCGTGATTCAAAATCTGATTGAAGCACCCTTAGCACAAGGGCTTAAAAACAAAGAAGAATTGATTGAAGATGGTAAAAAACTATTAGCGGATGTTGGTTTATCTGATAAAGCAGATGTTTTTCCATCAACATTGTCTGGTGGTCAAAAGCAACGGGTGGCGATTGCTAGAGCTTTAATGCTAAATCCAAGTGTCTTGTGTTTTGATGAACCTACTTCAGCCTTGGATAGAGAATCTGCTAATCAAATCGGTGGCCTTATCACAGCCTTAGCTAAAGACCAAGGTAAAGCCATTCTGATTGTTACCCATGATACTGAGTTCGGTAAACAAATTGGAACTAGAATTGAGTCATCGACTGAATTCGCAAAATAATCTAAGCTAAATTCTAGATTTTATCAACTATTTAACTTAATCGTGATGATTTTCTTGACGTGGTTAGGTTAATTTGGTAACATATATGGTGTTGTAAAAAGTGTGAGCACCACACTGCAACCGCGCATGATATCGTATTTTAAGTGTCGAAAGACCACGTGTCGTGGCGAGTCTAAGTCTATATAAGGAGGTGCGTTAGATGTACGCAATTATTAAAACTGGTGGAAAACAAATTAAAGTTGAAGCTGGACAAGCTATCTACATTGAAAAATTAAATGCAGAAGCAGGAGACAAAGTTACTTTTGATCAAGTAGTTTTTGTTGGTGGTGACGATGTTAAAGTAGGAGCACCATTAGTTGAAGGTGCGACTGTTGAAGCAACTGTTGAAAAACAAGGTCGTCAAAAGAAAGTAACTACTTTCAAATACAAAGCTAAAAAAGATTCTCACCGTAAACAAGGTCATCGTCAACCATACACTAAAGTTGTTATCGACTCAATCAATGCTTAATTAAAAGTGTGATGTTATGATTCAAGCAATCTTTAAAACTGACGAGAAAGATCAATTTGTTAGCTTTGAAGTTTCTGGCCACGCCTTTGCTGGTGAATATGGGCAAGATGTTGTTTGTGCAGGAGTATCCGCAGTCGTTTTATCGACAGTGAATAACCTGACACGTATGGCAAGTATCGAGCCACTTATTGAAGCCGATGAAGAAAATGGCGGTTACTTGTATGTTGAGTTAACCAAGGATCTCTCTACAGAGCAGGGTGAACTTGCTCAAATGTTATTAACAAGTTGCTATTTGGCCTTGTCTGAAGACGTTGAAGCCAATTACGGTGACTTTATACATGTATCCAAAACAACGAAATATTAGAGGAGGTTATCCCATGTTGAAATTTAATTTACAATTCTTCGCCCACAAAAAAGGGGGCGGGTCTACTACCAATGGTCGTGACTCTCAATCAAAACGTTTAGGTGCTAAACGTGCTGATGGTCAAGAAGTTTCAGGTGGTTCAATTTTATACCGTCAACGCGGTACTAAAATTTACCCAGGTGTAAACGTAGGACGCGGTGGAGACGATACTTTATTTGCTAAAGTTGACGGAATCGTTCGCTTCGAACGTAAAGGCCGTGACCAAAAACAAGTATCAGTTTATCCAGTAGCTGCTGAATAATTTGATATTCAAAGAGCGCTTGAACTTAAGGTTCAGGCGTTTTTATTTTGCCCGAAAAAAATCCTATTATGAGTCTAGAACAGCTTAGGCTAGCGGTCCTATTTAGGCAGAAAGACAAGGTGGATGTATCTGTGATGGCATATCGTATGTTTTAGGACGGACTATAGTCGCAATGATTGACAGGAAGCCATTCTTCGTTGAAAATAGGTATGTAGTAGGATAATGAGAGAGAGGAAGTACTATGTCAGTAGAAAATATCAACCAATTATTTGGTGTATTGCATGACTCAACGATTTTGATTCAGGAAGCGCTAGAGTTTTCTTACCTAGAAGCTTTATTTGAAACTTTGCAAAATCTTGCTGATGGCGAAGTGCAACAAATCGACCAACGACCAAGTGATGAAGAGGCTGAGCAATTGAGAGAGATTTATAGCAATATCAATCTCCAAGAATTCGAAGCTGAAGACATTCGTAAGGCGGTTCAATTTGCCTTTATTGAAGGGGAAAAAGCTGATCAATTACAAGCTAATTACCATATGACACCTGAAGCTATCGCTGTTTTAATGGGCTATTTTGCCACTAAATTGGTAGATCAAGGGCATTTAGCTGATAAAGCAGAAGATACTGAGATCACCTTCTTTGATGCGACAATGGGGACTGGAAACTTGTACGCCATTATTTATAACGCTTTGAAGGCATCTGGTTATAAAATTCAAGGATTCGGCTATGATAACGATGACTTAATGTTGTCAATAGCGGACGTTTCCACCCGTCTACAAGATATCCCAGCTAATTTATATTTAGGGGATTCATTACAAAATCTGATTGTCCCACCAAGTGATCTAATTGTAGGTGACCTACCCTTAGGCTATTATCCAGTGGATGAAGTAGCTGACACCTATTCTTCTGCGAAAAACCGTGAGGAAGGGCAACATGCTTTTGTTCATTATTTGATGGTAGAACAAGGATTACGTTACTTGAAACCGAATGGTTGGGGTATTTATATTATGCCTGCTGGCCTTGTCCAAGATGAAAATATTAAGACCTTAATTGAAGCCATTGGGGAGCATGGTTATTTCCAAGCTTTATTGTCGCTACCAAGCAATCTTTTCAATAATGAGAAATCTAGAAAAGCCATTTTATTAGTGCAAAAAGCGGGCGACAAGGCTAAACAAAGTGAGAAGGTACTTGTTGGTGAAATTCCGGACTTGAAGAGTAAGGAAGAATTGCCTAAGTTCTTGGGGGCTTTTGAAAACTTTCTTGAGAAAATGAAGTAGACTTTGAAATAGCTACTTTGCAAAAAATGCATTTCACAAGGAATAGAATAGAAATGTCTTTACCATAACGAAACATGTCATGTTATAATGAAGTATATTAAATAATATTGATTTAAGATTAAAGGAGAGAAAGCATGTCTAAAGTAATTGCTGTAAACGCAGGTTCTTCTAGTTTAAAATTTAAAATTTACGAAGTGCCTAGCGAAGATGTTGTAGCGTCAGGTCAAATCGACCGTATTGAAATCGGTAACTCTAACATTTCTATCAAATATGGGGAAGGCCAAAAATTTGAGGATGTTAAAGATATAGCTGATCACGAAGTAGCTACTGAATTCTTGTTAAACCAATTAAACACTTTAAACATTATCACTAGCTATGATGAAATTTCAGGTACTGGCCACCGTGTGGTAGCTGGTGGAGAAATCTTTAAAGAGTCTACATTATTAGATGATGAAGCAATCCAAAAAATTGACGAATTAGCAGAATTTGCGCCTCTACATAATGGACCAGAAGCTCGTGCCATTCGTGCTTTCCAAAAAGTATTACCAGGTAAACCAGCTGTTGGAATTTTTGATACATCATTCCACACAACAATGCCTGAAGTAGCTTATTTATATTCTATTCCATTAGAGTACTACGAAGAGTTTGGTGCACGTCGTTATGGTGCACACGGTACTTCTCACAGATATGTAGCAAACCGTGCTGCTGAATTAATGGGTAAACCAATTGAAGATTTAAAAATTATTACTTGCCATTTAGGTAATGGTGGTTCAATTACTGCTGTAGATGGTGGAAAATCTGTTGATACTTCAATGGGCTTCACACCATTAGCAGGTATTACAATGGGGACACGTTCTGGTGATATTGATACATCTCTAGTTCAATTTTTAATGAAGAAATTGAATATTACTGATATTGATGAAATGATTTCTATCTTAAATAATAAATCTGGTTTATTAGGTTTATCTGGCGTATCTTCAGATATGCGTGATGTTGAAGATGCAGCAGATAATGGTGACGAACGTTCACAAACTACATTAGAAATCTTCTATGACCGAGTACGTAAATACATTGGTCAATATATTGCAGTAATGGGTGGCGTTGATGCAGTTGTATTTACAGCTGGTATCGGTGAAAACTCAGGTCGTACACGTGCAGCAATCATTGATGACCATATGGCATTCTTTGGTATGGAGATTGATGAAACAGCAAATGATACACGTGACGAGGCGAAAATTTCTAGCGAAGATTCAAAAGTTGCAGTTTACACTATCCCAACGGATGAAGAGTTAGTAATCGTTCGTGATACAGTACGTTTAGGTAACATTAACGAATAATCAAACATTTTCCAAAGGACTCAAGTTGTCTCTGATTAGGCAACTTGGGTCTTTTTTTATCGAATTATGTAATTTAATTTCATTAAAATAAATTTTTACAGGATAATTCATAATTTATTGAAAAAATATTCCAAAGTGCTATAATAAATTTTAAGTAAAACGTTTTCAAATTAAAAGAGAGTAAGTTAAAGCTGAATGAGGTGAGTATATGTATGGTTTTTCCGTATATTTAAATGAAGCAATTGATCGTGATCACATCGACCGGATGGTTGCTGCTGGTTTTACTGGTATTTTTACATCAATCCATATTCCTGAAGATGATTCCACTGCCTATCTAGATCGGATGCAAGACCTTGGCACCATTGCAAAGGCTTATGACTTGTCGCTAGTCGTAGACATTTCAGGGACCAGTCTCCATAAAATTGGTGGGTCATTTGAAGATATCAGGCCGGTCATTGATCTAGGGGTTACAGGTTTGCGGATTGACTATGGTATTGGTTTTGAAACGGTGGCTCGTTTAAGTCGTGAAATTCATATCGCTTTAAATGCTAGCACACTGACTGAACAAGATTTAGAGCAACTCCATTATTATCAAGCAGACTTAAATCAAATAACCGCCTGGCATAACTACTATCCAAGGCCTGAAACTGGCTTAGACATGGACACCTTTAAACGCCACAACCATTGGCTGAAGTCGACGGGTCTTCGGACTATGGCTTTTGTCCCTGGTGATGACAAAATGAGGGGGCCAATCTACGCAGGCTTGCCGACGGTTGAAGCCCACCGAAGCATGCATCCTTTGGCGGGAACTCTAGATTTAATCACTAATGGCCATATTGACGACATTTATATAGGTGACCCATCAATTTCACGGGAAGTCCTTTTTCAATTTAAAGAATATATTGAAAAAAACCGGATTTGTTTAAGGGTGGAAAGTGCAAGGGACGCGGTTGCTGAACAAGTGGAATGGATTTTAGGTGACCATACTAATCGGCAAGATGCGGCAGCTCTAGTGATTAGAAGCCAAGAATCAAGACGACAATTAAGGTCAAATGACCCAATCAAAGCAGTGAATACTGATGCGCGACAATTTGGCGCTATCACTGTCGATAATGAAGGCTACGGACGCTACCAGGGTGAAGTACAAATTTGTAAGGTCGATTTACCGCAAGATGAGAAAGTCAATGTGGTTGGTCAGGTTGTTCAAACAGATAAAAGCTTAATCCCCTATATTGGGCCCGGACAAACATTTAGATTATTGCAGAAGTAATGGAGGACGAAAAAGATGAGTGTAGAAATTAATCAGTTAACGACTGAGAAGCGCAATCCAAATACTATGCATTTGGACCAGATGTCAGTTGGTCAAGTACTTGAGCTGATGAATAAGGAAGACCAACAGGTGCCTGAAGTGATTGCTGAAGCACTTGGACAAATTGAAGCGGCGGTTGAAACGATTATTCAGTCGTTAAAAGCTGGCGGTCGATTAATTTACTTTGGGGCCGGAACGTCTGGTCGTTTAGGCGTCTTGGATGCAGCTGAGTGTGTACCGACCTTTGGGGTCTCACCAGACTTAGTGGTCGGCTTGATTGCTGGTGGTGACAAGGCCATGGTCGAAGCGGTTGAAGGCGCTGAAGATTCGCTGACTTTAGCGGAAGAAGATTTCAAGAAGTTGAACTTAAATGCCAATGATACTGTCGTTGGGATTGCTGCTTCTGGACGGACGCCTTATGTAATCGGTGGCTTGCAATACGCCCAAAGTATTGGGGCCAAAACAGTCTCAATTGCCTGCAACAAGGAGGCTAAAATTAGTGGTTATGCCCAGATTCCAATTGAAGTGGACTGTGGACCGGAAATCTTAACTGGATCAACCAGACTAAAAGCGGGGACAGCCCAAAAGTTGATTTTGAATATGTTATCGACGGTTTCGATGATAGGCATCGGGAAAGTCTATCAAAACTTGATGGTGGACGTGCAAGCAACGAATGAGAAATTAGAAGAACGCTCTAAACGGATTATTATGGCAGCAACTGAATGTTCATATGAAGAAGCAGCAAGCTATTTTGAAGCCGCTAATCATAAAGTTAAAGTAGCCATCGTGATGATTTTAACCAATTTAGATGCTACAGAAGCCAGTCTAAAAATTAATGCAGCCAATGGTTTTGTAAATCAAGTATTAAAATGATGAGGGGATGGGTATCATGGCTAAAACAAGTAATGAAGCACGATTAGCACAAGCAATTTACCAACATATTGGCGGACCAACTAACACGAGTAAAGTCTATAACTGTATGACTCGAGTCCGGATCAACATTAAAGATGACCAGCAAGTAGATATGGAAGCCTTGAAACAAGTAGATGGCGTCATGGGCGTTGTTGAAGATGGGGACACCTTACAAGTGGTTGTTGGTCCAGGGACGGCAGCCAAAGTAGCCACTGTCATGGCCGACCAAGGGCATGTCCAACAAGGGCGTCAAGTTCATGAAAATCTTGACCAAGATTTAACTATAGGTCGGTCTGAAGCTGAACGAATCACTGCAGAAAATAAAAATAAACAAAAAGAAAAGAACAATACACCTTTTAAACAAGCACTGAAAGTGATTGCGTCGATCTTTGTGCCTTTAATTCCAGCCTTCGTCGGAGCCGGTATTATTGGTGGTATCGCGTCAATTATTCAAAATATGCTGACGGCGGGTGCATTAGAGCCGGGTATGTGGGACAACATTTTTCTTGTCCTTAAAATCCTTCAAAACGGGTTATTTGCCTACTTAAACATCTACATTGGTATTAATGCTGCCCGGGTATTCGGTGCAACAGAAGGCCTTGGTGGGGTTGTCGCAGGGGTTACTTATTTAACTGGTATGTTACCTGAAGCGCCACTACCAAATATCTTTACAGGTGGTGACTTAGCGGCTGGTCAAGGTGGAGTCATCGGAGTTATTATCGCCGTTTACCTATTGTCACTAGTTGAGAAAGGCTTACGTAAAGTCATTCCGGATGCCATCGATATCATTGTGACCCCAACCATTTCCCTATTAGTTGTTGGGATGATGACCATCTTCTTGATTATGCCGATTGCAGGTTTCGTATCCACTTCACTTGTTGGTGCCATCAACTGGGTATTACAAGTAGGTGGCGCAGTCGCCGGCTTTATCCTTGGGGCGAGCTTCCTTCCGCTAGTAATGTTTGGCTTGCACCAAATCCTGACCCCTATCCATATTGAAATGATTGCGGCTACAGGTAAGACCGTACTACTACCAATCCTTGCTATGGCGGGTGCCGGTCAAGTAGGTGCCGCCTTCGCGCTTTGGTTAAAATGTCGCCAGAACAAGCAATTAACCAACATTATTAAAGGGTCTCTACCAGTAGGTATTCTAGGTATCGGTGAACCCTTGATATACGCCGTAACTCTGCCCTTAGGTCGTCCCTTTGTCACAGCCTGTCTAGGTGGTGGAATCGGGGGTGCTGTCCTTGGGGCAATCGGTGGCGTTGGTGCTACTGCCATTGGACCATCAGGTGTCGCCTTAATTCCATTGATTGCTGACGGACAATGGCCAGCATACGTGATGGGTCTTGTCGCAGCTTATATTGGTGGCTTCATCCTGACATACTTCTTCGGTGTGCCCCAAACTGCCCAAGAAGCCAGTGAAATTACTGGATCGCCATCAAATACCATGGAAGGCTTAGACAATTTATAGTAAGATATGAATAAGTGGAAAAGGGCTGTCAACTCCTTGCTGGCAGCCCTTTAAATTTGCGAAATGATAGACGATAGAGAGGTGCCAAGATGGCAAGAAATGTCCTTCAAACAATCAACGAAATGCTGAAAGACTTACCCAAGTCTGAACAAAAGATTGGTCAACTTGTTTTAGAGCGGCCAAAAGATGTTATCCAGATGAACGCGACCGAACTCGCAAAAGAGGCCAAGTCAAGTCCAGCGGGGGTTATCCGTTTTTGCCGTTCGATTGGGATCAGTGGCTTTACCGCGTTAAAACTCGCTTTATCTGCACAAACAAGTCAAAGAGGCGATTTAAACTATACGGATATTGATGCAAACGAAGGTCTAGATACCATCAAAGAAAAGCTGGCAACCAACGCTAGTGTAGTCTTCGCCGATACCAATGTCAGTCTCTTAAACCAAGATATCGATCAAGTTACGGACTGGATTATGGCTAGTCCAGTGGTCTTTTTATATGGACTCGGTGCATCAAATATTGTAGCCCAAGACTTCCGGCAAAAATTTACCCGGATTGGTAAGCAAGTCATGGTGACCCAAGACCAACACGAACTAGTCGCAGCCATGGCCATTGCTCCAAAAGACTCACTATATATTGGGATTTCCAATTCAGGTGAAAAAGCTGAAGGAACCAGAGTCATAAAGATGGCCAAAGAACTTGGTTTAAAAACCGTTTCCTTAACTAAAGCGGGTGCCAATACTCTTGCTAATTTAGCCGATATTCCCTTACATACGGCCGATACCAAGGAGGCTTTGTTACGGAGTGGGGCAACCATTTCCTTGTTAGCCCAGCTTTATGCCATTGACCTGCTGTTCTTTTCTTATATGACGAAAAATTATGACACCCATGTTCAAAACTTAGCCATATCTAAAGAAGCAACCAACGCAATCGACAGCTTTTACCAAGATTAAAGAAAGGTGCTAAAAAACGACAGCATATATTTAAAACTAAAAGCAAATTTATACTAAGTAGACTAGCTCTTTTCCAAAGGGCTAGTTTTTTAGATCATTTAGCTTAGCGAAGAGTGGTCATTCTTCAAGGGGATTTAATCGTCTTTTAATGAAGAGCAAAATTTGCTATGATGGTAGGTAGAAACTTGAAAGAGAAAGGATGAAGACAGGTGCTAAAAATATATGGCTTAAAACAATGTTCCACAACACAAAAGGTGAAAAAACACTTGGAAGACCAAGGGTTAACCTTTGGGGAAATCATCGACATCCGTGATCAACCACCCGTGGCTAAAGAAATTGCCTGGGCACTGGACCAAGTAGACGGTAAATATACAAAAATATTAAACACATCAGGCGGTTTGTACCGTGAATTAGGCTTAAAAGACAAGCTAACCGATATGTCAGAAGAGTCATTTTTAGCCTTACTGTCTGAACAGGGCATGTTAATTAAACGACCATTAATTGTAGGCGACCAAGTCGCTACAGCAGGGTCAAAAGTCGATTTTTTGGACCAGATCTGGTTAAGCAAATAAGGATAGAAAAATAAGGACAGGACAAGGGGCAATATAGGATAAAGATTCTTGGAGGGGTTTTATTGGAAATTGAAGCGTTAAAGGATTTAATTGCAGGGCAAGAAAGCGACATGTTCGCCTTTTTAGAAGAATTAGTGAATACGGAATCAGGGATTGATCAAATTTCTGGTATCAATCAAGTGGGGACGATTATCAGTCAATGGTGTGAAAGTATTGGCATGACCACCCGGACCATTCCCCATGACCAAGCAGGGGACTTGTTGATTGCTGAATATAAAACTGCCGAAAACAAGGACAAAAAGCCTATCGTCTTATCAGGTCATATGGATACCGTCTTTAATGCCGATGTGACCAAAAACCACCACTTCCGTTTGCTGGCTGATAAACCGGGTTTTGCTAAGGGTGCTGGCCTTATGGACATGAAGGGTGGCCTCGTCATCGCCATGTATGTGGTGAAAAACCTGATTGAAATGGGCTATCAAAAATACCCCCTAAGTCTAATTTTGATTCCGGATGAAGAAACCCTCCACCGATATTCAGATACCCGTCAGGAAATGATTGGGGAATTACAGGATGCAGCATTGATGCTGAACTTTGAACCCACACCAACCTTTGATGAAATTGTGGTCGGTCGCCAAGGTGGCATGATGCTGAACGTAACCGTCGAAGGTATCCAAGGTCATTCCGGTATGGAAGTTGAAATAGGCCGGTCAGCCGTTGTGGAATTAGCTCAGAAAGTCGTTGCCCTAGAAACCTTAACTGATATCTCGCGCAAGAAATTGATCAACTGTGGCATTATCAATGGGGGTGTTTCAGCCAATACCATTCCAGGTTCTGCCAAAGGAAACTTCTCACTTAGATTCCCAAACCAGACCATTAAAGAGGAAATTATCGCAGACATCGAACGCGTTATTGCTGAACCCTATATAGCAGATACAGTGACCAAATTTGAAATTGAATCGGGCGTAGATGCCATGGTTTACACCGATAAAGTCGATCAATTAGCAGACCATTACTCTGCCACGGCTTACAAAATGGGTTATGGTCCTCTAGCTAAGGTTGAAAGCCAAGGCGCATCCGACGCCTCTCTAGCATCCCTTGTAGACATTCCCGTTGTTGACGGCTTGGGCATTGTGGGGACAGGTGCCCACACCCTTGAGGAAGAAGCTGATTTGACCTCACTTGTACCAAGAGTCGCACTATCCATTCAAGCCATTTTAGATTTATAATAAAGTAAGCAAATCAAATAACCGCCAACCAGGAGACAAGACATCACCTAGTTGGCGGTTTATTTTATTTGAGTAAACTTTTTGCTGAGCATTTAGTCAGCAATTTGTTCATTGTCTAAATTTGTACGAACCACTAACACATCACACGGGGCATTACGAATCACATATTCAGAAACAGACCCGATAAATAAACGTTCAACAGCATTTAAACCAGTCGCACCAATCATAATTAAATCTGCCTTGTTTTCTGGCGCTAAAGTATGGCAAATTTGGTACTTGGCAGAACCATAATCAATCACAGTTTCCACTCGTTCAATCCCTGCTTTACGCGCTTCTTCCTCATAATCAGTTAACATGACTTTAGCACGTGTTGTAACAGCCTCAGGAATGACCTCATTATACATATTTGTTGTTTGGAAGGCAGAGGTGTCAATAATATGGGCAACAATTAGGGTAGCATTGTTACGCTTAGCAACAGCTACAGCCTTTTTAAACGCTAATCTAGACTCGTCCGAACCATCAATTGGGGCTAATATACGTGAATATTCTTGATACATTTTCCTCACGCTCCTTTGTATTTATTATACCACTTAAAAAGCATAAAGTAAGCGCTTAAGTATCATTTTGCAGTTATAAAGGTAAAAAATGAGAGCAATATATCAGTATTGCAGGCGAGGAGATGCAAAAGAAAAGTATAACAAAAAAGGATGCGATAAACGCATCCTCTAAAAAGTTAATTTTATAAAAGAGCTCCGTTATGTGCCGTGATGAGATCTATCTGTATTGAACCCGCATTGATATACAGGTGGGAACCACATATCTACTTCAACAGTCCTCGTGATGAGGCGTTATATCCATAAACCTTGGCAGTTCCCTAGATAGCTAATTGTTCGGTCAACACATGTAAAGAAATCGCGAACACTACAGAGGAATTCTTCTTATAAGTATCATACAGGCTTTTGACGATAATTTCAAGTTTTAGACTCTGAAAAATCCGACAATTACTATAATCATAACATTTATAAGTGATTACTTACCTTCACGTTTACGGCGGTTTTCAGCTAAAGCCCGTTCATAATTCCCAGTGTCTCCGGCTTCGTAATACCGTCTACCAACTAGGGTATCTGGCAGGTATTGTTGGGCTACCCAGTGGTTAGGATAGGCATGTGGAAACTTATATTCATTGCCGTGACCTAATTTTTCAGCGCCTTTATAATGCGCATCTTTTAGGTGTTTTGGAATGATACCAGATTTACCAGCCCGCACGTCAGCAAGGGCGGCGTCAATTCCTTCAATAGCTGAATTGGATTTAGGCGATAAGGCTAAATCGATAATGGCATTGGCTAAAGGAATCCGAGCTTCGGGTAGGCCTAATTGGTTGGCCGCTTGAACTGCAGCAACCGTTCGTTCGGTTGCTTGCGGGTTGGCCAAACCAACGTCTTCGTAGGCTATGACTAATAATCTCCGACATAAAATGGTTAATTCACCGGCTTCAATTAATCGTGCTGCGTATAGGAGGGCAGCGTCTACGTCGCTTCCACGAATAGATTTTTGAAAGGCTGAAATGACATCGTAATGCATGTCTCCGTCTGCGTCGTGGGAGAATGATTTCATCTGCATACTTTCTTCCGCAATATCCAAAGTAATATGGATACGGCCATCCGCATTTTCGTCTGTTGATTTAACGCTTAGTTCTAGGGCATTTAAGGCCGACCGCAAGTCACCAAAGGCTGCATGGGCGAAATGGTCAATGGCATTGTCATCAATATCAACTGGAAAGCTGCCTAATCCGCGGTCACTATCGGTTAAGGCCCGTTCTAAACCAGTTTTAATATCTGCTTCATCCAGTGGTTCTAATTGAAAGATTTGAGCCCGAGACCGGATGGCTGGACTGGTGTTAATAAAGGGATTTTCAGTTGTAGCCCCAATTAAAGTAATCAAGCCTGATTCCAAATGAGGTAGTAGAAAGTCTTGTTTTGTTTTATCTAACCGGTGGATCTCGTCTAGTAATAAGACGATACCGCCAGAAAATTTAGCTTCCTCAACTACCGCCTGTAAGTCCTTCTTGCTGTCTGTAGCGGCATTTAATTTTCTAAAGGCATATTTAGTAGACCCAGCGATGGCTGAGGCAATCGATGTCTTCCCAATACCGGGTGGTCCATATAAAATCATGGATGATAATTGCATGGCTTTTACCATTCGGAAAATGATTTTGCCTTCTCCAACTAGATGTTGTTGGCCGACAACTTCTTCGATTGACCGCGGTCGCATGCGAAAGGCTAAGGGATTATTTTGTGGCATTTACCTGTCTCCTCTCTTGGCTATACTCGTCTTAATTATAACATAGGTGATTCAGGTTAGCGAATATACGTTCGTTTTCCAATAAAAAAGTAAGACAGAAAAATAGTCTGACAAGCACATTAATGATAAAATAAGTCGAACAACCATTGCTATATGGATGGTAGAAGAGTAGATGAGGAGTTAGATTACATATGAATTGGTTACAGTCATTCATTCAACAAGCAGAGATTCGCCACGCTTTCAAAGAGGCATCGGTAGGGATTGAACGAGAGGGTCACCGGATTACACCTGAGGGGCAGTTGGCTTTAACCCCGCACCCTAAAAAAGTGGATGGGTCAACGTCGTCATTTTATATTCAACGGGACTTTGCGGAGTCGCAATTAGAATTGGTGACACCGCCAGTTTATTCTGCGGACCATGTCATGGAATGGTTGCAAGCGATACATGAAGTGACGATTGAGTCATTAACAGAAAATGAACGGATCTGGCCATACTCAATGCCACCTGCCTTGCCGGCGGATGATTTGATTGAAGTGGCAGATTTAGAAGATCCGGTTGCTGTTGACTACCGGGATTATTTAGTAGAAGTATACGGTAAAAAATTGCAGATGATTTCTGGTATTCACTTCAATATGCAGATTTCACCTGCTTTCATTCAACTAGTCCATGAAGAAGCGAAAAAAGTAGACGGCAATAGCCAATCGCTAAAAGATTTCCAGTCTGATTTTTATCTACGTTTATCCCGTAATTTCTTGCGTTACCAGTGGATTTTAGTTTATTTATTTGGGGCGGCGCCAATTGCGGATGACAGCTTTTTCCGTGTGCCATCAGATAAATTTGCACACCCAGTGCGGTCAATTCGAAACTCACGTCTAGGATATATCAATAAGAATGATGTGACCTTTACTTATGACAATTTAGAGGACTATGTGACGCAATTAGAGGACAACGTGACTGAGGGGCGTTTAATCGCTGAGAAAGAATTTTATTCAAATGTTCGATTACGTGGTGCCAACAAAGCCCGGTCTTTACTGAATAAAGGCATTAAGTACCTAGAATTTAGACTGTTAGATATTCAACCGGATGCCGCTTACGGGATTAAAGCGTCAGATATTGAATTCATGAAATACTTCATCTTGTACTTAGTCTGGTCCAGTAAAGATGCCAATATGGCGGATGTCCATTACGGGATTGACTTGAAGACTAAGGTTGCTGAAGAGGAAACTTTCCAAAAAACGCAAGCTATGGACGAAGGGTTAGCCATTTTGCAAGACATGCAAGGCATGTTAGAGGCGATTGAAGCTGATCAATCGGTTATTGAAACGACACAATTGATGGTAGACCGGATGAAAGACCCAGCATTAACGCCAGCTGGCCAAATGATGACGACTATGAAAGATGTTGATGGATTCCTAAAAGCAGGTCGCCAATTCGCGGAAGAGGTCTACGAGTCAGCCTGGGCTAAACCTTATGCTTTAGGTGGCTTTGAAGATATGGAATTATCAACCCAGATTCTAATGTTTGATGCCATCCAAGAAGGCTACCAAATGGATATTTTGGACCGGGATGACCAGATGCTCCGTCTAAAATATAAAACCCACAAGGAAATCGTGAAGAATGCTAACATTACTAGCAAAGACCCTTATATTGGTCACTATGTTATGGAAAATAAGGTAGTCACTAAGGCCTTATTAGCTGAGCACGGCATTCATGTGCCAAAAAGTCTAGAATTTAATCAATTTGGTGAAGCGATGAAAGTGGCAGCTTTATACCAAGACAAAGCTTTTGTGATTAAACCAAAATCAACGAATATGGGAATTGGGATTTCAATCTTTAAGAAAGGCGCGACGGCTGACGAATTTAAGGCAGCTTTAGATATCGCCTTTAAAGAAGACCATACTGTTTTAATTGAAGACTTTGCCTTTGGCACTGAATACCGTTTTTACGTGCAAGAAGGGGAAGTCCTGTCTATTGTCAACCGTGTTGGGGCTAATGTGATTGGAGACGGTCAGTCAACAGTTGAAGAATTGGTCGCTGACAAGAATAAAGACCCTAAACGAGGACGGGACCACCGTTCGCCACTAGAAATCATCCAATTAGGGGATATCGAAGTGAATACCTTGAAACAACAAGGCTTTACACCAACGGATGTGGTGCCTGAAGGGCAACAAGTAATTTTACGAGAGAATTCAAACATTTCAACAGGTGGAGATTCTATTGAAGTCTTAGCCGATATGCACGATTCTTATAAGGAAATTGCTGTGAAGATGGCGGCTGTTTTAGGGGTGAATATTACCGGATTAGACCTAATGATTGAAGACATTCACCAACCAGCAAGTGCAGATAACTATGCATTAATTGAAGCCAATTTTAACCCAATGATGATGATGCATATTTACCCAGCAATGGGAGAGGGCAAACGGATCACTAAGGACCTGTTAAGCTTCCTATTCCCTGAGAAAACAAAATTTACGGGAGGAAAATAATGAAAGGCATTTATTTAGATTACGCCGCAACAACACCAGTTGACCCAGAAGTCATTGAAGTCATTACAAATGCCATGCATGATGATTTCGGTAATGCTTCAAGTTTGTATAAGATTGGGCGTGAATCTAAGCAGAAGATAGAAGGCGTCCGCAGACAAATTGCCAAGACCCTAAACGCTGATGCAGATGATATTATCATTACGTCTGGTGGGACCGAGTCCAATGATTCAGCTATTAACCAAACTGTTGCCAGACTTGCAAACAAAGGCAAGCATTTGATCACAACAGCTGCAGAACACTCTTCTGTCTACCAAACTATGCGTCACCTTGAAAGACAAGGTTTTGAAGTGACTTATCTAGACTTTGATGAAGAAGGTCATATTGACTTTGAAGAATTGAAAACAAGCATCCGAAAAGAGACAATTTTGGTATCCATTATGGCCGGCAATAATGAAGTAGGGTCTCTTCAAGACATCCAAGCCATTGGCGACCTCTTACATGAAAAGGATATTTTCTTCCATACAGATACTGTCCAAACATATTTGAATATTCCTTTAGACGTGGAAAAAATGCACATCGATGCCTTGTCTATGTCTGCCCATAAAATATACGGGCCAAAAGGGATAGGCTTTATGTATTACCGTAATGCTAAGGCGGATTTTGCCCCTTATGTACGCGGTGGTAACCAAGAAAACAAACATCGGGCAGGAACAGAAGCCTTACCTTTAATCTTGGGCATGTCTAAAGCCATCGAAAAGCAATATGACAATATGGAAAAGCACCAGGACCACTTAAAGGCCTTGCGTCAATATTTCTTGGAAGGCGCTCGGGAACGTGGCTTAAACTTCCAAATCAATGGTCCGGCTGAAGCAGAATTGGCCCATGTCTTAAATATCTATTGGCCGGGTCACCCATCTGATCAAGTTTTAATCAAGCTAGATTTAAGAGATGCTTACTTATCAGCAGGTTCAGCATGTACAGCAGGATCACTTGAACCATCACGCGTGCTTGTGTCTATGTACGGGGCGGATTCGCCGCGAATCGCAGAAAGTTTACGACTTTCTTTTGGGGAACCAACTGAATTTTCAGATATTGATCAAATTTTAGATATTTTTGCTTCAATTAAATAGTTATTTTTAGTGGAGGGAACAGATTATGGCAATGACAGCAAGTGTCCAGTTGAAAGGGGCTAGTAAGAAATTTAAACTAGCCGATACAGTGAAGAAATATACCCTTAGAGACTACGGATTCCAAGAGGGTAAACAAGGGAACTTTGAATTCGAACGCGTAGTAACCGCATCATTTAATGATAGCCGCGAAGTTTTATTCAAAATGAAAGTGAATAGCAGCCTTGATGGTTTTTCTATGACTGTGACTAATTTGAACGGTATGCAAGTGGTGAATGTTTATAAAAACGATTCGATGGCACCACTGCAAGAAGCGGTTGAACGGTTACAAGCGGATATGGTCACTATGGGTATCCTTGAAGAAATTGTATAGACTATAGTAGATAAATATACTCGAAAAAAGTAAGCGTATTGCTTGCTTTTTTTGCTACAGCCTGTATAATTTGTACTTGTGATTTTATAATCTCTACTAACAACCTAATATACGACCTTCAATCGTAAAATTATGGCAGAAAGATGGTGATGTTGTGGTAGAAAATAATCCAAATAAAAATACCCGCGTGGTAGTCGGTATGAGTGGTGGCGTTGATTCCAGCGTAACAGCCTTATTACTGAAACAACAAGGGTATGATGTCATCGGTATCTTCATGAAGAACTGGGATGACACAGACGAAAATGGCTTCTGTACAGCAACGGAAGATTACAAAGACGTTGCCGCAGTAGCCACGCAAATCGGTATTCCTTATTACTCGATTAACTTTGAAAAGGAATATTGGGACAAGGTATTCACTTATTTCCTAGATGAATACAAACGTGACCGGACGCCCAACCCGGACGTAATGTGTAATAAGGAAATTAAATTTAAAGCTTTCCTAGACTATGCATTAGAACTTGGGGCTGACTATGTTGCAACTGGCCACTACGCGCAAGTTGAACGCGACTCTAAAGGCAAAGTGCACATGTTACGTGGTTTAGATAATAACAAGGATCAAACATACTTCCTTAACCAATTATCACAAGATCAATTACAACGTGTCATGTTCCCATTAGGCCATTTAGAAAAACCAGAAGTACGTCGAATTGCTGAAGAAGCAGGCTTAGCAACTGCTAAGAAAAAAGACTCAACTGGTATTTGCTTTATTGGTGAAAAGAACTTTAAAGAATTTCTAGGTAACTTTTTACCAGCGCAACCTGGTAAAATGATTGCTGAAGATGGGACTGTAATGGGTGACCACATGGGCTTGATGTACTATACAATCGGCCAACGTAAAGGGTTAGGCATCGGTGGCGGTGGCGAATCTGATCAACCATGGTTCGTTGTAGGGAAAGACCAAGCTAAAAACGTTTTATACGTTGGCCAAGGCTTCCACAACGATAAATTATATGCAGACTACTTAATGGCGAGTGACCTATCATTTGTCGATGACGAATTTACTGCAACTTCTTTTGATTGCACAGCGAAATTCCGTTACCGTCAAAAAGATACACAAGTCCATGTTGATATCAATGAAGATGGGACTGCGAAAATCACTTTTGCAGAACCAGTACGTGCAATCACCCCTGGACAAGCAGTTGTATTCTACGACGGTCCAGAATGTCTAGGTGGCGGTACAATTGATGCTGCTTTCAAAAATTCAGAAGTAGCAGAATTGCAATACGTTTAAACACTTCAATCAACTATTCAAACAATTCAAACTAACATAGAAGAGGCGTGATGTCATGGTCACGTCTTTTTTTATTATATTTCTATAGGCAAAATGACTTAGATACCTATAAATCTATCCATTCTGAACTACTTGAATATGCTATAATATGTAAGATTACTAAGACGAGGAAGGAGCAGCCAACATGCGACAAAATCAGAATCAACCAACAAGTGAAGATTATGTCATAGGTGAGGTAAAGGCGACCTTCTTTTTTAATGAAAGCAACTTTTATCGGGTAATGTCAGTTGAAATAGACGAAACCAATACCATGTATTCAGAAAAAGAAATCGTGATGACGGGAAACTTCCCAACTATCCAGGACGGGACGACCTATCATTTTAAAGGTAAATTGGTGGACCACGCTAAATATGGTGTTCAATTCCAAGTAACTTCTTATGAAGCGCAGAAAATCACCTCTAAAGAAGGGTTAATTCGATTTCTATCATCCGAACAATTTCCAGGAATTGGAGATACGATAGCCAGTCGTATTGTTGATGCTTTTGGCGACCAAACCATTGATACTATTTTAAATGATGCAGAAGCCTTAAAAGTGGTTAAAGGTTTGTCTAAAAAGACTAGAACTATGCTACATGAGCGGATGGTTGAACAAAGAGGGAATGAACAAGTTTTCGTTAAGCTAGCTGAGATGGGCTTTTCATCGCGGTTGGCTGGGCAAATTTATGGCCTCTACCATAACGAAGCGGTCGAAATTATTGAAGAAAATCCTTATATTTTGATCGACGATATCCGCGGTTTTGGTTTTCAAAAAGCAGACCAAATCGCTTTAAATATTGGTTTCCCCTTGGATTCACCAGTCCGGGTTGCTGGGGGTGTCATGTTTGTCCTAAACTTAGCCACTTTTGAATCAGGGAATACTTTTGTGATGGAGGAGCCACTGATTGAGAAAACCCAAGAAGTCTTGATGCACGGGCAGTCACAATTTATTGAAGCCAAACGCATTCAAGATACCATTTCAGATATGAACGAAACAGGTAAGTTGATCTTATCTGAAGAAGGGCGAGTTGCCTTGCCAACTTTATACTTTGCTGAAGTGGGTATTGCCAAGATGATGGGGCAAATGCAGCAACCTCAGTATCAACCCCAATATCCGGGTGTTGATTTAGACGAAGAAATCCAAAAACTAGAACAAGACTTAGGTATTTCCTACGGACAGGCTCAAAAGAAAGCCATTAAAGAGGCGTTAACTTCCAAAATGTTTATCTTAACTGGGGGACCAGGGACAGGTAAGACAACGGTATTAAACGGCATCGTCCAATTGTATGCTCGTTTAAATAATATTTCCTTAAATGTAGAAGAATATGACCCAGGTGCCTTTCCAATTTCTTTAGCCGCCCCAACAGGACGAGCCGCTAAACGAATGACTGAAATGATCCATCTGCCAGCATCAACTATTCATCGTTTACTTGGTTTAACAGGTGAAGAGGATGACAGCGAAGACGGCGAAGAGTCAGGCGTGCAGCTAGAAACTGACTTATTGATTATTGACGAAATGTCCATGGTGGATACATGGCTTGCCTATAAATTACTTTCAAGTGTCCCTTCATTTATGCAAGTCATTTTTGTGGGGGATAAAGACCAGTTAGCTTCTGTAGGACCCGGACAAGTATTAGCTGACTTATTATCTTCACAGACAGTTAAAACGCGTGAGTTGGATGAAATCTACCGTCAGAAAAACCAGTCGACCATTGTCCAATTGGCTCATCAGATTAAACAAGGTATTGTGCCTAAAGATTTGATGATGAACCAACGAGATCGGTCCTTTTTCAAGGTGCAAGCTAATCAAATTGCAGACTTAGTAGCTATTGTGGCTAAGCGGGCTGTTGACAAGGGCTACCAAAAACGAGACGTTCAAGTCTTGGCGCCGCTCTATAAAGGACAGGCCGGGATCAATCATATCAATGAGCGTTTGCAGGCTGTTTTAAACCCCAACGACGACGGTAAAAGACGGGAGTTAGTCTATTTTGAACAAACCTTTAGGGTTGGGGATAAGGTCTTGCAGCTGAAAAACCAAGCCGAGAAGAACGTTTTCAATGGAGACTTAGGTGAGATAGTAGCAATCTTTTTTGCCAAGGAGACGACCAACAAGGTGGACCAGATTGTGGTCCAATTCGACGAGGTTGAAGTGACTTATGAACGTAATGACTTCAATGAAATTACCTTAGCTTACTGTACGTCAATTCATAAGTCGCAGGGGTCGGAATTTCCAATTGTGATAGTGCCTTTAGTTCCGCAACACCACCGGATGCTGAAGCGAAATTTATTATATACGGGGATCACGCGGGCCAAGCAGTCCTTGATTATGTGCGGTGAACCCCAGGCCTTTCAAACGGCCATTCAAAATGTGGATGCTAGTCGGCAAACCCAACTAAAGGACTTTCTGATGGAAGCTGTGGATGTTGATGAACGGATGGCAACGGCTGTTGCAGCAGAAATAGAAGAAAAAGATGCGACAACATCAAAAAATCAAGCTGAAAGTCGGGCAGAAACGACATCAGATGATGATTTAACGGAAAATTCCAGTCCAGAAACTGGGGACGCCACTGAAGAGCATGTAGATGAGAAAGTGGCAACTAACAGTGATTCAGCAGTTGAAGATTTTTATCTGACAGCTGATATAGTCCTGAGTCATTCAATTGACCCTATGATAGGGATGGATGGATTGAAGCCGGAAGATTTTTAATTAGTTTACTTGCTTGAAAACTTGACAAATTAGCCATTCTGTCAGTATAATTTGGAATGTGAAAAGACTATAAAGTCTACAAGTGGGAAGAACCATATTTTATGAACCTTAGCGAGGATGAACAGGTGCAAGCATCCAATCATAAAATGCTCTCTTTCTAAACATTTAGTCGAAAGGCTACGCGCTAGCGTTATCCAGCAACTAGAGAGGTAATGTAAACATAGCATTGCAAATGAGGTGGTACCGCGCAAAGTCGTCCTCAATTTGCAAAGCTATGTTTTTTATTTTGAGGAGGACAACTATGAAACAATTAACATCAGCAGAAATTCGCCAAATGTGGCTAGATTTTTGGCAATCTAAAGGCCATAGTGTGGAGCCAAGTGCTTCATTAGTGCCAGTTCAAGATCCGTCATTATTATGGATTAACTCAGGGGTTGCAACCTTGAAGAAATACTTTGATGGCTCTGTTGTACCTGAAAACCCACGTATCACCAACTCACAAAAATCAATTCGTACCAACGATATTGAAAATGTTGGTGTGACAGCGCGTCACCATACCTTATTTGAAATGTTAGGGAACTTCTCTATCGGGGACTACTTCAAAGTTGAAGTGATTCCTTGGGCTTGGGAATTCTTAACTGACGAGAAATGGTTGGGATTAGATCCTGAGAAACTATATATGACTTACTACCCAGAGGATACTGAAACAGTTGAATTATGGCGTAAGGCGACTGGTTTATCTGATGACCATTATGTGCCAGTGGAAGATAACTTCTGGGATTTAGGTGCTGGTCCATGTGGTCCGGACACAGAAATTTTCTATGACCGCGGGGTTAAATACCAAGATTTAGAAGATTCTGACCCAGAAATGTACCCAGGCGGGGAAAATGAGCGTTACTTGGAAATCTGGAATATCGTGTTTTCTCAGTTTAACCATATGCCAAACGGCGAATATGTGCCTTTAAAACATAAGAATATTGATACGGGTATGGGGCTAGAGCGTATGACTTCTGTCATCCAAGATGCGCCAACCAACTTTGAAACAGACCTATTCTTACCGATTATTAAAGAAATCGAAACGTTAGGGACAACTGTAAAATACGGTGAAAAACCTGAAACTGATGTTTCTTATAAGGTAATTGCTGACCACGTTCGTGCAGTAACTTTTGCCATTAGTGACCGTGCTTTACCTTCAAATGAAGGCCGTGGCTATATCTTACGTCGTTTAATCCGTCGTGCGATCATGCATGCACGACGTTTAGGTATCAAAGATAACTTCTTAACGAAATTGGTACCTGTTGTTGCGGACATTATGGCTGACTTCTATCCAGAAGTGAAAGCAGACCAAGACTTTATCCAGGATGTAATTAAAACAGAAGAAGATCGTTTTAACGAAACCATCAATGAAGGGGAAGCGATTATTCAAGAAGTGATTGCAACGCTTGAAGCGGAACATAATAAAGTGATGTCTGGTGCGCAAGCCTTTAAATTATATGATACTTACGGCTTCCCATTAGAATTAACGCAAGAATACTTAGAAGAAGTGGGTATTGATGTTGATTTATCTGGCTTTGAAGAAGCGATGAAAGCACAAAGAGAACGTGCGCGTGCTGCGCGTAAGGATTCAACAGGTATGGCTGTGCAGTCTGAAGTGTTGAGTGAAATTGACGTGACATCAACTTATGTTGGTTACGACCAATTAGTCGTAGAAACGCGCGTGAATACCATTGTGTCAGGAGACGCATTAGTGTCGTCAGCAGAAGATGGGGACGAGGTATACTTAGTTGCTGAGCAGACACCATTTTACGCTGAAATGGGTGGTCAAATTGCGGATACAGGTGACGTCCTAGATGAAGATGGCCAATTAATTGGACATGTGGTAAATGTTGTTCGTGCACCAAATGGTCAACACTTACATGAAGTGAAATTAGAAGTAGCTATAGTATTGGACCAAACTGTACAATTAGCGGTTGACCGCCGTCGTCACCACTCAATCGAGAAAAACCATACGGCAACCCATTTATTACATCAAGCATTGAAAGATGTTTTAGGGGACCATGCTAACCAAGCAGGGTCATTGGTAACTGCTGAACACTTACGTTTCGACTTCTCGCACTTTGGGCAAGTAACAGATGAAGAATTGGCTGAAATGGAAGCGAAAGTAAATGAAGCTATCGCGGAAGCTTTCCCAGTTGTGACAACAGTAACGTCTATTGATGAAGCTAGAGCTGCTGGCGCACAAGCCTTGTTTGGTGAAAAATATGGTAGCGAAGTGCGTATGGTAGATATTAACCACTGGTCAATTGAACTTTGTGGGGGTACACACGTTGGTAATACTGCTGAAATCGGTCTATTCAAGATCACTTCAGAATCTGGTATCGGTGCTGGTGTTCGTCGTATTGAAGCTGTAACTTCATTAGCTGCTATCCAAGAATACAAGGTGCAAGAAAACATCCTGAAACAAATTGCTTCAAACTTAAAAGTAAGCAAATTCTTAAATGTTGTGGCACGTTTACAACAATTTAGAGAAGAACATAAGGAAACTTTACAGCAATTAAGTGCTTTACGTGATAAAATGAATGCGCAAGCAGCAGGTCAAATCTTTGATCATGTAGAAACTGCTGGTGCTTATACTGTAATCGCTGAACACGTACCAAATCGTTCGATGGATGATTTACGTAAGATTGCGGACGAGTGGAAACAAAAAGGCTCTTCTGATATCCTTGTGCTAGCAACTTCAGTGGATGATAAAGCGAATTTATTAATCGCTGTTGGGCAAGATGCTGTTAAAGCGGGTGTTAAAGCAGGCGACCTAATCAAACAAGTCGCACCCAAAATTGGTGGTGGCGGTGGTGGTCGTCCAGATATGGCCCAAGCCGGCGGTAAAAACCCAGCTGGAATTGAAGAAGCACTTGCCTATGCGAAAGAAATTATTGGCAAATAATGACGATTTCTTGTTAAAATACGGATAATTAGGTAAACTATAGATAATATTTGGAGGTGTTCTGATGAGTAATAAAGATGAAACAGTCCTATTCAATTTCGGAGAAAACAACGAAAAGGATGTCAAAGAGACATTAGAAATCGTATATGATTCTCTTAAAGAAAAAGGTTACAACCCAGTAAATCAAATCGTTGGTTATTTATTATCTGGTGATCCAGCTTATATTCCACGTCATAACGAAGCGCGTAATATTATCCGTTATCATGACCGCGATGAAATTCTTGAAGAATTAATCGTGAATTACATGAAACAATCTGGTCGCGAGTAATGCGATACATGGGATTAGATGTTGGGTCTAAAACAGTCGGCGTGGCTGTTTCTGATCCATTTGGATGGACTGCCCAAGGGGTAGAAATCATTCCAATCGATGAAGAATTAGAAGAATTCGGTTTGGACCGACTTGGCGAGTTGATTGCTGAGTATAAGGTAGAAGCGTTAGTTCTCGGTTTACCCAAGAATATGAACAATTCTATCGGCCCACGCGCTGAAGCATCACAAAAATACGGACAACTTGTGATAGACCGGTTTGATTTACCAGTCTTTTATCAGGATGAGCGTTTAACAACTGTTCAAGCAGAACGGATGTTAATTGCCAACGATGTCAGTCGTAAGAAGCGTAAGAAAGTGATCGATAAATTGGCCGCAGTATTGATTCTGCAGAATTATTTAGATGCCCACCCATCATAGTAGGTGTGCGGAAAGTCGTTTAGAATTAACGCGCTGGACCAAAAGACGAACAATTACTGTTAAGTAATTGGAGCATCTTGGGAAGCGTCCGATAATTCTGACTTTTCAAGCCCAATATGATGGTTATTGAGAGATATTGATTGAGTACGTTATAGGCTCAACACACGAGAGAAAAAGGAGATTTTCAAATGACTGAACATCATGAACATGACCACGAAGGTCACGAGCACATTACAATTGTTGACGAGGAAGGTAACGAGCAATTATTCGAAATTCTATTTACATTCGATTCAGAAGATTTCGGTAAATCATATGTTATCGTCTACCCAGCAGGCGTATCTGACGAAGAGGGCGTAGAATTACAAGCTTTCTCTTACGTTGAAAGTGAAGACGGCTTTGAAGGTCAATTAAATCCTATTGAGACTGAAGAAGAATGGGATATGGTAGAAGAAGTATTAGCGACTTTTATCGAAGACGAAGATTTATAATCTGTCGCTTTAAGTAAATGTCAATAAAAGAGAAAAAGCATCCAATTGATTTTGGGTGCTTTTTTCATGGAAAAAACTAAATAAATAATTGATGAGAAGAGTGGAAAATACTTGTAAATGAAATCATCAAGAGATAGAATGTATCCATAGATAAATTTTATCCACGAATGGAGGGTATTCAATGAAGATGAAAAGTGGGGTTGAACAAGCCCTTTGTATAATGATTATGCTGGCAACCCAGGCCGATCACCGTCCCATAAAAAGCACAATTTTCAGTCGGCGTCTTGAGGTGTCTGATTCATACCTGAAAAAAATCATGCGTTCTTTGGTGGTTTCAGGTTTGGTGCATTCTATAGCTGGTAAGGATGGCGGTTTTGTATTAAAGAAATCACCTAAAGATATGACGATGTTACATATTTATGAAGCGATTGAGGGCAAAGAAAGTTTTGTTCGACCAACAAATCTAGCAGAAAAAGTATTTTTACATGCTGATAAAATTAAGAATAAAAAACGCGAAGTATTAGATGTATTTTCTGATGCTGAGCAATTATTTAAACAACGATTACAAAAATATACACTTGAATCATTATTAATGGCAGGCACTAATGAAGTGAATGTTGTAGATTGGGAATCAATTGTTACTTCTAACGAAAAAGAATAAGAATGGACGTGTGCTACTTTGATTAAGCAAGAATGGCAATCAATATTTACAAAGAAAAAAATGATCATTATTTTACTAGGGATAGCTTTTATTCCTTCGTTATACACAGTAATTTTTTTGAGTTCTATGTGGGATCCATATGGAAAACTTGCGAATTTACCAGTAGCCGTTGTGAATGAAGACAAGGCAGTTCAATATAATGATGAAAACTTAGCAATAGGGGATAATTTAGTGGGTGAGTTGGAAAATTCAGATGAAATGGATTTTGAATTTGTGTCAAAATCAGATGCTGAGGCTGGATTAAAAGATGGTGATTACTATATGGTCATCACCATTCCCGAAAATTTCTCAGAAAACGCCACGAGTTTACTTGAAGATGAACCCAAACAAATGACCTTAAATTATGAAACCAGCGCGGGACATTCTTATATTGCCTCCAAGCTAACCTCTTCTGCAGCTAATACGATTAAGGATTCGGTATCTAGCGAAGTGACTAAAATATACGCGGAAACAATTTTTGCACAATTACAAACTGTGGCAGATAAAATGCAAGATGCTGCGGATGGTGGTAGTCAAATTAAAGACGGTGTAGAAGAAGCTGCAGATGGAAATGCTACAATAACAGAAAATTTAAACACTTTAGCATCATCAAGTCTAATTTTTGCTGATGGGGCAGATAGCTTAGATGTTGGTTTAAACACATATATTGATGGTGTCAGTCAAGTAAACGAAGGTGCTACGGCTTTAAACGAAGGTACCAGTCAATTAACAGATAGTATGCCTGCCTTGACATCGGGCGTAAGTCAATTGACTAGCGGTGCAGGCGATTTAGCTGATGGTAGTGCTACTCTAAGTGCTGGGTTAACTACTTTGTCTGATAATACAGTGACATTAGCAGATGGCGCTAATAGTTTGAACGATGGCATGGTGCAATTAGCTGAAGGGAGTCAGGCTTTAACAGATGGCTTATCACAATTAAATGCGAGTCTAACAAGCGAAGACCAGGCTGCGAAAATAACAGCTTTACAAACCGGATTAGATCAAATGAAATCAGGTTTAGATAATTTAGATAGTAGTTTACAGAATTCAAGTTTAGCTGGAGACTTATCAGATGTTACTGCCCAATTAGAGACATTATCGACTGCAATGGCAGATGTGCAAACACAATTGACCAGTATTGTAGCAGTTAGCGACCCAACTAGTAATACAGAAGCTGTTTTAACAGCAATTGAAGCAAGCGGGGCTGCATTAACGCCTGAACAAGAGGCTGCAGTTAGTACGGCTGTTGCAAACCAATTTACGACAGTGGCCACTACTCAAGCGGGCTCAGTTCAAACGATTTCTACTGATTTATCGTCTCTATCTAGTTTGCAAGACGTTGATGTCACGGCAATTGGTAGCCAGATTGCTAATTTACAAGCAAGTGTTCATCAATTAACTGAAGGGTATGATGCTTTATATGATGGTACCAATACCTTAATTGATGGCGTTAACCAAGTGGCATCTAGTAGCGATACCTTATTAGCGGGCGCACAGACACTGGATGCTGGAATAGATCAAGCACAAAGTGGTGCTACTGCATTAGCTTCAGGTATGAGTCAACTGAATGACGGTACCCAAGAATTGAATGCGGGTGGTTTATCACTAACAGATGGTTCTAATCAATTGAGTGAAGGTCTAAATACATTGAATAGCCAAACAGGCACTTTGGCTGATGGCGCCATTCAATTGCAAGCAGGTACACAAGCCTTGGCTGATGGTACTGGCCAACTAGTTGCTAATAGTGGTCAATTAACTGATGGTACTAGCCAACTTGCAGATGGTGCAGGGCAAATTGCAGATGGGGCAGATCAATTGGCGAATGGTTCACAAACATTAGGTGACGGCCTAGGCACAATCGCTGATGGTACATCTGAATTAAGTACACAGTTAGCGAATGGTAGTCAAACGCTGAACGAAGTTGATGCAACTGACAATACGTATGACATGATGGCAGAACCAGTCGACACTAATCAAACTGAAACCGCACCAATTCCAAATAATGGTACAGGGATGGCGCCATATATGATGTCTGTTGCTTTATTCATCGGTGCAATTACCTTAAATCTAATGTTCGATAGTTATACACCTAAAGGTCGCCCTAAAAATGGCATCAGCTGGTGGGCAAGTAAATTCTCTGTGTTGGCAGTGGTTGGTATTTTACAATCCTTGATTATGGTATTTCTATTACATACAGTGAATGGTTTAGAAACATTTTCTATGAGTAAAACATTACTCGTAACGATAATAACGGCCTTAACTTCAATTTCGATTGTCATGTTATTTAATTTATTGTTTGATAAAATTGGCTCTTTCATAATGTTAATTTTCTTGATTTTACAACTGTCAGGTTCAGGTGGTACCTATCCAATTCAATTGTCAAATCCATTCTTTGAAGCGATCCATCCCTACCTACCAATTACTTATTCTGTAGATGCCTACAGACAATTATTCGGTATAGGTGGTAGCATACGCACTGATGTATTTGTTTTAACGTCAATTCTGATTGTGTTCACGCTTTTAATCATTCTCTTCTACACTATAAAGTACAAGAAATTGAAAGCAAATGACTTTAAGACGCAAGCAGCAGTGTAGTGCAATTTTGTTAAAAACACGGTTAGGGGAATGTTACCTTACCGTGTTTTTTGATGTGGATTCAATTGCAGTCGGATTTCGCATCCTGTCTGACCGCCCGCGCTCACATCCTGTGCAATATTACAGTTTTTTTACGTTTGTTTGTATTTATCTAACATTTATATTGAAAAATGGCCCTTTCATGTATAATGGGAGTAATGATTTTACTAGAAGAGGAGTCGCTATATGTCTAAGAAAGCACGCGAAGATTTTTACAAAAAGCAAAAAGATCTTGATCGTAAAGCAGAATCTACTGCTTCGAAAATAGCTAAATGGTTTTTAGTGGTTGCAGCAGCACTTATTGTGGTTGTTGGTTTATCCCTAACGTTTATGATTTTTACAGGAGGTATCGGTAGCTCGGACGAAACAGTCGAGGTTACCATACCAGAAGGGTCGACAACAGCCGATATTGCAAGCATCTTGGATGATGAAGGCATTATCTTTAACGATTTCCTTTTTACAACTTATTTAAGATTCTTTGGGAATGACGCGATTGAAGCGGGTACTTACACCTTACACAAGAATATAGGCTATACAGATGCTAATAACGAGCTACAACAAGGGGCTACAGCTCAAGTTGACTCAGTGGCTATTCCTGAAGGTTCATCGCTAGAGGCTATTTCGCAAATTATTGCAGACGCACTTGGCATTGAACAAGAAGATGCGTTAGCACAAATGACGGATGACGGTTTATTCGATGAATTATTGGCGACATACCCAGAATTATTGACTAACGTATCTGAAAATGACGACGTGCGCTACAAGTTGGAAGGCTACTTATACCCAGCAACTTATGAGTTGTCATCAACTGTAACGGTTGCAGACATCGTGACTATGATGGTTGGGGAAATGGAAAATGTTCGTCAAACCCACACTGCTGAAATTGAAGCGTCTGGTTTCACCTTCCATGAATTCTTAACCTTAGCTTCATTGGTTGAAGCAGAGGCATCTTCACTAGAAGACCGTGAATTGATCGCTGGTGTATTCATGAACCGTTTAGAAATCGATATGCCAATTCAATCAGATATTTCAGTTTTATATGCGAACAATACGCATTCAGCTTATGTAACTAACGAGGATGCAGCAGTTGATTCACCGTATAACTTGTACATCAATACTGGTTTTGGACCGGGACCATTTAACAACCCTGGTATCGAAGCTATCGAAGCTTCTATGAATCCAACAGAATCTGACTACCTATTCTTTGTGGCCGATTTAACAACCGGTGAAGTATATTATTCAGAAACATACGAAGAGCATGATGCTTTAGTTGAACAATATGTATCTGAAGAGAATGCCGACCTATAATCAGACGGGTCAAATACGATTAAAAAAATAAAAATAGCTTGAATTTACTTGCAATTGAGAACATTTTTCTCTATATTTAATAGCAGTGAATTCGAGCTTATTTTTAATATCAGGAAGGTGTGTTTTGAATGCGTAAGCCAATCATCATTGGTGTAACAGGGGGTACTGGTTCTGGTAAGACTACTGTAACCCGTAAAATTATTGAAGAATTTGGAGATGTAAGTTTAGCTTATATTCCACAAGATGCTTATTATAAAGATCAAAGTCATTTAACAATGGATGAACGTGTGTTAACTAACTACGACCACCCATTTGCATTTGACAATGACTTACTTAGCGAGCATATTAGACAATTATTGGATGGACAAGCTGTCCAAATGCCGGTTTATGATTTCACTCAACACAATCGTGCAGAAGAAACGATTCGTGTAGAACCAAAAGAAGTTATTATTATTGAAGGTATCTTAATCTTCTCTGATAAAGAGCTTCGTGATTTGATGGATATTAAAGTCTTTGTAGATACAGATGACGACATTCGTATCATCCGTCGTATTAAACGTGATATGGCTGAACGTGGCCGTTCTTTAGATTCAATTATCGACATGTACACATCGATTGTTAAACCGATGCATGAGCAATTTATTGAACCTACAAAAAAATTCGCGGATATTATCATCCCTGAAGGTGGATCAAATAATGTTGCAATCGATTTGATGACGACAAAAATCCGTTCAATCATTCCAAATGATTTAAAAATTGATTAATTAAAATTTTATTAGAAGATATCAGATAAAGTGTATTGCAAAAATTCTAGTTCCATGATATTGTGGGTCTATTCACTTTTGATAAGTTGAAATTACTATTGTTGTTAGGAGTAAAAGTATGGCAGAAGAAGTATACCCAATGACCCAAGAAGGTCTTGAGAAAATTCAACAAGATTTAGACGAGTTAAAAATTGTAAAACGCAAAGAAATTGTAGAACGAATCAAAATCGCACGTTCATACGGAGATTTATCAGAAAACTCTGAATATGAAGCGGCTAAGGATGAACAAGCTTTCGTTGAAGGGCAAATTCAAAAATTAGAAAAAATGGTTCGTTACGCTAAAATTATCGATCCAAATGAAATCGATGAAGGTATCGTTTCATTAGGTCGTAAAGTAACTTTTATTGAGTTACCAGATGGCGACGAAGAAGTTTACTCAATTGTTGGTCGTGCAGAAGCAGATCCATTAGATGGTAAAATTTCTAATGAATCACCGATTGCACAAGCATTAATTGGTAAAGGTGTGAATGATGAAGTAACGATCGAAACACCAGGCGGCGACATGGTTGTTAAAATCACAAGCGTTGACGCAATCTAATTCAAGCAAATTTCAAGACATATTCCTACCATTCGCGTGGTTGGGGTATGTCTTTTTTGCTATAAATGAAAAACTTTAAGGCTTAGGACCAATGTAAAAGGGATTCAGTTCTCATAAAATGGTCATATATAGTAAAATGTAGAAGTGGTATGATTAGAGTATAAAAATAGGATGGAGGGCAATATGAGAAATCTATGGATGATTTTAGCTTGTTTTGCCGGATTGATTGTTTTTACAGGTTTATTGGTTAGACCAGAAAATTTGATTTCCATTGTTGTCGGTTGCGGACTTTTAGCCGTATCTAACCGGGTAAAAATAAAAATGAATACAAAGAAACAGCAGCAAAGTTGGCTGAACTTGATACTAGTTGCCATTGGTTGTTTTCTAATTTTTATTGGGATTGTGACCTTGCCTTATGTTTCAAGTATTTTATTGGCGCTAATGATTGTTGGTTTGGTTTATTATGCGATTGTGAAAGATAAATCTGATAACGTAAAACATGACCTAACCTTGCGACAAACAAAAATTGTGGATGCAGAAGATGGTGTTTTTAAGGATCAAGAAAAGGAAGCCTTCTTAGAATTTGACCATTTATTTAATAATGGTCCTTACAAGGAAGAAGTATATGCCTGGGAAGATGTGGAGATGTACCATCTCTATGCCAATACCTTTATTGATTTCGGGTCAACGATTGTGCCTATAGGGACCAATGTGGTCGTGATTAATCAATTGGTTGGGCAAACTAAACTTGTGGTGCCTGAAGGGGTGGGTCTTGAACTACACGCCAATTGTTTTCGGACGGAAGTTAATTGGAACGGGGAAAAAGTGGCCCTAAACAATGAGCGTAAAACCTTTGAAAGTGCGTCTTATCAGCAAAGTAACCGGAAAATTTACCTACAAATTTCTCAAGGTTGGGGAACAGTTGAGGTGGTCTTCTTATGAGAGGACGTCGGTTTTTAACAATATTTATCGTTTTATGGTTGTCACTTTTGACGGTATCTCTTGGAACCTATATCTTTTTGATTTTGGCACCTAATACCATGAATGTCGACGGGTCATATCTTGAATTTGCCCGTTTAGTCCTACCATTTATGTATTTATTGGTCATTGATATAGTCATCTCATTGATTGCAACCTTAATCCTGTATTTCTTTTTATACAAGGACGAAAATAAATTAACGGCTAAGCTAACTGCCTTGGCTGCCAGAAAATATGATTCACCCATTTTTCAAGAGACAGAAATGGGCGTTTATGCTGGCCAGCAAATAGGTGAGAAAATTGAACGGTTGCGGGCCATGTTACAGAACATGGAAATGGCCTTGCAGGCAAAAACGGTGGCGGATGAAGCGAACTCAGAGATGAACAGAAACCAACTAGTCAAAGAGGAACGACAACGGATTGCGCGTGAATTGCATGATTCAGTCAGCCAGCAATTGTTTGCCATGACCATGATTTTGTCAGCTATCCAAGAGCAGGCGGACAATATGGACCCTGTCAACCGGCAATTGATCGATAAGGTGGCGGATATGGTGGACCAGGCTCAAGCTGAAATGCGGTCCTTATTACTCCATCTACGGCCAATTTCCTTGACCAATCAAAGTTTGGCAGAGGGAATTGAACAGCTCTTTAGGGAGTTAGAAACGAAGGTTAAGATTAATTTTGAAGCCACTGTGACGGACGTTCAATTGCTGCCCGAAGTGGAGAACCACCTATTCCGAATTGTGCAGGAATTATTATCCAATTCCCTGCGACATGCTAAGGCACAAATTATCGAATGCCATCTGTATGAGAAAGACCGAAATATTTATCTGCGATTTTCAGATGATGGCGTGGGCTTTGATACCGACAAGGAATTACTGCAGAACGGTGGGTACGGATTGAAAAATATCCAAGAGCGCGTGGCCCAGCTAGGTGGTTCGACCAACATTATTTCATTTGAAAACCAGGGCACATTGATCCAAATCGTAATACCAAGAAAAATGGAGGGCATATATGATTAAAGTATTGTTAGTAGATGACCATGAAATGGTCAGATTAGGCGTTTCTACCTACCTATCTACCCAATCAGACCTAGAGATAGTAGGGGAAGCTAAGGACGGATTAGAGGGTAAGAAAATGGCCTTATCACTGCAACCAGATATCATTTTAATGGATTTAGTCATGGATAATATGGACGGGATCCAAGCAACACAAGAAATCTTAGCTGAATGGCCAAAAGCCAATATTTTAATTGTCACTTCTTTTATCGATGATGAAAAGGTATATCCTGCCATGCAAGCTGGGGCTAAAGGCTACATTTTAAAAACATCTTCTGCAAGCGAAATTGCGTCAGCGATTCGCCGGACCTATGCGGGGGAATCAGTCATTGCACCAACAGTCAATGAAAAGCTGATTGCCCATGAAGTAGAAGCTAACCGACATCACCTACATGATGATTTAACTACTCGTGAACGGGAAGTCTTGCAGTTGATTGCTGCTGGTAAATCCAACCAGGAAATTGCCGATGACTTATTTATCACCTTAAAAACGGTAAAAACCCATGTATCGAATATATTATCTAAATTAGGGGTTGAAGACCGGACACAAGCAACGATTTATGCCTTCCAAAATCAATTAGTTAATTAGTCGTTTTATTGCAAAAGGAAAAACCTGCGATGCAAGCTAGTTCAGCTTTACATCGCAGGTTTATTTTGTTTATTAGTAATCGGTATGATTAGACAGGCATGACGACTGCCATAATCATTGGATTACGTTTTGTACGTTTATGCAAGAATGGTTGTAGGGCATTTTGCATAGCGTCACGTAAGATTTTTTCGTTTACTTTCTTACCTGAATTTAGATGACCGATAACAGTGGTACGGATTACTTTTTGTGCATCTTGGATTAAACCAACAGATTCACGCATGTAAATGAAACCACGAGAAACGATATCAGGACCAGCGAGTAATTCATTCTTAGTAAAGTCAACAGAAACAACTGCTAGGACTAAACCATCTTCAGAAAGGTTATGACGGTCACGTAAGACAATATTGCCGATATCCCCGATACCCTTACCATCTACGTAGACCGCTTCACCTGGGAAGCTACCTGCGCGACGCGCTGAGTCTTGCGTTAAGGCTAAGACTTCACCGTTTTGCATGATAAAGATGTTTTCGTGTGGAATACCAACTAATTCAGCTTGTTCAGCCTGAATAGATAGCATACGGTATTCACCGTGGACTGGCATAAAGTACTTCGGTTTCATTAATGACAGCATTAGTTTTTGCTCTTGCTGACCACCGTGCCCTGAAGTATGGACATTGTTGACCTTACCGTGGATAACTTCCGCACCTGCAGCAAGTAATTGGTTAATTACATGGTTTACAGATAGGGTGTTACCTGGAATTGGACTAGATGAGAAGATCACAGTATCATCAGGTTGGATTGAGATTTGACGGTGGGTACCGTTTGCAATCCGAGATAGGGCAGCCATTGGCTCACCTTGAGAACCTGTACACATGATTAAGATTTCGTTTGCTGGGTATTGGTTGATTTCGTTACTTTGGATGAAGGCATCTTCACCCACGTTGAAATAGCCGAGTTCGATAGCGTTTCGAATGGCTGCTTCCATAGATCGACCAAAGACAGCTATTTTTCTACCTTGGGCTACAGCCACATCGATGGCTTGTGATAAACGAGAAATATTTGAAGCGAAAGATGCGAAGATAATTCGACCTTCAATATTTGACATGATATCCGCTAATGATTCACCAACGACACGTTCTGATTGGGTAAAACCTGGAATCTCGGCGTTTGTTGAGTCACCAAGTAACAATAGAACGCCTTCTTCACCGATTTTTGCCATTTTATGGATATCAGCAGGTTTACCTACTGGGGTAAAGTCGAACTTGTAGTCACCGGTAAATACCACATTTCCTGGTGGGGTCTTTACAACAATCCCCATTGCGTCAGGAATAGAGTGGGTAGTACGGTAGAAAGAAACGGATGTCTTTCTAAACTTGATGACAGAATCTTCATCAATAATATGTAATTCTGCATCACGTAATAATCCGTGTTCTTCTAATTTATTCTTGATTAGAGCCATGGCCAATTTGCCAGCATAAATCGGAATGTTAATTTGTTTCAGTAAGAAAGGAATCCCCCCAATATGGTCTTCGTGACCGTGGGTGATGAATAAACCTTTCACTTTTTGTTCGTTTTGAATTAGGTATTGGTAGTTAGCGATAACGTAATCAATACCTAACAAATCGTCTTCTGGGAATTTAACCCCAGCGTCTAATAATAAAATTTCGTCTTGAAATTGGACTCCATAAGAGTTTTTACCGATTTCGTCTAATCCCCCGAAAGCGAAAACGCCAACTTCATTATTTTTTATATCAACTTTCATTAATTAGAAAGCTCCACAACTTTAAAGTCTGGATTTTGTTGTTCGTATTCTAAATGCGCACCTTCAAGTGGTTGTATAAACTCGACTAGATAGGGGGTTTCATTCTCTAGGTGGGCACGAACCTCACGTTTAGTTTCAGCTTGGACATACATAGTGTGTGTTGATTCACGACGTGGTACTTCAGTCAATGAATCTTGATAAGTTACTTTAAAAATCATTTTTTGCTCCTTTTATAAATTTATTAAAAATGTGATCTTACTCGCTAACACTATTCTACCATATTTCATTATCTTTGCGCACATTTTTAGAAATTTGTTGATTTGGTATGTTTTCATAAATTGGTTTTCAGATTATATGCTAAAATATCTTTGAATGAAGTTAAAGGAGCGATCAAATGCGAGTAGCGATTAAGAGTGCAAAATATGCAGTGGCCACATTTATTGCCATATTTTTGGCTCAGTGGTTAGGTCTAGATTATGCGGTATCAGCAGGGGTTATTGCCATCCTATCCCTAGCAGAAACCAGTAAGAAAACTGTGCAATACATCGGCAACTTGACCCTCACCATGATTTTGAGTTTGTTAATTGCCACCATATTATTCAATCTTTATGGTTATGAAATTTGGGTATTTTCACTTTATCTATTAATTACCTACCCTGTTTCTGTCTACCTGAAGAGCGATAACGCCATTGCCCCCTGTGCGGTATTTATTTCCCATTTGTTGCTTGAACAAGCGTCAGATTTTAATTGGTGGGTCAACGAAATGCTTCTACTTGTGATTGGTGTTGGGATTGCAGTAATTGTCAATTTGTATCAGACATCTGCCAGTGGCGAGATGGACAAGTTGAAAGGGGAAATTGAAGGGGAAATGCAGATCATTTTAAACCATTTAGCTGACAAAATGGATACCCCTGACCACCCGGGTCACCTCTTATATGAACATATCGACCAGGCTTACGAGTTGGCGAAACATGGAGAATTCCTGGCATTGAAGGAGGCTGAAAATAATATCACGGGTGATGTGCAAAATTACTATCTAAATTATTTTTCAATGCGGTCTTCCCAATTGATTATTCTCTATGATATCAACAATTCTTTGGATAATATTTATGAATCAACAAATCAGACTTATGACTTGAGTGGCTTTTTCCGTCACGTTAGTCAACAATTATCGGAATCAAATACAGCAGCTAAACTTCGTAATGAATTAAATCAATTAAAAACACGGTTTAGACAGCAACCCTTACCGCAAACTCGAAATGAATTTGAAACCCGGTCTATGCTCTTTGATATCTTATTAGACTGCGAGAAATTCTTGAATCTGAAATACGAGTTTTATAAATCTGGGCAGCGTTTAAAATATCTCCAAAGCAAATAAAAGATACCAAGCAAAGGCGAGTAGCAGGACTACTAAACTATGCTTGGTATCTTATTTTTCATATTAAAAGCATTTCATTCCTATACATATAATAAGACGGCGAAGTACATCGCGATTGAACCACCGAGTACAAATAAGTGCCAAATGACATGCCAGAATTTCAAGTTATCATGGGCGTAGAAGATAGTGCCGACTGTATAAGTTACCCCGCCGGCGATTAGCCAAGCGATACCACCAGAACCGATGGCTGTGGCCATTTGCGGGATAGCAATAACCCCGAACCAGCCCATCAAAATATATAAAAGGGTAGAAAATTTCTTCATCTTATTTAGGAAGAGGATTTTACCGATAATTCCAAATAGGGCGATGGCCCATTGTGCAATGAAGATAAACCAGCCAAAGACACCACCGATAGCGACTAGGGCAAAGGGTGTGTATGATCCAGCAATTAAAATAAAAATCGATGAATGGTCGATAATTTTTAGGATACCCGCAGCTTTGGTAAATGAAAAGCTGTGGTATAAGGTTGAAGCCAAGTATAGGGCACACATAGAGATGCCGTACACCACGTATGAAAAAATTTCGATACTATTTTGGTTTTCAACACCTTTAAGGATTAGGAAAACGGTGGCAACAATTGAAAGGACAAACCCAATGCCATGTGTCACTGAATTCAGGACCTCATTCGTGATATAATAAGCTTTCGTATAAGGTAATTTGATTTTTTCTTGACTACGTGAATTAGCAGACATTATTTTCCTCCTTTAGTAAGATGCGTTTTTTACACATGTAGTATAGCATATTCTATTAGGTAATTATGGGAATTCGATGCAATTAATACTAATTTAAATTTTATCTGATAAAATATATGTAAGCAGAAAAACAGTTGAGGTGAGCGGAAATGGCGAGAAATATGGATTGGTCTCTTGCTGAAGAATTAACCAAGAAAACGCAAGAAGAAATTGAAAAAATAGAAAAAGTACATATTCTAGTAGTAGGTAAAACGGGTGTTGGGAAATCGACTTTAATCAACAATATTTTCCGGGAGAGATTAGCGGAAACAGGGATTGGGCAACCCATCACCAAACATTTGCATAAAATCGAAAAAGAAGGCGTGCCAATGGTCCTTTATGATACAAGAGGGTTGGAGCTGGATGCAGAAACCCAAAACCAAGTGACGAGTGAAATCGACCAAACGCTAGAAGGCATAGCCAAAATGCAACAACATATGCACGTGGCATATTATTGTATCAATGCATCTTCATCGCGGATTGAAGATATGGAGATTCGTTTGATTGAATATTTAGCTACTAAGATGCCGGTTATCTTAGTACTGACTCAATCTATCGGGGATCAAGCCTTGAAATTTGAACAATACCTAGTCAATCAAAATCTATCCGTCCAAGCAATTATTCGGTTAATGGCCCAGGATTATAAGATTACTGACGAATTTACCATTCCTGCCTTCGGTCTAAAAGAGCTTGTTGAAAGAACAATTGGCTTATTGCCACATCAGGTCCACACAGCTTTTAACAATGCCCAACAGATTGATATTGAACGGAAGAGCCGAGCAGCGCGACGTTGGGCGCGTAGATATACTGTCACTACCTTTGGTGTTGGATTCACCCCCATCCCTTTTTCCGATGCAACCGTCCTAGTGCCCATGCAAATAGGTATGATGGCCCATATTACAGCTATATTTGGCATTTCCATGGACCGAGCGACTGCCTTAGGCATCTTAGGGGCTATTGGTGGAACAGGATCAGCAACCTATTTAGGACGACTAATCGTTTCGAACGTGGTGAAATTTATCCCAGGTATCGGGTCTGTGGCAGGTGGGATGATTTCAGGAACAACTGCCTCAATCATTACCACAGCCCTAGCCATGTCCTACATCGAAGTCCTGACTTTTATCGCCACAGCAGAAGCTAAAGGTGAAGAGGTCAGTCCACGAACAGTCCGTAAATTGATGAAAGATTTATACGGACAAAGACTGAAACGCGGGCAAAATGACCCCGATTTCCAAGCTGCTATGGCGGATATCGAAGCGAAAAAGGGTCAAGATGCTGAGGGGACCAAAGAAAAGGACACTAGCCAAGGCGTTTCTCTAGATGATGAAGTAGAAGAAGGTGGTCAAAAGACGCGGATTAACTGGCCAAAATGGTCATTTAGAAACCGAAAACGCTAGTGGTTTTCCTGTATTTTTCGAATTCAAAATAAAACATCTCGTTTTAAAAACTATTGTTCATAGTGATGATAACTTTGTGGTATAATATAATCATAATGAAATAGTGGGTGAGTATAAGTGGAAAAACAATTAGAATTTGAAAACTGGGTCAAAAGTTTAGACGACGTCAACATGCCAAGATGGGAAGATATTACAGATATTCCTTTATACATGGACCAACTGATTGCAGTTGTAACCCAGTATTTAGAACCATTCCAAATTTTTTCTTCAGATAAGAAACCTGTGACATCTTCAATGGTCAATAACTATGTTAAACTAGGATTAATTCCAAAGCCCATCAAGAGACATTACAATAAACGTCATATCGCGTATTTAATCGTCATTACCTTATTTAAAGAAGTAATTTCAATTCAAGACATCCGTCGTGTATTGATCTTTCTAGCGCAGTCACAAGGCAATTCAAACGCCTACAATCAATTCTGTGCCTTATTAGAAATTACCATCAAACGAAAAGGGCATGTATATTTAAATGTAGCCGTGGATGACGAAATTGAAACAGACTATTCAAATCCAGAGGATTTTGATAAGTATATTATCTATTTGGCTTGCGAAACAATCACTAATTTATTGTTTGCGAAAAAATTTATTTCCTTTGTAGATCAAGATACCACAGAGATAGAAACAGAAGCATAACCCTTATAGTAGGAGGTAGTCAATTGGAAAAAATAGGTTTTATTGTGGACTCTGGTTCAGATGTTCCAAAAGAGTTTGTCGACAAATTTGAAATCGAAGTATTACCTTTAAATGTAGCCTTTAAAGATGGCGATTACTTGGATGGGGTAACCATTCAACCACAAGAAGTATTTGAGCGTATGACATCGGAAATCCCGAAAACATCCCTACCAAGTGGTGAATTGATTTCTCAAGCCTTTGAAAACTTAATAGAAAAAGGCTGTACGCATATTATCGCCATTACCATTTCATCAAATCTTTCTGGTACTAACAACTCAGTTCGTTTAATTGCGGAAGAATTTCCTCAAGTGGAGTTTTTCCTTTTAGATACGAAAAACATTGGTATCGGTTCAGGACTATTCATGATCGCTGCAACAAAATACTTCGAAATGAAGAATGACTTTAAAATGATTACCAAGAAATTACAGGATTCAGTTGAAAAAGGTCATGTATTTTTCCATATCCCTAACTTAAAATATCTAATTGCTGGTGGACGAATTGGCCGGGTGACGGGTGCAGTAGGTACCTTGTTAAATATTCAACCAATTATCACTTGTGATGAAGAGGGAATTTATACAACAATCGCTAAAATCCGCGCCTCAAAAACCAATAATGAAGCCAAAACCATTAAGAAGATGGTTGATTTAGTGAAGGGCGTTGTTCCTGAAAGCCAAGAATTTTTATTGGCTTCTTGTGGCGGTAATCCGGCTGCTAGAGTGACATCAGCCAAGCTTTTGGAAGGACTTAAAGACGCTTTACCGGAATTTGAAGAAGCCTACGATGTCCAACTGGGATCAGCTTTAGCGGTACATACGGGACCTGAATTAACAGGTTGTGCGATCTTACCTTTGTATAAATAAAATATGAGGAGTGCCTATTTTATAAAATAAGCCAAGCTAAATAAAGAAACAGGCGGTGTTCCGGATGAAATCTCATCTGGCATACCGCCTGTTTTTGTGGCTATTTCAATCGTGGCAAATTCAGGGTCGCTATTTCCTTCGGGCCCGCAGCATGGATATTAGTAGGATTAACCCGATAAGCGCTGTGATGACGAAAAAGAAAATACCCAGCAATTCTGCATAATAGGTTTGTGCTGAGGTAATGATCAAAGTGGAGGCCAAGATAAGGGCGGATAGAATTACTCCAAAAATAATGCGGTTAATCATTGAGTTAATGTCCCGTATCCGGTCATCCACATTTTCAAAGGTTAGTCGTACATTCAAACGACCGTTATTGATGTTGTCCACTAAATTTTCTATCTTAGTTGGCATCCTTCTAGTGGTATTCAAGGTCCTAAAGGCTTCTCGTGCAACAGCATTCGGGTCCAAGAATTTCTCCCAGGGAATGGTGCCGCTAGACAAGAAGAAAGATTGAAAGATCGCCATAAAATCTAGATGTGGGTCTAAACTTTGGGCAACGCCTTGAACCATGGCAATGGTTTTCTCCAGTAAAATATATTCAGATGGGAAAATCAGCCCGTGTTTATGACCAAATTTTAGTAGGTCCTGGAAGATATCGTCAATTTCCAAGGCTTCCATCCCGGTGGTTAGGTAGCGGTTAAACAAGGTTTCAATGTCCCGGTATAAAACGACCTTGTCGACAGTTTTATTCTGTTTACAGATTTGCAGCAAGACATTGACTAAACCATCGATATCTTTACTGACTAAGGAAGTCAATATTTGAACCAGTAGCTGTTTTTGGCCGGGGGAAATTTTCCCCATTGCCCCAAAGTCAATAAAGACAATTTTCCCATCTTTAATCAGGATATTGCCGGCATGGGGGTCAGCGTGATAAAAGCCATCGTCAAATACCTGGTATAAATAGGACAAGACGAATTTGCTTGCTAAATCATTGAGGTCATAACCTTCTTCTTTTAAGGCAAAATGGCGTCCGATTGAAATACCATCAATATATTCTTGAATCAACACTTGTCTGGTCGACAGACTTAAATAAGGAATCGGGTTCAAAATGGTTGTCCGCTGTCTGTGATTTTCTGCAAACAGCAACATATTATGTGCTTCATTGAGGAAATCAATTTCTTCTAAAATCTGAATCTTAATGTCTTTTAAAATTTCTACCGGGTTGATAATGACATCAATAAAAATCGATGGGATGGCTTCAACAACCCGAATAAAAATATTTAAATCGCGAATCAATTGGTCTTCAATTTCAGGTCGCTGGACCTTTACTATTACCTGCTCACCAGATTTCATCTGGGCCCGGTGGACTTGGGCAATTGAAGCTGAAGCCATAGGTTTCTTGGTGATGGTGGCAAAATCATCCTCAATATGCCGGCCAACAGACTCAAAATACTCTTGTTGAATAATGTCATAGGGGATGGGCAGGGTATCTTCTTGCAACTTCTCTAATTCCACTAAATATTCTGTCGACAAGAGGTCACTTCTAGTCGATAAAATTTGCCCAATCTTAATAAAACTAGGGCCTAATTCTTCAAAAGCTTGTTTTAGGGCTCTAGGTCGATCGTCTTCTTCATTCTTTTTCAGTCGATATCGTATTTCACCAAATCCGTAACGTCCTAATATGGAGACGATTTCACGGAAACGACTACTATCTCTTTGCATGTTATCACCGTCAATTCAAAGCAATTCCTATTAAAAAACTGTATATGGCAGATGAGGCTGGGACAAAAATGCCTCAGCCTCAACTTATCGTTATATGATCTAAAAATTATTGAATGACGTCTTCTATGGCATCTTCATCCGCAGATTCGGTGTTCGTACCTTTTAATGATTGGACTTCTTGAGTTAAGTTTTCGACTTGTGTTTGTAGTGCTAAGATGCGTTCAGATAAAGTTTGGTCTAAAGGATCTGAAGCGTTTGAACCTTTTGCATGGCCCTTAGCTACCCGTTGAATATCTTCACTTAATGATTTTCCTTCAGCTACAGAAATTTGTCCTTTTTCAATGAGACTTTTTAACACTTCATCGGCTTTCTCATAAGTTAGTCGTGTACCACCTACTGCTGCTAGAAATAAATTTTTAATCGGATTCATGTAGAAACACTCCTTTTTCTGCTTTAGGGTCATGTGCTTAGATATGATAGGTGTATGAATATTTGTCATTTACCACTTATATAGTATAAGAAAATCGTTTATTGTTCAATAAAACGGTAAATAAAATTTTCTTCTTCGGGAGAAAAGTCGACTTCAAAGTCGTAGCCATTGAAGAACCAGTCATCATTTTCCGTAATATAGTATTGGATACCGTCAATTTTTTCATCAATTAAGAGGGCACCTTCTGGCGATTCTACGGATAAGCCAACTGAAAATCCTTCATGGACAGCTGTTTTACCGTAAACGCGGCTATGAAATCCGACTTGGCTTCCCGAGGACAATCCCATGTTATTTTTGAAGTATGCTTGTGCTGCTGGTGTTATCGTTAGTTTCATCTAAAGTCGCCTCCATTAAACTTGAAATCTGATATTGTCATTATAACGTATTGTTTCTTGAAAGCAATTTTTTGGTGTTTCTGAAGGAGGTACCAGCATTTTCTTTAAACGATTAAAAGATTAACCGTGGAATCGTAGCACACTACTTATGAAACTATGATAGAATGTTCATGCAAGCCAAAGGGAGGATTATCAACATGCAAGCTATCGTAAAATTTGATCAAGTGACCTTTCAACCAGGCGACACAGCCCTCTTAAAAGACATTTCTTTTTCTATATATGCAAATGAAATGATCCGTGTCGAAGGACCGTCTGGAAGCGGAAAAAGTACCTTGCTGCGTTTAATTGCAGCCCTTATTCCGAGAAATTCAGGTCAAATTAACTACTTAGACCAACCACTAGAAGAAGTAGCTTATCAAACATACCGGCAAAATATTTCATATGTGGCCCAAAATCCACTATTATTCGGCGAAACCATCCGTGATAATTTTGAATTGGTTTATGAAGCCCACGATAAAGACTTTGATGAAAATCTTGTATTGTCTTATATGAAGGCTTTCGGTTTAAGCCATATTGCACTCGACAAATCGATTCATAAAATTTCTGGCGGGGAAAAACAGCGGATTGGTTTAATCAGACACCTGCTTTTTCCACCTAAAGTCCTCTTATTAGATGAAATTACTTCATCATTAGATGAGGACAATCGTGAATTGGTATGGCAGATTTTACTGGACTATAAAGAAAAACACGGAGTCACCATCCTATGGATTAGCCATATTCAAGATGGGTCTCTCCAACCAAACCGGGTCTTCCATATTGCCAACCAAGAAATGATAATTGAGGAGCGTGGTCTAAATGACTAATGCATTAACAACAACCCCAACAACTTTAGCTTTTTCATTTATTCTAGTGATTATCGCGGTCTTGATTTCTTATAAAGAGAAATTGGGGCTTGAAAAGGATATTTTATGGTCAATGCTTCGAATGGTCGTTCAATTGGTCATCATCGGTTACGTGCTAACATACATTTTCCAGATCGATTCAATTATCGTAACGGCCATCATTATGATTTTTATGATTGTAAACGCGGCTTATAATGCAGCAAAACGAGCCAATAAGATTCCCAATGCCTTCAAAATTTCTTTAATTTCTATTATTGGTGGGGTAGTGACGTCAATCCTCGTTTTAGTGGCTTCAGGCTCTATTCAATTCGTACCAGCGCAAATCATCCCAATCACAGGGATGTTAGTGGGAAATGCCATGTCAGTTATCGGATTAGCTTTCAGAAATTTGAATAACGAATTCGCCAAATCACAACAAGAAGTCAATGAACAGTTGGCCCTAGGTGCGTCTATTAAATTAGCTTCTACAGGTATTGTCAGAGAAGCGATTAGAGGGGCACTGCAACCTACTATTGATACAGCGAGAACTGTCGGTTTGGTCTTGTTGCCAGGTATGATGACTGGGATGATGCTAGCAGGTGCGGTACCCTTGAGTGCAATTATGTATCAGATTTTGATTTATTTTATGATGATTGCGACTTCTGCAATCACATCCATGATCGCCGTATACTTAGCTTATAAGCATTTCTACAGTAGTTATGGGCAATTACAAATCCCTTCATAAGCGTGTGGGTCAAGGAAGCCTGGTGAAGGCTTTTTTGCTATCTAAAAGTGTCAAATATCCGTATAATGAGTGATATGTTATTAAGAAGATAGTCCATTGAATGATCAACATTCGACACTATCAAGGAGGTAAAAGAATGGGTTTATTATATCAAGAATCAGTCAAAGTGCGTCACTACCATTGTAATGCATTAGGGGAGATGACACTTCCTGCTATCTTGGATATCATGTTGATTGCATCCAATAATCAAGAAGCGACGATTCCAGAAGCGAAAGAAGGTTTCCGCCAAGAGGGTTGGGCTTGGATCATCACACAAAATCAAATAGACATCAATCGTTTACCACGTTACAACGAGGATATCATTGCAGAAACCGAGGCAACAACTTACAACAAGTTTTTCAGCAAGCGTCATTACGCCTTGAAAACAAGTGACGGTCTAGTTTTGGCCCAAGCAGAGACAACATTCGCCTTAATCGACTTGAATCAACGGTCAATCGTCCGAATTCCAGAAATCGTTGCTGAATGGTATCAAGTTGAAAAAGAAGAAAGACCGAGTCGCCGTAAACGATTAAGTAAAGAAGTAGCACATGAATCAAAAGTTGACCGCTTTGAAGTAAAGTTCTTAGATATCGATCTCAATAACCACGTAAATAACACTATCTACTTAAGGTGGATTACCAATTCACTAGGCATGGAATGGTTTGAAAAATATACACCAACCACCTTCACCATTGCCTATGAAAAGGAAATGTACTTGCATCAAGAAGGTGCCGTGCATTCTGACTTATCGACATTATCTAAAGACCTGAAATCGGATGGTACTTTCAACACGCAGCATGTCATCGATAGTGAAGATAACGCCCACTGTTTAGCAGAAATCACATGGCAGGTAAAATAACCGGCTAGTTTGGAGTAAGTATGCAAGTAAATAGAGACTATTATATTATTGAACGAATGGAATGGAATCAATACTTAAAAGACTTAAAGGAAGAATTTGAGATCAAGCTGACCAATGAACAATTGGACCGGCTAACATCTTTAAATGATTCCCTATCTTTGAAAGATGCAAACGAAGTATACAAACCTTTAACCCAGTTGATTGCCATTTACCGTGAAAACTATAAGAACCTTGAAAGAAAGAGGGCCAATTTCTTCGGCATCACTGGAGAAATACCGCCCTTTATTATTGGCATTGCCGGTGGGGTAGCAGTTGGTAAAAGTACAACAGCTCGATTGCTGAAACTCTTTTTAGCGCAAGCCTATCCTGATTTAAACGTCGAATTAGTGACTACAGACGGGTTCTTATACCCAAATGCAGTACTTGAAGAAAAAGGGTTAATGGACCGGAAAGGGTTCCCAGAATCTTATAATATGGAGGCCTTGGAAACTTTCTTAACAGATGTGAAAAGCAATAAAAGAGAAATCTATTATCCAAAGTATTCCCACTCCGTTTATGATATTGTAGAGGACGAGGAGAATGTATTGCGTAACCCTCAAATTCTAATAGTTGAAGGGATTAATGTCCTACAAACATCAGAGAATAATACGGTTTATATGAGTGACTTCTGGGATCTGTCCGTCTACGTCGATGCAGATGAAAAGCAAATCGAGGAATGGTTCTACCAACGATTCAACCTCTTAGTTGACCATGCCGTTGACCACCCGGATGACTTCTACTATCAATTTACCCAAGTGCCCCATGAAAAGGCCATGGAGAGAGCAGAGCATACTTGGAATAATATCAACCTGATTAACTTGCAGGAGTATATCTTACCAACACGCAATAGAGCCAATATTGTCATACATAAAGAAAAAGACCACTATATCAATGAGTTGTGGATCAAGAAATATTAGAAAGAAGGCGGATAGTGAAGAAGAAGTTTACTTGGCGAAGAATCGTCAGTTTGTTATTTGTAGTGATTGTCGGTTATTGGGCAATCAATAATTTCGGGTCAATCAAAGGGATATTTGATTCAATTATTGCTGTCACATTACCATTCATACTAGGTGCAGCTTTGGCCTTTATCCTGAATTTACCTTTGAAATTTTTTGAAAGGCATATGACTAAGCTAGTTGGGAAATATTACACTTGGTACAGGATCGTGGGGATTTTATTTGGTTACCTGATCGTCGCTGGGGTGATTGCCTTTATTATCTTCCTAGTAGTACCGGATTTACAGGAAACATTAGGATCATTTATTAGCCAAGTACCATCGGAAATCAATTTGCTCTATAACAAAATTAATCAGTATATTGTAGATAATCCGCAAATACTAGAAACTGTTAACCAATTGGATGTGGACACCAATCAATTGAGAGACCAATTATTCTCAATCGTTCAATCTTTTACATCAGGTATTTTGGATACCACATTTAGTCTTGTTGGTAACCTTGTGAACGGCGTCTTTAATGCATTTGTAGCCATTATCTTTGGTACGTCAATCCTATTTAAAAAGGAAACCTTAACCAGACAATTTAAAAAGATTATTTACGGCACTATGCCTAAGCACTGGGCCAACTTTACCGTCAACTTAGGCGCTGAAGCCAATCAAACCTTTGGCCATTATGTGTCTGGACAGGTAACTGAAGCCTTTATTTTACTGGTATTAGTCTTTACCGGAATGACCATTTTCAACTTCCCGTTCACCTTATCGATCTCGGTCCTAACTGGTGCAATGGCTTTGGTCCCTATCTACGGGGCCATCATGGGTGGGGTTGTCGGCTTCTTCCTAATCGCTGTTGTTGATGTTGTCCAAGCTATTTGGTTTATCATTTTCATTATTGTTGTCCAGCAAGTTGAAGGGAATATCATATACCCACGAGTTGTCGGTGGGTCAGTCGGTCTACCAGGCATTTGGGTTTTATTCTCAGTAACCGTTTCAGGTGCCTTCTTCGGCCTAGCCGGAATGTTACTATCAGTGCCGATTTTTGCCCTATGCTACAAACTGGCATCCGCAACCATCAATTACAATTTAGACCAAGACAATATCAAAGTAACCACAGAAACCAATAATCTTAAATAAAATCTATTGACTAGTAATTCTTGCAAAAGGGCGGTAACAGCACTGTTATCGCCCTTTTTTACTACCTGTAAGTAATTCTTTTCCCAAATTCGTCTTAGAAAGGTCATATCAAAATGGTTTTCTTGTACACAAAAAATAGTGCTGGTGGAAATGATTGTGCATTTTCCACCAACACTATTTTCTTTTGCACGATTGTATGCGTATCGTTTATTAAGAATATCCCATTGAAACGTCCATTGGTGTTTCTTCTGAGAATTGACTATTGTATAAATCAGCGTAGAAGCCGTCTGCTGCCATTAATTCATCATGGGTACCATGTTCAGTGATATTCCCTTGTTGCATAACTAGAATCAAGTCAGCGTCACGAATCGTTGATAAACGGTGGGCAATTACGAAGCTCGTTCTGCCTTCCATAATCTTATTCATAGCTTCTTGAATCAATTTTTCAAGACGGGTATCTACTGATGATGTCGCTTCATCCAAGATTAAGATATCTGGATCCGCAATCACGGCACGAGCGATAGTCATCAATTGTTTTTGTCCTAATGAAATATTGTTAGCTTCTTCATTGATTGCCATTTCATAACCGCCAGGTAGGGTGTTGATGAAATGGTCAACGTTGGCAACTTCTGCTGCTTCTTGGACTTCATAGTCATTAGCATCTAACTTACCGAAACGAATATTTTCTAAGACAGTATCAGTGTATAACCAAGCATCTTGTAATACCATACCAAAGTGCTTGCGTAATTCCCCGCGTGTCATTGATTTAGTAGGTACACCATCAATTTTAATCGCACCAGCATCCACGTCATAGAAACGCATCAACAAGTTGATTAAAGTCGTTTTACCTGCACCAGTTGGTCCTACAATGGCCACTGTTTGACCAGGCTCAACTTTGAATGAGATATCTTGCATCAAGGGTTTCTCTGGGTCATAACCGAAGCGAACGTGGTCGAATTCAACAGCACCAGTAACTTTCGCTGGTAGGTGGCCGGTAACTTCTTCTTGGATCTCATTTTCCTCGTCTAAGAAGTCGAAGACACGGTGGGCTGCAGCTAGGGCTGATTGTAAGACACCAGATAGTTGGGTCAACATTTGAATCGGTTGGGTAATTTGCATCACGTATTGGACCAAGGCTTGTAGATTACCAACTGTCAACTTCCCAGCAAGGGTATATAAACCACCGGCAATCGCAGTGGCCACGTAACCCAAGTTACTAACCGTATTCAGTAACGGCATCATTAGAGACGATAGGAAGCTGGCTCTAAAACCGTAATCCCGCAATTGTTGGTTTCGGCGTTCGAATTCTGCCACCGATTCCTCTTGACGACTGTATACCTTGATTTCAGTGAAACCTGACAACTGCTCTTGCGTATAACCAAATAAGTTCCCCAAGGCATTCGCTTGATTTTGGAAGGCTGATTGCGATTGGTTAATAATCAGCTTAGCAAAAAGGAATGACAATGGAATTGTGGTCACAATAATTAAGGCGAGGTGCCATTGGATAATGAACATGGAAATAACCGCAAAGGAAATCCCAAGAATCGCATTCACAAACTGAATAAAGGACTGTTGCAAAGCATTAGTAATTGAATCAATATCATTGGTCATTCGGGATAAGACATCACCCGTTGGATGGCTGTCAAAATAAGAAACAGGCATGTTGTTGGCTTTCTTAGCCACATCGTTACGAAGGTCGTAAATAGCATTTTGTACCACGTTTGTTAGCCAATACTGACCTAAGTATTGACCCGACCAGAAGAAGCAACCACGGATAAAGTAAAGTAGGGCAATATAACCAACGTAATCATAGTTGATACCTGCACCAGGTACTTGGTTCATCAAATCCACTACATTACTGGTTAATTCAGTGATAGCTAAACCAAGTACGATAGGTTCTAAAACACCGGCAATATTCATCCAAACAGTGGCAAACATGGCCAAGAAGAATTGGCCTTTATAGGGTTTGATATACCGCCATAGGTTACCTAAGATTTCCTTAGTTGGAATTTCTCGTTTTTCAATTTCTGTATTAGCCACGATTTAATTCCTCCTCACTTAATTGAGATGATGCAATTTCATAGTAAAGTTCAGACGTTTTAAGCAATTCTTTATGAGTACCGCGCGCTGCCACTTCACCCTCATCTAGGACGATGATTTGATCAGCATGGATAATGGAACTTACACGTTGGGCAACGATGATAGTTGTTGCATTCTGTGTTTCGTCTTTTAAGGCTTGGCGCACTGCAGCATCAGTCTTGTAGTCTAGTGCTGAAAACGAGTCATCAAAGATGTAAATTTCTCGGTCCGCGATAATGGAACGGGCAATAGACAAACGTTGTTTTTGTCCACCAGATAGGTTGGCCCCACCTTCATCTAAATGAGTCGCATATTTGGTTTCCAAACGGTTAATAAATTCAGAAGCCTGCGCCACGTTAGTCGCTCGGTCCAGGTCCATATCATCCGCATTGAATTTACCATAACGTAAGTTTTCCGCGATATCCCCAGTAAATAGTAGGGCTTTTTGCGGTGTATACCCAATTTTTGATCGTAAAGCATTCAATTCATAGTTTCGAACGTCAATCCCGTCAATTAAAATCTGACCCTTACTCACGTCGTAGAAACGTGGGATTAACTTAACAATCGTTGATTTACCAGATCCAGTTGACCCAATAAAAGCCACCGTTTCACCAGGATTTGTTTTAAAGGAAATGTTCCGTAGAACGGGCTTAGAAGCATCTGGATAAGCAAAGTCAACGTCACGGAATTCTAGGGTACCAAATTCATCAGATTCAGTAATAGCCACTTGTGGATCAGGTGAAGCAACTGTAATTGGCATATCCATCACCTCTCGTAATCGACCAGCTGAAACCGCCGCACGTGGGTACATCATAAAAATGTTGGCAAACATTAATAATGAGAATAATGCGTGGAAAACGTACTCGATAAAGGCAACCATGATACCGACTTGCATAGAACCAGTCTCAATCAAGCCAGCCCCAAACCAAAGGATCGCAATAATCACGGTATTCAATAATAGAGAGAATAGGGCCGGTGTAACCGCGATGGTTTTGAATAATTTACCAGATTGTTTCTTGTAAGATTGGTTAACGTCTTTAAACCGGCCTTCTTGGAAGTGCTCATTATTGAAGGCACGGATTACACGTAAACCAGTAATGTTTTCCCGTAGAATCCGGTTGATATTATCTAAACTTGCCTGTTGTTTTTCGGAAATCGGCAAAGTGTATTTGGCAATAAAAATCACAGATAAGATGATAATAATAGAAACGGGAATCACGTAGATTCCTAATGCTGGTGAAATGGAGAAGATCATAATGATCGAGAAAATTAGCATCATAGGCGATACTAGGCCTTGTTTTAAAGTCATCTCCATAAATTGTAAAATCACAAAGGCATCGGTTGAAATACGGGTCGTTAAAGATGCCACACCTAACTCTTGAAACTCATGGTGAGATAGGTTTTGCATTTTCTTGTAGGCGTCATTTCGGATGTTCATAACCATATCATTGACGATATTAGAAACCGTATAAGCGGTAATCGTCCGTGAAACGAGGGATAGTACCACCAATCCCATCATTATCCATGTATAGCGCCATAATAAAGGGATATTCTGGGTAATAATGGCATTATCAATCATTTGCGCTAATAGGGTAGGTAAGCCAATCATTACTGCTGCGGTCCCAAAGGTGGCAATGAATGTGATCAGCAATTTACCAGGGTATTTTTTAACGTATTTCCAGATAAAATTCAAATGTTCTCCTCCTTAAACTTATTTTGCCTAGTAGTCATTGAAAAATATAAAGAATAAATTATCGCCAAAGTGAATAAAAGGCAGACCGAAATCGGTCTGCTTTTATCAGTTTGTGTTTTAACAACACTATTTATTCAGCGTATAATTTTTGGATGCGGTCTTGCACATCTTTATTGTCTAAAAATTCTTCGTAAGTAGTATCCATACGGTCAACCACACCATTTGGTGTTACATGGATGATACGGTTAGCGATTGTTTGGATAAACTCACGGTCATGAGAAGTGAATAATTCGACTTCTTTAAATTTGATTAAGCCCTCATTAAGACTAGAAATAGATTCCAAGTCCAAGTGATTTGTTGGGTCATCCATTACCAATACATTGGCTTTAGATAACATCATCTTAGATAACATACAACGAACACGTTCCCCACCCGATAATACATCTAGGTTTTTGTTTACTTCGTCACCAGAGAATAACATACGACCTAAGAATGAACGTAAGAATGTGTTATCTTCTTCCTCTGGACCATTGGCGAATTGACGTAACCAATCAAGGATACTTTGTTGGCTGTTTTCAAATTCATCTGAGTTATCTCGTGCCAGGTAAGTTTGACTTGTAGTGACACCCCATTTGTATGAACCTGAGTCTGGTTCCATATTCCCTGTGATGATTTCCATTAAAGCAGTAGTTGAGATATCGTTACGAGATACAAAAGCTACTTTATCTTTTGGACGGATAATGAATGATACATTATCTAATACTTTCACGCCATCAATTGTTTTAGAAAGGTTTTCTACTGTTAGTACATCATTACCAATTTCACGTTCTGGCTCGAATCCAACAAATGGGTATTTACGGCTTGAAGGACGAATGTCATCCAATTCGATTTTCTCCAATGTTTTCTTACGAGAAGTCGCTTGTTTTGATTTAGATGCGTTGGCAGAGAAGCGGGCGATAAAGTCTTGTAACTCTTTCACTTTCTCTTCTTTTTTCGCATTTGCATCAGCTTGTAATTTAGCAGCTAATTCTGAAGATTGTTTCCAGAAGTCGTAGTTACCAACGTAAAGTTGAATTTTACCGTAGTCTACGTCACAGATGTGGGTACATACCTTGTTTAGGAAGTAACGGTCATGGGAAACAACTAATACAGTGTTCGGGAAGTTGATGATATATTCAGCTAACCATTCGATGGTGTCTGAATCCAAACCGTTTGTCGGCTCATCTAGTAGTAAGACGTCAGGTTCACCGAATAGTGCTTGTGCAAGTAAGACTTTTACTTTTTCTTGCTCAGCTAATTCGCTCATTGTTTGGTAGTGCATGCCTTCGCCAATACCTAAACCACGTAATAATTGTGATGCTTCATTTTCAGCATCCCAACCATTCATTTCAGCAAATTCAGCTTCTAATTCACCAGCGCGAATACCGTCTTCTTCAGAGAAGTCAGCTTTAGCGTATAGGGCATCTTTTTCTTCACGAACTGTGTAAAGACGTTTGTTACCCATGATAACAGTGTCTAAAACTGTGTATTCTTCAAAACCAAAGTGATTTTGGCTTAAAACTGATAGGCGTTCGTCGTCACCCATTGATACGTTACCAGTTGTTGGGCTTAATTCGCCAGATAATACTTTTAAGAAGGTAGATTTACCCGCTCCGTTGGCACCGATAATGCCGTAGCAGTTCTCAGGTGTGAATTTTAAGTTTACTTCATCATACAATTTACGACTTGCAAATTGTACACTTACATTATTTACAGTTAACATCTTGATCCTCTTTCTTCCATAAGATTCGTGGCGTAAAACGCCTGACCATACTCATGGTACATGATTAGCACCCTTGAATCAAATACATTTAATCCAAAGGTGCTATTTTTATTGCGACCGATTATTAAAATCCGTCACTATTTTTTATTTAGTCTATTTTGCAAACGTTCAAACCAAGTCATTTTACTGCGCGGGGCAGATGTTCTGGCTTGTTCGCCTTCGTTTAAAGCCTTCTGCATGAAGATTTGTTGTGAGTCTACTGGCGCTAAATCATTTTGTACATATTGGTAGGTACAGTCAGGTAATTTGTAACGCGCTTTGGTATTATCTTCTAAGTATACTTTCAAGATTTCCATGATTTCTTCATGGATATGTTCATCTAAAATAGGGAACTCGATTTCTACACGGCGGATCATGTTACGGGTCATCATATCAGCAGATGATAAGAATAATTTCTCATCACCGTTATTGTTGAACCAGTAGATACGGCTGTGTTCTAGGAATCGACCGACAACTGAAATGACATTGATATTTTCTGATACGCCAGGAATACCCGGTACCAGACAGCAAATACCACGGATAATCAGATCTACTTTTACCCCAGCTTGACTCGCTTCGTATAATTTTCTGATGACATCTTTTGACGTTAGTGAATTCATTTTGGCAATAATATGACCATTACCATTTGCTTTGTGGGCTTGAATTTCATCCTCGATATCTTCAATGTAGTTATCGCGAATCGCAAAAGGTGATACGTGTAGGTAGTGGTAGTCGGGTTGGTTAGAGTAACCACTTAGATAGTTGAAGAAGTCTGTTGCATCTTCCGCGATCCCTTCGTTAGTTGTTATGATCCCCATATCAGTATAGAAACGGGCAGTCTTATCATTGTAGTTACCAGTTCCAAGATGGACGTAACGGTGAACGCGACCATTCTTTTGTTTCACAACCATGGCAATTTTAGAGTGGGTTTTAAGGTGGGTTTTACCATAGATTACATGGCAACCAGCTTCTTCTAAGATTTTTGCCCATTGGACATTATTTTCTTCATCGAAACGTGCTTTCAATTCCACTAAAACTGTTACTTGTTTACCACGTTCAGCAGCTGTTTTTAAGGCTGAAATAATTGGTGAATTCGCCGATACTCGGTATAAAGTTTGCTTGATCGCAAGGGTATGTGGGTCATTGGCTGCATCTTGGATAAATTCGACCACTGGTTTGAATGAATCATAAGGGTGGTGTAGGAAGATATCACGTTTTTCAGCTAATTTGAATAAATTAGTGGTTTGTAATTCGCTAGGGTAAACCGGTTTAAATGGTTCATAGCGTAAGTTAGGGAAGTAGTTTTCCAAAACATCGATGGCATCCCCAAGGCCGGTTAAGTCTAGTGGACCGTTTACAAAGTAAAGGTCACGTTCTAATAGACCCAATTCTTCCAGCAGGTATTCAAGGTCTGCATGGATATATTCTTGATCATAATTTTCTTCTTGTTGAATTTCGATACGAACGGCCATACCGTTACGTCGTTCTACTAAGTAGTCTTCAATGACTGTTAATAAATCGTCCGCGCCATCTTCTTGAATGTCTAGATCGGCATTACGGGTCACACGGAACAAGAAGCTAGATTCGATAGTATAGCCAGTAAATAAGGTTTCAATAAAGTTTGTCACAATATCTTCTAGATTAATGAAGTAGTAGTGACCATTTTCTTCGTAATGGAAGTAACGGTTCACCAACTGTGGAATTGGGACAATTGCTACTTGCTGTTCGCCTTCACGACTTAAGTTCACAAAAATATGAATTAATTTGTTGTTTAAGCTTGGAAAAGGACGATAAGCATCAATACCAAGTGGTGTAAGCGTTGGGTAAATTTCATTGAAGAAGAATGTTTTCATTTTCTCTTGGCGACGAGTAGGCGCTTCGTTGAAACGGATAAAGTGGATATTGTGTTTTGCCACTTCTTTCTTCAATTCTTGGTATAGGGCATATTGATATTCGTTATTTTCATGGTTCTTATCCGCGATGGCGATTAATTGCTGTTCAGGTGTCCATTGCTTTTTACTATCCAGTTCATTCACATTTAAGTGGAATTGATCTTGTAAACCAGCAACCCGGACCATCATAAATTCATCTAGGTTAGACGTCCCAATACTTAGAAAGCTTAATCGTTCTAATAAAGGGTTTCTGTCATCAGCAGCTTCTTGTAATACACGGTAGTTAAAATTTAACCAAGAGACTTCTCGGTTTTCATAGTAATCAGGATTATCAAGATCGTATTTGATTTGTTCAGTCATTTTTGTATTCTCCTTTTCATTAAGCTACGGAGAGATTAGTAACTGTTATAAAATGGCCCGATATGAATTTGCATTTATAAACTCTAGGGTAATGTCTTTCCCGATTGCACGTTCTACATGTTTCTTTTGGTCCTCAGAACGGTAGACTTCGGATAATAATTCTCCTTGGTAGAAGATACGTAGAATCAGGTTATTACCTTTCATCACGGTATCCATACTTTTCACAATATTGTTATGAGAATCATTTAGACATTCAGCAAACTTGATCAGTCCTCCAATGTGTTGAAGGGTTTCCACTTGTTTATCGTCTAGCATTTCTCCATAGGTTGTTAAATATTGGTCAAATAAAGTTTTATTTTTATATGAAGCTAAAATAGAAAGGGCTAATCTTTCAGGATGCGAGAATCCATTTAAGTTAGAGTTAGAAAGTAAATAGAAGGTATGTTGTGATGCATTTCCTGGTTCAATCATTTCCCCAAGATTGTACAAATATGCCCCATAATTCATTAACTCTAATTCACGATCATTCAATTTCAAATAGCCATCTTCACTTAAGGCCGCGTGTAACTGGCGAGCAATCACCATTCGTTGCGCTGAATCAGGCATTGAAAATTGGTAAATACTAGATAATCGCTCAACTGTTTGTTGGGCCACTCGATGGATGTCGAAGGCAGACCGGTATTTTTCCTCTAAATATTCATACACAATACCCTCACGCAATCCTTGTTGTGAGAACTTAAATACTGGTGAATCAACGGTTTGAATTAATTCTTGGAAAACGATTGTCGCTGGCACAATAATATCTGCTCGGTTAGAAGACAAACCTTCTAATTTGAGCATCTCTTTCATTGACAAGTCGACAAAGGTATCAAAGACTTGGTCAATTTGCTTTGGCTTCATTGTATATCCATGTAAACCAGCCATACCGTAATTTGACTGCATTTGGTGGACACGGGCAACGTTACGCGCAGAACCACCAATAGCAAAGATTGGTAGGTTTAATTTTTCAAAGAAGGGTTGTTCAGAAAAGGCTTGGCGGACAAATTTACGTGTTTCCTTGATGCTTTTAGCATCATTGAAGTCTTTCCCGTTAAAGAATTTTTCTTGTAATGATACGGCCCCAAATGGGAAAGAGAAGGCTTCAACCAATTCCTTGTCCTTAAAGACTGTGATTTCTGTTGAGCCACCACCGATATCAATGGATACACCGTCAGAATCACTCATAGAGTGAACGACTGCAGAGAATCCGTAGTAAGCTTCCATTTCTTCTGGCACTAATTCAATGGTGACACCAGTTTTTTTCTTCACTTGATTGATGATGTCATCTTTATTTTTTGATTGTCGGATGGCTGCAGTTGCTTTTGGCAAGATGCGGTCAGCTTTTAATATAGCCGCTTCTTTTGCAAAGGCGCCAATTATCCGGGCTAGGGTGTCAATACCATCCTGCGACATTTCGTGATCATCATTAATATATTGAAAAATCCGTGCGGGAATTTTGATGTTTTGAATTTCTCGCATGGCTAAATTATCTTCGACTTGAAAGACAACAAGGCGAATAGAGTTTGAACCTATATCAATCAAACCAATTCGTTCTTTCATAACTATTGTGTCCTTTCGATTTTCATGTACTTCAGTAACAACTAAAATTAAATTTATCTTAGGCTTAGTATAACGCAATTTCAGCAAATCCGAAATAATATTTCCCGATAAGTAAAAGACTATTTCTGCAGGGAATTAGATAGGGGATTCTAGAAGAAGAGGGCCGTGACATCAAAGCCACAACCCCCCCTAATTGTTATTTAACGATAGCCGTAATATCGGGCTACGAAAGTCAAACTCTTCCGACCTTTCCCAAAATACTCCAATTACATGACAGTAATTGTTCGGCTCTTGGGTCGGTTAAATAGTTCTTGTTCATAAGCCAACTCCTATAAAGTCTAGTGTCTGAGTGAATGGTGACTATATAGTGATTTTACAGTCACTATATTTCAGTCGTTTTCAGCCATTTTCAGTGACTGGTAAATGGCATTCGCCACGCCACCGTCGTAATTACTAGTTGTTTCATATTTAGCGTATGATTTCACTTCCGGTTCTGCATTGGCCATTGCGAACGAATAACCAGCTGCTTTTAGCATAGACACGTCATTGAAATTATCCCCAACTGCCACGACATTATTGATGTTGTACCCATGGTCTTGGCAGTATTTTTCAATAGCCTTACCCTTAGTCCCATCAGCATGGTTGATTTCAATATTGTACTTAAATGATGAGGTGATATGGGTATCAGGATATTTATCGCCTAGTTCTGCCGCTAATGGTTTAATCGTATTTTCAGGGTCTGCATCGACAAATGTAATCTTTATAATGGCTTGACCTTCTTCAGTGATCAAAGTTCTTAAATCATCACGATAATCGATGGTTGTTACCTCATTTGATTGAGTTGCACGCGTTCTCGCTTCTTCTAATGACATTTCCGGATTCATCTCGTGAATCAGTTCCGTAATTGCAAGAATGCGTTGCTCTAATGAAGATGAGTAGACATTTTTACTGGTCATGGCCTCCATATAAAAGCCCGCTTCATAACCCTTATCTAGAATATCAAGGGCAGTTTGGTCATCTATATCTACTTCGTATTCTACTTTTCCATTTCTGTCAAAAAGGATTGAGCCGTTCAAGCCGATAATCGGGCAACGGATACCCGCTTCATCCAATTTGACTTTAGCTTCTGTAAAATTACGGCCAGTACATACAACAAATGGAATCCCTTTATTATACGTATGCATTATCGCATCAATATTTGCTTGTGGAATATCCATATTTTCGTCCAACAAGGTGCCATCCATATCTGAAACAATCAATTCAATCATTTGTAAGCTCCTATCTCAATTAAGTTAATTTCAGTTTACCACGGTCAATTTAAATTAACTAATCAAACGGTGCATGGAAAAACAGATACCAACCTAATCTAACCAGTAGTATGACTAATCAGTAAATCACAAAAGACGTAATGCATGTTATAATGAAAGTTGGACTATTTAGAAGAGGGGAGCGTAAAGCATGACAAGATTAGGGAAGATGCCAAGTGACTGGGCCAAAGAATTAGCGCCAGTATTAGAGTCTGAGAATTTTAAACGACTCGAAGATTTTATCATACAAGCATATGAAAAAGGCCCGGTTTACCCGGACCCAGACAATATTTATGAAGCTTTTGCGCGCACGCCATTTAATCAAGTGAAGGTAGTTATCTTAGGACAAGATCCTTACCATCAACCTGGTCAAGCGCAGGGCTTGAGTTTTTCGGTGAATAAGGGGGTAAAAATCCCACCATCATTACGTAATATCTATAAAGAACTTGAAGCAGATTTAGCCATTACACCAGCTAGTCATGGAGATTTAAGGGAATGGGCTGACCAGGGCGTTTTATTATTGAATGCAGTTTTGACTGTGCCAGAGTCTAGCGCTAATGCCCATAAAGGCAAAGGCTGGGAAGTTTTAACCGATGCGGCGATTAGTGCCTTAAATCAAGCGCCTGAACCCATTGTCTTTATTTTATGGGGCAATTCCGCAAAGGCCAAAGCTACTTTAATTGATGAAAATAAACATTATATTCTAAGTTCAGTGCACCCGAGTCCCTTATCTGCCTCACGTGGCTTTTTCGGGACTCAGCCATTTTCCAAGGCAAATGAATTGCTGGAAAAATCAGGGCGGACACCAATTGATTGGCGAGTGTCAGAATAGGTGATTAATGGGTTTCTGGATGGTGGATACATTGACCGGGCGTACAATTACAAGTAACATGGTCAACGTAAGTGGCTTGGTCTAGGGCATTGAGGATATTATCTTTCATCTTATCGTCTAATACAGAGGCTTGAATAAGTGCAGAAATCACCTTGTCAGCATCGGTATTACACCAACCATTTAATAGGGTCTGTGCTTGGTTTTCTAAGGCAGTGTCTTCATCGATTGCCGGGCGGTAAATAAATGATTTACCGTTTTTAGTCGTTTCTAGCCAGTTCTTTTTAGTTAGGCGGCCTATTAAGGTCTTAATCGTTGCGGCTTTCCAATCTTTTTTGTCCTCTAACGAGGCGATAATGGTGCGGGAATTCGTTTCTTTTTGCGCCCATACGACCCGCATGACTTCCCACTCAGCAGCGGAAACATCTTGGAAATCTTGTCTTTTTTCTTGGATAATATTGCTTGTCATCGCTGACTCCTTTCAGTAGTCGATATCAGATGATTGAATCAATTTTAGTTTACATTTGTAGATGGTTAAAAGCAAGTCAAATGGATTTTCTGTAGTTAATTTGTAATAATAGATTTGCAAAAAAATAGACTTAAAACATTTTTTGTATAAATCATCTCATAATTTAAAATAAAATTTTCAAGCAAAAGATTTATTTGTGGGCAAAAAAGGCCCGAATAATTATTTAAGCTTCAGATGAATTGCCTTAATTGTTGGCTTAGACTGATGATTGTATTTTATAATAGCGTCTGGATATCAGGATTGGTTTATTTTTTCCTGAAACAATACCGGTCTTAAATAGTTGAAATTACAGAATGAACCATATATAGTTATATGTAACAGAAATACACCACTACATGTAGTGGTGTCGTTTTTTTTGAATAGGAGGAATGTGATGTGAAAATTGTGTACATGTCTCTAACCGGACAGACACACAAGTTTGTAAATAAACTTGAAATGGATAGCCTGAGAATTACAATGGATAATGCTTTTCAAGAAATTAACGAACCCTATATCGTGATTGCTCCAACTTATGATATTGAAGTGACCGAAATACTAAATGATTTTATTGAAACTGGCCAAAATCTAACGTATTTAAAAGGCGTTTGTGGTTCAGGGAATTTAAATTTCAATGAACTCTATTGTTTTACTGCAAAAGATCTAGCAGAAGCGTATAATGTGCCTTTGCTGTTAACTTTTGAATTCCAGGGAAATGTGAACGACGTTACAATTATGAAAGAAAAGGTGAATGAAATTGGACCAACCTAAAGCAGTAGTACAAGAAAAAGAAATTACATATTTCAAACTGAATAACGAGGTTAACCGTCCACTAGACGGACAAATTCAAATCGAGAAAGATAAAGAAGCGGTACGGGCTTACTTTTTAGAGCACGTTAACCCAAATACCGTATTCTTCTATACTTTAGATGAAAAAATCGACTACTTAGTTGAACATGACTACTTAGAAGAAGGGTTCTTGAATTTATACGACCGTGAATTTGTGAAACGTTTAATGCAGGAAACGTATGACTTCAAATTCCGTTTCAAATCATTTATGAGTGCCTACAAATTCTATACACAATACGCACTAAAAACAAACGACGGTAAACGTTATTTAGAGCGTTACGAAGACCGTATCGTGTTCACTGCTTTATATTTAGCAAATGGTGACGAGCGAGTAGCGAGCGATTTACGTGATGAAATGATCAACCAACGATACCAACCAGCGACACCTACCTTCCTAAATGCTGGTCGTAAACGTCGTGGAGAATTGGTTTCTTGTTTCTTAATCCAAGCAACAGATGACATGAACTCAATTGGTCGTACAATCAACTCAGCACTTCAACTATCTCGTTTAGGTGGTGGGGTTGGGGTTAACCTAACAAACATTCGTGCAGCCGGAGACCCAATTAAGAAAATTGAGAATGCTTCTTCAGGTATCATTCCAGTCATGAAATTACTAGAAGATTCATTCTCATACTCTAACCAATTAGGGCAACGTAACGGTGCAGGTGCAGTTTACCTTAGCGTCTTCCATCCAGATGTTGTATCATTCTTATCTGCGAAAAAAGAAAACGCTGATGAAAAAATCCGTGTGAAGACTTTATCACTAGGTCTAGTTGTACCCGATAAATTCTATGAATTAGCAGAAAAAGACGAAATGATGTACTTATTCAGCCCTTATGATGTTGAACGTATTTATGGTAAACCTTATGCCTATGTCAACATTACAGAAGAGTATGATAACTTGGTAAACAACCCAGAAATCAAGAAGTCTAAGATTCGCGCGCGTGATTTAGAAGACGATATCTCTAAATTACAACAAGAATCTGGTTATCCTTACATCATCAATATCGATACTGTAAATGACCAAAACCCAATTGATGGGACAATTGTTATGAGTAACTTGTGTTCAGAAATTTTACAAGTACAACGTCCTTCAATTATCAACAACGACCAAACATTTGAAGAATTAGGTACAGATATTTCATGTAACTTAGGTTCGACAAATATCAACAACTTAATGCATTCGCCAGACTTTGGTAAATCTATTGATACAATGGTTCGTGGTTTGACCTATGTAACAGATGCATCAGCTATTGACGTAGTACCTTCAATTAAAAAAGGTAACGACTTAGCACATACTATCGGCTTAGGTGCAATGGGACTACATACTTATTTTGCCTTAAATGAAATGCACTATGGTTCACCAGAATCGATTGAATTTACAGACAAATACTTCTTACTATTAAACTACTATACTTTAGTAGCATCTAATAGAATCGCTAAAGAACGTGGTATCACTTTCGAAAACTTCGAAAACTCAACTTATGCGACAGGTGAATATTTTGACAAATACATCAATGAAGAAACAACGTTTGAATTTGAAAGAGTTGCAGCACAATTTGAAGGAATTCACATCCCAACTCAAGAAGACTGGAAAGCCTTACGCGCTGCCGTTCAAGAGCATGGTTTATACCACCAAAACCGTTTAGCAGTTGCGCCTACTGGTTCAATTTCTTACGTAAATGAAACAAGCTCAAGTTTACATCCAATCATCCAATTGATTGAAGAGCGTCAAGAAAAGAAAACTGGTAAGACTTACTATCCAGCACCATTCTTAAGCAATAAGACTCTACCTTATTACCAATCTGCTTACGATATCGACAACCGTCGTATTATCGATATTTATGCAGCTGCTCAACAACATATTGATCAAGGTATGAGTTTAACCTTATTCATGCGTTCAGATATTCCTGCAGGTTTATACCCTTGGAAAGAAGGGCGTACAAGCAAAATGACGACACGTGATTTAAACATCTTGCGTCGTTACGCATGGAAACGTGGCATCAAATCTATTTACTACGTACGTACATTCACAGATAACAACGAAGAAGTTGGCGCAAATTACTGTGAAAGCTGTACTGTTTAATCGATTGCACTTGGAATAAGGAAGGAACACACATGACGAATTTTAATGAAAATCCTTATATTGCTATTAACTGGAATGATATTGAGGATATGATTGACAAGTTGACTTGGGAAAAGTTAACAGAACAATTTTGGTTAGATACACGTATTCCATTATCAAATGATTTAGATACATGGCGTACATTATCAGCTAGAGAACAAGACATGATTGGAAAAGTATTTGGTGGTTTAACACTACTAGATACTTTGCAATCTGAAGATGGTATGGAATCACTTAAAGCATCTATCCGTACTCAACATGAAGAAGCGGTTTACAATAACATCCAATTCATGGAAAGTGTACATGCTAAATCGTATTCATCTATTTTCTCAACTTTAAACACACCTAAAGAAATTGATAAAATCTTTGCCTGGACACGGGAAAATGAATTTATTCAATACAAAGCGAACCGTATTAACGGCATTTACCAAAACGGTACTGACTTACAAAGAAAAGTGGCTTCAGTATTCCTAGAATCATTTTTATTCTACTCAGGATTCTATGCACCACTATGGTACTTAGGAAACGGTAAATTGCCAAACGTCGCTGAAATTATTAAATTGATTTTACGTGACGAAAGTGTCCACGGTACTTACATTGGTTATAAATTCCAAATTGCTTTCAATCAATTATCGAAAGAAGAGCAAGAAGACATGCAAAACTGGGCCTTCAGCTTATTGTTTGAATTATATGAAAACGAAGCGAAATACAGCGAGTACATCTATGATGACTTAGGTTGGACTGAAGATGTGAAAATCTTTCTACGTTACAATGCCAATAAAGCATTACAAAACTTAGGATTTGATCCATTGTTCCCAGATACAGCGGATGATGTAGACCCTATCGTTATGAACGGTATTTCTACCGGTACTTCAAACCATGACTTCTTCTCACAAGTAGGTAATGGTTACTTACTAGGGCAAGTTGAAGCCATGTCAGACGAAGACTACGAAAAATGGACTTAAAGTTAAAATATTGCTACATAAAAAATCGCGCCTGTCGAAAATGACAGGCGCGATTTTTGCATGTTTTTTTGTATATACTTAATCATGAATGGTTTTTAGTTGTTTCTTAAACCAATTATTGATTATTTGGTAAACGGGTCTAGTATTGCCGTACATTAAACATTCATGACCGCGATTTTCAAACATCATGATTGTGACATCATCAAAACCAGAACGGGTGAATTCTTTAACCAGTTTGTGGGTTTCTTTACCACCATTAATCAGTGGATCGTTACGACCAGCAATAATGGCAATTGGTAAGTCCTTCCGGATGTTTCGGGTCCAGCTGGGTAAAGTTGCCTTATGGGCAATTTTTACTAACTCTGCAAAACCGTTATTGGTGAAAACAAAGCCAACTAGCGGCCAATCCCTATCTTCACCATTTTTAGGCGGATACCAATATTCTGGAAAAGCATTGGCAACAGCAGGGTCATCAGTTATACCCGTACCGAATAGTTTTTGATGGATATAGTAATTGTAGGCATCTGGATGCAAGGTATTTAAAATAGGTGCTAAGGCTGCACCTGTCGCGAAAATAGGGCTATGGGCGTTCGTCCCACTCAATAATACGCCGTCTACTTCCTCACTATATTGACCAAGATATAAACGGGTTATATATGCCCCCATTGAATGACCTAACACATAATAGGGTAAATCGGGATAGCGTTTCTTAGTTGCTTGAACAACTCGATGTAAATCTTCAACCATGACTTTAGCAGCATCTGTCGTGCCAAAATAGCCTAAACGGTTGTGTTCTTTAGCTAGTCCTCCATGGCCAATATGGTCATGGGCGATGACTAAAAAGTTTTGGTCCACAAATGACTCAGCCACTTTTTTATAGCGACCACCAAATTCTGACATCCCATGGACAATATGGATAATGGCTTTTGGATGATCAGCGTTTTGCCAAGCGTAAACAGGGATATAAGGGCGGTCAGGTGAAGCTGATGGAATAGTTACAGTGTTATAGTAGTCTAATGCAAACATAATTTCCCCTCTTTTTTTCAGTTAAGTCTATTATAGTGTCTTCAATTCTAAAGCACAATAAATAGGGATATATAATTTATGGAATAGAAAAGGCCTGTGACAAAACGTCACAGGCCTTTTAAAATATCGTTATATCATTGATTCAATTGGTAATTCAGGTCCTAAGCAGCTTCGTCTACTTCCTCGTCCTCAACATCCTCGTCGTCGCCAGTGCCTGCTGGTCTAGATGATGATGAGGCGCTTGGTTGCGTAGTGGATGATGAAACACTTGAAGATTCCACTTCACTCGAAGGCGTTTCAACTTCAGAACTTTCACTCACACTAGACTCAGAAGACTCGCTCTCAGACGAGCTAGATTCTTCACTCGATTCTGCAGCTGATGAAGAACTTGAGCTTGACGATGAAGAACTTGAACTAGAAATAGAACTTGAGCTACTTGATGACGCACGGCTAGAAGATGATGACGATGATTGTACAATCGCATTTCCAGATGCTAACCAAGCTTGGTAATCTGAATACAAGTCATCGTTAGCCAAACCAGTTAAGATTTGTGATGATGGTGTCGCGTTTGTAGGGAATTCATCTGGTATTGCATCTTTGACTAATTTCACTTCATGTACTGAATCAGGCTGTACCCAATCTGCATTTTCTGAAGTCGTAGATAGGTACCCCATAATTGCTTGGTATAGGTAACTTACAATATATCTATCTGACCCATCAATATAGCCAACTTCATCGGTAGAGAATGGGTTATCATAACCAGTCCATACTGATAGGGCGTAATCAGTCGTATAACCTGACATCCAAGTGTCAGGTACCGCGCTTGAATCAACACCAAGTTCAGCAGCTTGATCTTCAGTATAGTTTGTTGTACCAGACTTACCTGCTTCAGCTAGACCAGCTGTATGATAGTTAGTAGATAATCCATATGAAGTATCCGTGAAGTTATCTTTAAGCATATCGGTTACCATATATGCAGTTGACTCATCCATCGCTTGGTTGCTTGTTGAATCAATAGTGACTTCTTCACCATCGAAAGTTGTAAAGTAATCAACCGCACGTGGTTGGTTGTATTCACCGTAATTACCTAGAGTAGCATAGGAGGCACTCAATTGTAATGGCGTAATCTCACCAGTGATAGAGTTAGCTTCATAAACACCATTTCCGTCATTTAACACAATGCCCATACCTTGTAGGAATTCATCTACTTGTTCAGTACCTACTTCTTGCAATAGTTTTAAGGCTGGAATATTACGTGAACCAATTAAGGCTTGACGGAGTGTAATTGTCCCTTGATATAAGTTATCCCAGTTGTTAATTTCATCACCACTTGAGAATTCGTGTTCTTCATCTTTAATAGAAGATTCGGTAGAGTAGTTTAGATATTCTATAGCAGGAGCATAGTCCGCAAATGGTTTTATAGAAGAACCAACACTTCGTTCTAACTGCGTTGCCCGGTTATAAGACAATTGTCCTTCTTGGTTACGTCCACCGTATAGGGCTAGGATATTACCCGTTTCTGTATCCACTAATGACGCTGCAGCTTGCATGTTGTCATTTGTGAAGTAATAACCATCTTCATCCTCGATTGTATTGTAGATTTCAGTCATGGCATCCATATCTAAATGCGTATAGATTTGTAAACCGTCTGAATACATGTCATATCCTGCTTCCTCAACTTCAGTGGCAACCTCTTGAATATAAGAGTCTAACATAATTGCAGTTTCAGATTGTTCAGTTGACTCAGTGTCAATATCTTGTAAACCATCTTCAATTGGTGTGGCTACTGCCTCGTCGTATTCCTCTTGAGTAATTTTTTCATTATCCAACATCTCTGCAAGTACTAAGTTTCTCCTTTCTTCAGCAGCTTCAGGATCTGAATATGGATCGTAAGCGTTAGGTGCTTGTGGCATACCAGCTAATAGGGCAGTTTGGGCTATTGACAGCTCACTTAAAGATTTACCATAGTAAACTTCAGCAGCAGTCCCCATACCGTAGACACCGTTGGCCATGTAGACTTTATTAATATAAAACTCAAAGATTTCTTGTTTTGAGTAGTCTTGTTCTAATTGAATCGCTAGCCAGATTTCTTGGACTTTACGTTTATAAGTTTGGTCTTCCTCATTAGTTGAAAAAGAGGTTAGCTTCACTAATTGCTGGGTTAGGGTTGAACCACCTTGTGCAATCCCGCCCGCCTTTAAGTTGGCCAAAAATGAACCTGCAATACGAATCGGGTCAAAACCGTTATGCTCCATAAAGCGTTGGTCCTCAATCGAAGTAACGGCATCAAATGTTGTTTGCGAAATATCACTTTCGTCAACGATTATTCGATCGTTTTGACTAGTTTCGTACACAACGTTTCCTTCATTGTCATATACACTAGATGCGATGGTACCGTACAAATCTTCTTCGGTGATTGCAGGGCTATCAGAAATCCAGGAATAGGCAATGATTGAAAGGGCTACCCCAACTACTACACCGGCGCCAACAACACCAAGTAGGATCTTTTTCCAAAGGGCCATACCAGAGCGGTTAGACTTACCTCGCTTACCTTGATTTCTTTTAGACGACTTGTGATTATTTTGGCTTCGTCGTCTTGAGTTTTGATCTTGACTCATACTTATCACTCCTAATACATTTATTTAAATATGATGATGGGATGCAATCATTTCATCCACAGCTGCTAAATAGTCAATTCGGGGTTGATACCCCATGTTTGCTTGGACACCTTCAGATTGAATTCTCTTTAATGGAATTGCAGTGATGTCATTGGCCACAAAAGCAGTCCAGTCTTCCAACAAGGCAGATATAGGGTAAACATAGGCTTCATTTCTTTCTTTAAATAGAAACAGGACAAAACAAATCCCACCATGATTGGCACAATTTGTCATGTGATCTATTTGATGTTGATGAATATTATGAAGGGGGAACTTGGTTTTAAGGTTTGTTTGTTTAGCCTCAAAATCTAGATAGTGCCCTTTGTAGATACCATTATAATCTGTTGTGGAAGCTGTACGATAGTAGGCTTCAGTTATCACAGCGCGACTTCTTTTTGGATAGTCGACTGAAACAACTTGGATTGGTGTTGGCTTTTTGTGAATAATAGCTTTGTCACGCAATAAATACCACTGGTTGGCTTGATTAATCATTTCCTCCAGCTTCATACCACGCTTGGCAAAGTTTGCTTTCCCTTTAGAAGAAGCGGATAGTGAACGATTCGTCTTAGATTGGTAGACTTTACCGTTGGGATACCTCATGATGACCTCCTTCAGAATATGGCACAAAAAAATTGACACCATATTTACTCTATTTTATCCTAATTAGGACATATACCATAGTTTTAACACGGATTTTAATATAAAAACAAGAAATATCCACCCTTATAGTATAACATTAATGGCATTTTGGCTCATTAACTAGACAATTCGCCAGTTTTAGTGTAGTATTTTATGATGTTAAGATTATGCATAAATGCGTAATCGATTAGTAAATATAACTAGAGTTAGGGGAATTTAAATGTCAGTAAATTATGAACAAACATCAACAAACGAAGGTATTTTACACTTTACCGTAGCAAAAGAGGATGCAGCACAAGCTAAGAAACAAGCTTTTAACCGAATCAAAAAGGATGTATCTATCCCAGGTTTCCGTAAAGGGAAAGTAAACTATCAAATGTTTGTAAAAATGTTTGGTGAGCAATCTTTAATTGAAGATGCTGTAAACATCGTTTTACCAGAAGCTTATACAAAAGCTGTTGAAGAATCAGGTTTAGAAGTTGTTACACAACCTCGCTTCGATATTAAATCTGCTGAGCCAAATGCTGACTGGGAATTAATTGCATATGTTGCGACTAAACCTGAAGTTAAATTGGGTCAATACAAAAACCTAACTGTTGCTAAACAAGAAGTTGAAGTTACTGAAGAAGAAATCAACGATCGTTTATCTGCAGCACAAGCTAACTTAAGCGAATTAGCTTTAAAAGAAGGCGCTGCTGAAACTGGTGACACTGTTGTTATCGACTACGAAGGTTTCCAAGATGGTGAAGCTTTCGCAGGTGGTAAAGGGGAAAACCATTCATTAGAATTAGGTTCTAACTCATTCATCCCTGGTTTTGAAGACCAATTAGTTGGTGTTAAAGAAGGCGATGAAGTAGAAGTAAATCTTACATTCCCTGAAGAATATCATGCTGATGAATTAGCTGGTAAAGATGCTACTTTCAAAGTTAAAGTACATGAAGTAAAAACTAAAGAAGTGCCAGAATTAGATGATGAATTTGCTAAAGACGTTGACGAAGAAGTTGAAACTTTAGACGAATTAAAAGAAAAATACCGTAAAGAATTAACTGAGCAAAAAGAAGCAGCAGCTAAAGAAGCTCGCGAAGAAGAAGCTTTACGTTTAGCGGTAGAGAACGCTGAAATTACTGATTTACCACACGAAATGGTACATGAAGAAGTTCACCGTCAAATGGACCACTACTTAAACGAAATGCAACGTTCAGGTATCTCTAAAGAAATGTACTTCCAATTAACAGGTACAACTGAAGCTGACTTGCATACTCAATTCGAGCAAGATGCTGATACACGTGTAAAAACTAACTTAATTCTTGAGCAAATCGTTGAAGATGAAAACATTACTGCAGAAGTTGAAGATGTAGAAAAAGAAATTGCTACATTAGCTGAAACTTACGGCATGACTGTTGAAGAAGTTAAAAACGTTGTAACTGAAGACATGTTAAAAAATGATATTGCATTGAAAAAAGCAATGGCATTAATCACTGACACTGTTGAAGAAGCATAATTTAAGATTATTCGGACATAAAAGCCAGGGAGTTAATCCTTGGCTTTTTCATATATAGAAGAAAAAAACCGAGCCTGAGCTCGGTTTTTTACTATCCAACTATTAGAATGCTTTTTTAATAGTATCTAAGAAATGTTTATTGTATTTTTCTGCGTCAACACCTAGAGCAACAAATACATTTGGTTTTTCGTTACGGTTTAATGCTGCTTGGTCTTGAACTAAGCGACCTTCTTGCTCACCGTATAAGCTCTTGATGCGGAATGTCTCACCAGTAACCCAGTCACTATTAAGTGCAACAGAGACAGCCAATGGGTCATGTAAAGCACAGCCAGTAAGGTCTTCATATGAATTAGCGTAAGCCTTAAAGTAGTAAGTCACAATCTCATGGAAGACTTGGGCAGCTTGAGACATTTCTAACCAAGGTGCAATATCGGTATCGGTGATTAGTGTACGTAAAGTAACATCTAAGCCAATCACTTTGATAGGTAAGCCAGAATCGAAGACAATATTATTTGCTTCAGAGTCTTTCCAGAAGTTTGCTTCAGCAAAGGGACTAACGTTTCCTGGTACTGTTAGGGCACCACCCATCGATACAATACCTTTAATTTTTTGCATAGAAGGTAAGTCTTTTTGAATCGCTAATGCAGCATTAGTTAAAGGTCCTGTTGTTACTAGGACTAACTCATCTTCATATTTGTTTGCAGACTCAATAATAAAATCGATAGCATCTTGATCAGAAATATTATTACCAGCAGGTAATTCAATATTCCCTAGGCCATTTAGCCCATGAAAGATACCAGATGCTTTTTCTTGGATATAATCTTCACTTGCGCCAATCTTGTGGGAAGCGCCACGGAAAACAGGGATGTCTTCGCGGTCTAATAATTTTAATACTGCTGAAGCATTGTGGACACACTTGTCGACTTCAGCATTTCCAAATACAGATGTAATACCGATTACTTCTGCGTCTTCTTCGCCCAAAGCAAGTGCAATAGCCATTGCATCATCAATACCAGTATCAAAATCTAAGATTAATTTCATATTTAAACCCCCTATAAAGTTGGATACTTCAATATCTTATCCTAAGTAAAGTATAAGGCATTGTCTTTCAAATTGATAGAAGAAAGACAATGCCTTATATAAGTTTATTTAAATTTACTATTGAGTCAGGTTTCTAAATTAGAAGAAGAAACCAACAATTGTCGCTGAAATCATAGATACTAAGACAGAAGCAATGATTAAACGCCATGTATTGTTTGCGACAACTTTTGCTTGTTTAGCTGACATAATTTTTACAGAAGCAATAATCATGCCGACAGTTGCGATATTTGAAAATGAGATAACATAAGTTGACATCATCGCCATTGTTTTCTCTGTTACTTGACCAGCAACTGCTTGAACTTCACCTAAGGCCACAAATTCATTGGTTAACAATTTAGAAGCCATGATTGAACCAGCACTTACGATATCTGTACTTGGAACACCCATAATATATGCAAGTGGAGAGAAAACGTAACCAAGGATAGTAACGAAATCTATGCCAAATACCAAACTAGCTAATGAATTAAGGAAGGTAATTAAAGCTGTAAAACCAATCAATGAACCAGCGATTGCTAGGGCAATTTGGAAACCACTAGAAATGTAGTCACTCAATACTGAGAAAAAGTTATCTTCTTCAATTCCTTCGTTTTCTTTAGCTTCTTCAATAGGGTTGAAATCTACTTGAAGTGCTTGTGGATTATATGGTGTCATCAATGAGACGATAACGAAAGCGGCAAAAACATTTAACAGAATAGCTACTACTACAAATTTACCATCAACCATTTGCATGTAAGAAGCAATAGTTGTAGCTGATACACAAGATAATCCCATTAGCGCAAACGTAAAGATTTGTTCAGGTGAGAATTTATCAATGTAACGTTTTATTGTAATAAAACCATTTGATTGGCCAAGCATAGCCATAATAATGGCAATATATGATTCATTTTCACCCATACCAGTCACCTTGTTAAGGCCTTTACCTAAGTATTTAGCGATAAATGGTAAAACGTTAATATATTGAAGGATACCAATCAATCCAGAAATAAATACAATTGGCATTAAAACGTTTAGGAAGAAGATACCATATCCTGTAGACCCCTCACCAAAAACAAATTCGGTACCACCATTTGCTTGTAAGATTAACCAGTTAAAGAATCCTGATACACCTTCCAAAATTGCAATCCCAAAGCTTGTTCTTAAACCAATGAAGGCTAAAACAAACATAATAACTAATAAAATTCCTACTTGTTTAATACGGGCGTTCTTACGGTCTTTACTAAGTAATAAAGCAATAAGTCCAATGACAATTAGACCGATGATTCCGCGAATAATACTCATAGTTATCTCCTTTTCTTATTCATATTCAAATTTTTGCACTGCTAATCATTATAAAATATTGGTTAGTAAAATACTAGTGATTTTAAGAGAATTTCCGAACGATAAACCGGTTACAATTTTAATCTATCATACATAATACAATAAAGCTGAATAAACCTACAAAATGAAGACTTTTAAATTGACTTAAAGTCAAGAATTTGGCACAATAAGGTGATGTAAAAAGGGAAAGGAGAACGGATAGCATGTATAATGATGATGAACAAACAACGATTCACTGTTCTTTTTGTGGAAAATCACAAGATGAGGTAGACAAAATCATCGCTGGACCGGGTGTTTATATCTGTAATGAATGTGTAGCCCTATGCCAAGAAATTATTGATGAAGAAGTTAACCAAGAACGACAAGAATCTTATACAATGGTTGAACCACCAAAGCCAACTGAAATTCGTTCCATCTTAGATGATTATGTTATTGGTCAAGATCAAGCTAAAAAAACTTTATCAGTAGCAGTATATAACCACTACAAACGTATTTCTTCTAATAACGAAACAAATGATGATGGGGTATCTCTACAAAAGAGTAATATCCTACTAATGGGCCCAACTGGTTCAGGTAAAACATACTTAGCTCAAACTTTAGCACGTATTCTTGATGTGCCATTTGCGATTGCAGATGCAACGACACTGACAGAAGCGGGTTATGTTGGGGAAGATGTTGAAAATATCCTAGTGAAATTAATGCAATCAGCTGATTTCGATGTTGAGCGCGCACAAAAAGGGATTATCTATGTCGATGAAATCGATAAGATTGCTCGTAAGTCAGAGAACGTCTCAATCACCCGTGACGTATCTGGTGAAGGTGTACAACAAGCCTTACTGAAGATTTTAGAGGGTACTGAAGCGAATATTCCGCCACAAGGTGGTCGTAAACATCCACACCAAGAATTAATTCAAGTGGATACAACAGACATTCTCTTTATTGTAGGTGGTGCCTTTGATGGTATCGAGCCAATTATTAAAGAACGTCTAGGTGAAAAGGTCATTGGTTTTGGCAATTCTTCAAATAACCATATTTTGAATGACAACGATGCAATTATGCAACAAGCCATTCCACAAGACTTACAAACTTTCGGGCTAATTCCTGAATCTATTGGACGTTTACCGATTATGGCGAACTTGAATAAATTAACAAAAGAAGATTTAGTCCACATTCTAACGCAACCTAAAAATGCCTTAGTGAAACAGTATCAACAATTATTGAAGATGGATAATGTGGAATTAACCTTTACAGATGAAGCTTTAGATGCCATCGCACAAAAAGCTCTAGACCGTAAGACAGGCGCGCGTGGGTTACGCTCAATTATTGAAGAAGCTATGTTAGAAATCATGTTTGAAATTCCTTCACGAGAAGACGTTTCAAAAGTAATGATTACTGAATCAGTGATTAATGACGACATCGAACCAGATTTATTTGACTTAGAAGGCGAAAAAATCGCTTAATTATTGTTAATAGTAGCAGTGTATTAAATACAATGGGAAAGACTAGAATGAGTCTTTCCTTTTTGCGTCAGAAAGGGGATTTTTCATGGACGTACATAACGTTGAGTTTCTGATATCTGCCGTGAGGCCAGAACAGTATCCAGCACCAATTATTCCGGAAATCGCGTTAGCAGGTCGGTCTAATGTTGGGAAAAGTTCTTTCATCAACACAATGATCAACCGTAAAAAACTGGCTAGAACCTCTAGTAAACCAGGTAAAACACAACAATTAAACTATTATCAAATTGAAGATTTATTCTACTTTGTGGATGTGCCAGGTTACGGTTATGCCAGAGTAAGCAAGACAGAAAAAGCTAAATGGGGCGAGATGTTAGAAACGTATTTTGCTAGCCGTGAAAATCTAGCATTGGCCCTATTGGTTGTTGACTTCCGTCATCAGCCAACAAAAGATGATATCCAAATGAAAGAGTTTATGGATTACCATGGCGTACCATATTTTGTCATAGCAACAAAAACAGACAAAATTAAGAAGAGTCAATGGAATAAACACTTAAGTGATATTTATAAAACATTAGAATTAGAATCAATCGATCAGATCTTACCATTCTCTGCTGAAACAAAGGATGGCCGCGATGAAGCGTGGGAAATTATTCAAGCTGTTTTAGATGGCGAATTTGAGTCTGAAGTATAGGTTACAAATATTCGTAAAGAATATAGCCATATCGATTGCATTTTGATTTGGTTTCCGCTATATTTATTGTGAGTTTTTGCCGGCAAAAGTAGGTGATCAATTGGCGAATTTTATTCCAGAGGAAATCATTAATGAAGTTAAGAATAATGTAAATATCCTTGATGTTACCAGTCAATTTGTTGACTTACAAAAAAGGGGACGTAACTATTTTGGTTATTGTCCATTTCATGAAGAACGTACGCCTTCGTTCACAGTAAATGAAGAAAAGCAGATTTTTCACTGCTTCTCATGTGGTCGAGGGGGTAATGTTTTTCGTTTTATGGAAGAAATTGAAGGCTATTCCTTCCCCCAAGCTGTCCAAAAGGTAGCTGAAACTGGGAATGTTTCGGTATCTTTCGATTGGTCAGCCTTAGATGATGGCAAACAAACAGCCAATTATTCAAGTGCGCAAAATCGACTCATCCAACTTCATGAAGAATTAAGGCAATTTTACCATTATTTATTGATGAATACGGAAAACGGTCACCAAGGACTAACGTATCTATATGATCGAGGTTTAAGCAAAGAAACGCTTGATGCCTACCAAATTGGTATCGCACCTGAAGATGGGCGCTTAGCTGCACAACATCTGTTAAACAAAGAATTTACCATTGAAGAGTTGCAACTTTCTGGTATATTTGTAGGCGACCAGGACCGGTTAAAAGATAGATTTGCTGGTCGTGTGATGTTCCCACTACGAAATCCCCAAGGGAAGACTGTTGGTTTTTCAGGGAGGATATTGCCTGGCTCTAACCATTATGAAAGTCATCCTGATGCAGCCAAGTACTTGAATAGTCCTGAGACAGAAATATTCGAGAAAAATACTTTCCTGTTTAACTTGGATTTAGCTCAAAATGAAGCCCGAAGAGCCAAAGAGCTCGTTTTATTTGAAGGTTTTATGGACGTCATAGCCTCACACAATGAAGGTGTAGGCAATGGTGTTGCATCTATGGGAACTAGTTTAACCAACAACCAAATTAAGGCTATTGAACGAACAAGTAAACAGGTCTTAATTGCCTATGATGGAGATAAACCCGGTCAAAAGGCGACCCTTCGAGCAATTAATTTGATACAAAATCAAAGTAGTCGTTTGAAGCTAAATGTGCTAGCCTTTGAGCAAAATTTAGACCCTGATGAATTTATTCAAAAGTATGGTGGCGAGCGGTATGTCAATTTTGTCTTGAACAAAAGGTTGAGTCCGATTCATTTCATGAGGAATTATTACCGGCAGGAATTTTCTCTTGAGACTGATAATGGCAAGATCCAATTCATTAATGTGATGTTGGAAGCCATTGCTAAAATTCAACAAGCCATCGATCGGGATATCTATGTTGGAGAAATTGCTGAAGATACAGGTGTATCTAAAGACACCTTATTACACCAGTTAGAGAGTCATAGTCCTAAAAAACAGTCACACCAACCCTATCAAGCTGATGATAACGGCAACCAGAAGTCTTTTCCAACAAATACCAATTTTCAACCAAGTATTCCTGCTACAACAAGCAAGAAAAAGTCCCAACTTGAAAAAAGTGAATTGCTATTACTATATCGTTTACTCTATAATAGTGAAACATGGTTACTAATAGCGAATAGGGATTTTCATTTCCATTCTAGTGGAGTTGAAACGGTCTTTATGTTATTGTCTGACTATCGAGAAAACAATCAAAATATTGACGGTGAGATTGATCCTGGAGATTTCTTACAGGCCTTGTCAGGTGCTGAAGAACAGCGTCTTGTAGCTGAAGTGATGAATATGGAAGTGGCACCAGATATAGGTGAGGGCGAAGTTGAAGATCTAATTTATAATATTCAAATCAAAGGTAATGTTGAACAAAAAATGCAATCTTTAGACGACGAAATTGCTTATGCAAGATCGGTAGACGACTTTGCACAAATTAGCATTTTGATCAAACAAAAAATAGATTTGTTAAAGCAAATAAAAAGTCGTGGTAAATAAACTATTACAATTATTATTTATGTAAGGAGCAAATTGAATGGTAAAGAAAAAAGTGGACGGCGTAACACTTAACCAAGCTACAAAACAATTAATTGCTGAGAAAAAAATTCTTGGTACAATTCAATATACTGATTTAAGCGATAAAATCGCACAACCTTTTGCCTTAGATGATAAAGGTATTGCCGTTGTTGATGAAAATGGCGAACCAACATTGCGTCAGATGGATAAAGAAGCCGACAAAGAAGCAGAAAAAGTGAAGAAAGAGGAAGTAGATCCTACTTCTGTAGCTTCTGACGTTAAAATTAACGACCCAGTTAGGATGTACTTGAAAGAGATTGGCCGCGTGGAATTATTAACTGCGGACGAAGAGGTTTCTTTAGCACAACGTATTGAACAAGGTGACCCAGTAGCTAAGCAAGAATTAGCTGAAGCCAACTTACGTTTGGTTGTATCTATTGCTAAACGTTATGTAGGACGTGGTATGTCATTCTTAGATTTAATTCAAGAAGGTAACATGGGGCTAATGAAGGCTGTTGAGAAATTTGACTACCATAAAGGGTTCAAATTCTCTACTTACGCTACTTGGTGGATTCGTCAAGCCATTACCCGTGCCATTGCTGACCAAGCGCGTACTATCCGTATTCCGGTACATATGGTTGAAACTATTAATAAATTAGTACGTATCCAACGTCAATTATTGCAAGATTTAGGACGCGAACCAACCCCAGAAGAAATTGGGGCTGAAATGGATTTACCAACTGAAAAAGTACGTGATATTCTAAAAATTGCTCAAGAGCCAGTATCATTGGAAACACCTATTGGAGAGGAAGATGACTCTCACTTAGGTGATTTCATTGAAGACCACGATGCAACTAGTCCTGCTGACTACACTTCTGCAGAATTATTAAAAGAACAATTAAACGAGGTCTTAGATACTCTAACAGACCGTGAAGAAAATGTTTTACGTTTACGTTTCGGTCTAGAAGATGGTCAATCGAAAACATTGGAACAAGTTGGTCAACAATTTGGCGTTACCCGGGAGCGTATCCGTCAAATCGAGGCAAAAGCATTGAGAAAATTACGCCACCCATCTCGTTCAAAACAATTAAAAGACTTTTTAGAATAAGATTCTCAACCAAAAAAGCAGCCGAAGGGCTGCTTTTTTTATTGCGAGTTTTTAAATTGTATTGACCATAAACCTCGTAATTCAAATGCCATTTGACACTGTACTTATCTCTCAGCATGCTATAACTAAGGAACCAATCCATCGCTTGAAATAAGACGATAACCTCCGTAGATTCCTTAACTAAGTTATAAAAACAGCCTTGTAACTGGTCAAAATCACTAGACATAATAGACACAGAGACATCATTGTAGTCGGGTTAACCTTCACTAGGAAATTCGTCTGAGAATAATAAACTCTTGCCGTCAATGTCTAGGGCACCGCGCAGCAAATGATGGTGCTGTGTTTTTGGTAATTGACCGGAATTTTCAGTATCTACCACAGCGCCATATTCAACTGCGGCTAATATTTTACCACCTAGTGTTTCTTTATAGTAGGGCATTGCATCTGTGGCTTATCCATAGAAAGATAAGTAAGGGATTATAGTCATGATTCCACGCCTTTATCGTGACTCCTTGTTTAATTCAGTTTAGCAAATTTTAGCAAAGTCCTAGAATTTCACCGATAAATCAGAAGTTAAAAAAACACAAATTTGAAATATTGATAGTAAATCAAGGGGGACAAAGACAAAGATTGTATCTATTTGTTTTTTTTATGTATTCATATCAAGTTCATTTTTTTCAGCCGCTTATATAGAGAGAAGTGAGTTTTCAATAGAAAATATGGCTAAAAAGTTAGAAAAAAATGATGCTGTTTTCATTTTTTGTTTGACCTTCATATCAACATGCCGTAAAGTACGACAAAGGAAAAAATACTTCGCAATCAAAAAGCAGATGACAATTTGTCTTCAAGAATCATTAAGGGTCATATCTGAGTCTGTGAAAAATGGAAGGGAAAGTATTTTAATTTTAATAAAGCCAATCGGCACCGATGTTTTTAATAAAATCCCACAGATTGCAGGTATATAGCTTGAATTAGGGGTGTTTAAAGAAATTGGTGGATTTGGTGTGCAATCGATAGGTCATTAGAAAAGGGGAAAAATTATGCCAAAGAGAACAGATATTCACAAAATTCTAGTTATCGGATCTGGTCCCATTGTTATCGGACAAGCAGCCGAATTTGACTATGCTGGTACTCAAGCTTGTTTCGCATTAAAAGAAGAAGGATACGAAGTTGTCCTAATTAATTCGAATCCAGCGACAATAATGACTGATCGCAAGATGGCCGATAAGATTTATATCGAGCCAATTACTGAAGAAATGGTTTCTAAAATTTTATACGAAGAAAAACCAGATGCAATTTTACCATCACTTGGTGGTCAAACAGGCTTAAACATGGCTTTAACTTTAGATGCTTCAGGTATTTTAGAAGAATTAGATATTGAGTTAATTGGTACCAACCTTAAAGCCATTGACCAAGCAGAAGACCGTGAGTTATTTAAAAACTTGATGACTTCAATCGGCCAACCTGTTCCGGATTCAACAATTGTTCACACTGTCGATGAAGCGGTTGATTTTGCCAATAAAATTGGTTACCCAATTATTGTAAGACCAGCCTTTACCATGGGTGGTTCTGGTGGTGGTATCTGTGAAGACCAAGCATCATTAGAAAAAATCGTTAAGAACGGTTTGATTTTATCGCCAGTAACCCAATGTTTAATTGAGAAATCAATTGCTGGTTACCAAGAAATAGAATACGAAGTAATGAGAGATGGCGCGGGTGTTGCAAAAGTCATCACTTCGATGGAAAACTTCGACCCAGTTGGTGTACATACAGGAGATTCAATTGTGTTTGCCCCTAATCAATCACTTGATCAAGCACAAAATGACATGCTAGCAGATGTAGCCATTAAAATTATTCAAGCATTAGAAATTGAAGGTGGCTGTAATGTACAACTTGCCTTAAAACCTGATACACAAGAATACTACATCATTGAGGTAAACCCTCGTGTATCTCGTTCATCAGCCCTAGCTTCAAAAGCGACAGGTTTCCCCATTGCCAGAGTGGCAGCTAAAATCGCAGTAGGGTATCGCTTTGACGAATTATACAACCCTTACACTGAAACGACTTTTTCCGAATATGATCCAAAAAATATTACTTATACTGTTGCAAAAGTGCCACGTTGGTCAAGCGACAAGTTCAAAAATGCAGATAGAAGCTTAACGACGCAAATGAAGGCAACTGGTGAGGTAATGTCACTAGGTCAATCGATTGAAGAAGCCTTGTTGAAATCAATCCAATCGCTTGATAACGGCCACCCACACTTATTCGATGTGGATGCTGCTAAAGCGTCAGACGAGAAAATTTTAAAAGAAATTGTCGAAGTGAAAGATGACCGTATCTTCTACTTGGCAGAAGCGATTCGTCGTGGAATGACTGTAGAAGAAGCTGAAGACCGTACGAAAATCCGCCCATTATTCCTAAAAGCTATTAAACATATCGTGGACATTGAAGCAGCGCTTAAAGATCAACCGCTAGATAAAGGTGTTGTGGCAGAAGCGAAATTAAGCGGCTTTGATGACCAAACAATTGCGCAACTTGCCAAAGTAACTGTGAATGAAGTGAAATCCTTTAGAGATGAACATGCCCTTGCACCTAATTTTGTCCCTGTAACCATCTGGGGTATGGGTGACTACGGTGAGGCAAGCTACTTCTTCACCTCTTATGCTGGTGAAAACAAAGTTAATACAGCTACTGATAAAGAATCTGTTTTAGTATTAGGTTCTGGTCCAATCAGAATCGGACAAGGAATTGAGTTTGACTACGCAACTGTTCACTGTGTTAAAGCCTTACAAAAAGCAGGGTATGAAGCCTTGATTATCAACTCTAACCCTGAAACAGTATCTACTGATTTCTCGATCTCTGACAAATTATTCTTTGAACCAGTTACTTTTGAAAATGTGATGGCTATTATTGAACGGGAGCAACCAATCGGTGTCATGATTCAATTCGGTGGACAAACTGCCATCAACTTGGCCAATGACTTGAATGAAGCTGGTATCCAAATTCTTGGGACATCGGTTGAAGACATGAACCGAGCTGAAGATAGAAAATTATTCGAACAAGCATTAACCCAATTAAATATTGCCCAACCAGAAGGTGCTACAGCCTTAACCTTAGAAGAAGCGCTAGCTATCCCAGAAAAAATTGGTGGCTACCCAGTACTTGTTAGACCATCATTTGTCCTAGGTGGTAGAGGGATGGAAGTGGTTTATGACGAAGAAAACTTAACCACTTACATGAATGACGCCTTGGTTGAAAGTCATAAATTAAAACAAGAAGCGCCAATCTTGATTGACCACTACGTTCAAGGGATTGAAGTTGAAGTGGACGCCATTTGCGACGGCACGGATGTCTTTATCCCAGGTATCATGGAACATATCGAAGCAGCGGGTGTCCACTCAGGTGACTCCATGGCTGTTTTCCCTACACAAAGATTATCACAAGCTGTCATCGACCAAATTATCGATGAAACCATCAAAATTGGAAATGGCTTAGGCACAATTGGGATGGTGAATATCCAGTTCATCGTGGAAAATGATAAAGTCTTTATTATCGAAGTGAACCCTAGAGCCAGCCGTACAGTGCCATTCTTATCAAAAGTAACAGATATTGAAATCGCGCAAATTGCTACAAACGTGATCATGGGGACTAGCTTACAAGCGCAAGGCTATACTAGCGGGGTATTCGACTATACTGATGACCAAGTCCATGTGAAAGCACCGGTCTTCTCATTCACTAAATTAAATGGTGTTGATCCAGCGGTTAGTCCAGAAATGAAATCAACTGGTGAAGTGATGGGGTCAGGTAAGACATACGCCATTGCCCTACAAAGAGCCTTTGAAGGAGCCAACATTCAAGCGACTGAAGATGGTGCGATTGTCTTCAACTTGTTTAAAGCAGATTTAGGAGAAATCGAAGCGGACTTGACCAAGTTGCATAAGGCAGGTTACCCATTAGCAATCTACATCAATGACGCAGACGAAAAGCTTGAATCAGATAACTTTACAGTCTTCTCAAATACAGATGAGTTAAACCAATATATCACTGAAAACGATGTGCAATTAGTGGTGGATACAACGGGTAATGTGCCAGGGTATGAAAAAGGGTTGGCGACTAGATTGACTGCCATCAGCCAATTAGCGTCATTGTTTACCCACCTAGATACCTTTAAAGCCTATACGAAAGTTTTGGACGAAAAAGCGGTTGGCGCTAAGGTTTAATGAATTCTATGCAAGACAGTGATGCAAAAAACATATCACTAACTTAAAAATACTCTGATAAAACATTTGACATTATCATTATTTCCTAATAAAATAATGGAAATATTAAAGATCAAGTATGAAGAGAGTAAATGATGATTGGATTCACAGCGAGTTAGGATAGAGTGGAAGCCTAATATGACGACATCACTGAACCGCACTTCATAGATAAATTGGTGAAAGCAAGTAGCTAATTTCGCTGATGCAGCGTTAACAAAATCGAGTGAATTCAATTGTTTGTCAATTTGAGTTAACTAGAGTGGTACCACGGCTAAGCCCCGTCTCTATGTTCTATTTGAACATGGAACGGGGCTTTTTTATATATAAATGAATCGTAGATAAAGAAAGTAAATTGGGGCGTATGCCAAGCGAAGTAGTGATGGTGTGAGACTACTGATATCAACCAATTGAACCGCGCTTTAAAGATTTCTTGTTAGGTTAAAAAACTGAACAAGGACGTAGTGTCCACGTTAGGATGAGAGATAGCCATTTTCCGGTGATTAAAATCAATGGAAAATGCCTAAGTAGAGTGGTACCGCGGTTTAACGCCTCTATATTTGCGAGATGCAGATGTAGGGGTGTTTTTTGATGAAATGGAGGAGAAAAGTGATAGAGATTAATAAGCAAGATATTGAGAAGGCAGATATTTTAATAAATTCCTTGGCATATATTAAGGATTTTCACCAAAAAATTGTGGTGATTAAATATGGCGGTCATGCCATGATTTCTGAAGAAATGCGGCAGCGGGTGATTTCAGATATCGCTTGGCTGTCGTACGTTGGAATGAAGCCAATTATCGTACATGGTGGTGGGCCAGAAATTAACCGGATGCTTGAAGTGCAAGGAGTTGAGCCACAGTTTATTAATGGTTTGCGGGTGACTTCAAGTGATGTGATGCGGACGGTTGAAATGGTCTTAACTGGTTTGATCTCACCCAATTTAACCACCATGTTGAATGAGGAGGGCGTTTCGTCAGTTTCAGTTTCTGGTAAGGACAATAAAGTTATGGAAGCTGTGAAGAAAGATGAATCCCTTGGGCTAGTTGGCCAGGTAACAAATGTCAACACGGACTATCTCAACCAAATGTTAGATGATAATATGCTTCCGGTGATTTCACCCATCGCTTATGGACCCAAAGGTGAGAGCTTGAACATCAATTCTGATGAAGCGGCCGCTGCGATTGCCTCAGCTTTAAAGGCTGAAAAAATGATTTACCTGACTGATATTAACGGCATCTATGAAGATCCGGCTGACCCATCAACTTTATATTCCGTTATGTCCGCTGACCAAATCCAAGAAGCCATTGAAAACAAGATCATTACTGGCGGCATGATTCCTAAAGTGGAAAATTGCCTAGGTGCCATCCAATCGGGTGTCCATTCTTGCCAGATTATCGACGGCACCATTCCCCATGCTATTATCTTAGAATTATTTACCAAAAATGGCATTGGCACCATGATTACAGCTTAAAAAGGTGGTATACACATGAACTTACAAAATAAAAACTTTTTAAAATTACTGGATTATACCAGTGAAGAAATTGAATTCCTAATAGACTTCGCCTTGCATCTAAAAAAATTAAAAAAAGCCAACATTCCACACGAATATTTAAAAGGTCAAAATATTGCCTTATTATTTGAAAAATCTTCCACTCGGACCCGTGCAGCCTTTACCGTAGCGGTCAACGATTTAGGCGGTCACCCTGAATACCTTGGGGCCAACGACATCCAACTCGGTAAGAAAGAATCTGTTATAGACACCGCAAAAGTTCTTGGCTCCATGTTTGATGGCATCGAGTATCGTGGTTTTGACCAGAACGCAGTCGAATTATTAGGCGCCCACGCTGGTGTACCAGTTTGGAACGGCTTGACCGATACCTGGCATCCAACCCAAATGATTGCGGACTTTATGACTATCAAAGAGATTTTCGGTTGTTTAAAAGGGCACCACTTAGTCTATCTAGGTGATGGTCGTAACAATATGGCCAACTCTTTAATGATTGCAGGTGCCAAGTTGGGCGTTGACATTACCATTGCGACTAGCTCACAATTACAACCTGAACAAGATATTCTTGAAACCGCTCAAGACATCGCTAAAGCAACAAATGCCAAAATCACCGTAACAAATAACCCAGTTCAAGCCGTGAAAACGGCCAACATTATATACACAGATGTCTGGGTGTCAATGGGTGAGGAAGCGACCTTTGAAGACCGGATCAAGCAATTAATGCCATTCCAAGTCAACAAATCATTGATAGACCAAGTTGAGACAGCGAATTGCATTTTCCTACATTGCCTACCTGCCTTCCATGACGCAGAAACCACTTACGGCCAGCAAGTCTTAGACCAATACGGCTACCAAGAAATGGAAGTGACAGATGAAGTCTTCCAGGCCGATTACGCCAAACAATTCTTACAAGCAGAAAATCGCTTGCACTCAATTAAAGCCATCATGGCAGCTACAAACGGCAACTTATTCTGGCCAAACAATAATGACAAAGGAGGCGATTAGGTGATTAAAGTAGGGATTATCGGGGCAACTGGCTATACAGGTGAAGAATTAATCCGCTTGTTGGTGACCCGACCAGATATTGAATTAACCACTTTAACTTCGAGAAATGAAGTGGGAACTAAGGTTCAGGACTATTATCCTCATTTCAAGGGCTTAATCGACCAATCCTTCGTGGCTTATGATCCAAACCAAATTTTCGACCAAGTGGATGTCTTATTCTTGTGCTTGCCGCACGGGGTATCCATGGAAATCGCGAAAGCAGCCCAAGCGCATGACGTCAAGGTGATTGATTTGGGGGCGGACTTTAGACTGAAGGATAGCCAAGTCTACCAAGAATATTATGGCATTCCACAAACAGAACCTGATTTACTTGAACAAGCGGTTTACGGTTTGCCTGAACTTTACGCTGCCGACATTCAAAAGGCAGATTTAATCGCCAATCCTGGCTGTTTTGTGACCTGCAGTTTGCTCGCCTTATTGCCAGTAATCGACCAAGATTTCATTCGAACCGATTCAGTAATTATTGACGCCAAAACAGGTGTCTCTGGGGCAGGCCGGTCTGCCAAGGTAGCCAACTTACTAACTGAGTTAGCTAACAACTTTTACGCTTACAACCCTATGGCTCACCGCCATATTCCTGAAATTGAGCAGACTTTAAATAATGTTGCAAACAATCAAGTCACTGTTCAATTCACCCCGCATTTGTTACCAACCGAACGGGGCATTCATGCCACAATCTATGTGGACTTAACTAAAGACATTAATGAAGACCAAGTCCGTCAAATCTATCAAAATTATTACCAAGACAAATACTTTATTCACATCCTAGGCCAAGACCAATTGCCACAAATTAAAGCGGTTCGGGCCAGCAATTTTGCCCAAATCCAAGTCAAAGTCGATCAAAGAACCAACCGGTTAGTGATTTTTGCCGTCATAGACAACCTAGTAAAAGGTGCAGCTGGGCAAGCCATCCAAAATATGAATCTAATGTTTGGCCTAGACCAAACGACTGGGCTTACCCAAGCCCCAATCTTCCCATAACCACTGATGAAAGGAGTTTGAATACATGTCACAAAGTCAATTACCGACCTCAATAAGTAGTGAAAATGCTGAAATACATTCTTTAACTAGTCAGGCCATTTCTGGAGGCCTTTGCGCCATTGAAAATGTCTGGGTGTCTGGTGTCCATTCTGGTTTCAAACACCGCAACAAAGATTTAGCCCTGATTTATTTTCCAAAAGGGGCCACTATGGCAGGGGTATTTACTAAAAATGCCATCCAATCCCATCATATCAAATATGATAAAAAACGCCTGAATGAACAGGCTACCTTTAAAGCCATTATGATTAATTCCGGAAATGCCAACACCTTTAACGGACCAAAAGGAGATACCGATGTTCAAATTATGGCCAACACACTTGCTAGCAAGCTAACAATTCAACCAGATGAAATCCTGATTTGTTCTACAGGTGTTATTGGTGTACCAATGGACCTGAGTAATTTCGACGACCAAGTGGTCACGTTAACGCATAATCTGACAGACGGTGATTCGATTCAAGCGGCTGAAGCCATTATGACTACGGACACCAAAATTAAGCAAGCAGCTATTGCCTTTGAAATTGAAGGGCAGCCCGTTCACCTAGCGGCCATTGCCAAGGGGTCAGGTATGATTCACCCGAATATGGGAACCATGTTGTCTTATATTGTGACTGATTTAGACCTTGGCCAAGAAACCTTACAGCAATTACTGAAAGAGTCTGTTAACCAATCTTTCAATAAGATTTCAGTTGACGGGGATACTAGTCCCAACGATACCGTCCTTCTGGCATCTACCAACAAGGTCTCTGTTAAGCCAACCAAGCAAAATATATTGATTTTCCAAGAGAAATTGACGGAAATCTGTCAAATGATGGCCCAAGAAATTGTGGCCGACGGGGAAGGGGCAACGAAATTTGTTACCGTTGCTGTGAAAGGCGCTGCTAGTCAAGCAGACGCTGAAGCGATTGCCAAGCAAGTAGCGACATCCTCCCTGGTGAAAACAGCTGTTTACGGGCAAGACGCTAACTGGGGCCGGGTATTATCAGCCATTGGCCAATCCCAGCCAGACTACCTCGACCCAGCCAAAATTCAGATCAGTTTCATTTCTGAAAAGGGAGAGATTTTAACCTGCAAGAATGGTCAGGGGCTAGTATTTGATGAAGATTTAGCCTATGAAATCCTATCTGAAACAGAAATCACCATCCATATCGATTTAGGCCTCGGCAATAGTAAGACCGCCGTTTGGACCTGCGATATGACTGAAGATTACATCAAAATTAACGCCGACTACCGGAGTTAGGAGGAGCATATGACAACACAAAATCTCAATACGCAAGAATTGATTGCATTAGGACAAGAAGTCACCATGCACACCTTTAACCGCCAAGAAACAGTTTTGGTCAAAGGCCAAGGTCCCTATGTTGAAGACCTTGATGGGAAAAAGTACATCGATTTCATTTCTGGCATCGCCTGTAACGTATTAGGGCACGCCGACCAAGGATTCGTCGATTTTATTACCAAGCAAGCGGGCAATCTGATCCATGTGTCCAACCTTTTCTGGAATGAAAATGGGGTAAAATTAGCCGAAAAATTAAGCCAAGTTTCAAATCTGGACAAGACTTTCTTCGCCAATTCGGGGACTGAAGCCAATGAAGCAGCTATTAAACTGGCCCGTAAATGGGGGACTGAGAACAAGGGGCCGGATGCCTTTGAAATTATTTCCATGACCCAATCTTTCCACGGTCGGACCTTGGCCAGCTTAACAGCAACCGGCCAAGAAGACATGCACACCGCCTTTAAACCCTTACCAGTCGGTTTTAAATATGTGGATTTTAACGACGTTGACGCTTTAAAAAAGGCAGTTAACAAGAATACTTGTGCCATTTTGCTTGAGGTCATCCAAGGAGAAGGTGGGGTCAATACCATTACGCCTGAATTCGTGTCTGCTATCAACACACTGCAAAAACAAGAGGATGTCCTAGTGATTGTAGATGAGATTCAAACAGGAATTGGCCGGACAGGAACCATGTTCGCCTTCCAACAAACGACTTTAAATCCAGATATCATCACCCTAGCAAAAGGGTTAGGTGGGGGCTTACCAATTGGGGCTGTAGTGGCAAAGGACCAAGTGGCCGACCACTTTAAACCAGGTGACCACGGCACTACATTTGGTGGCAATCCATTAGCTACAGCAGCGGGCAACTACATCTTGTCAGCCATTGAAGACCAACAACTTTTGAAAAATGTGAAAGTTATATCTGCTTATATCAAGGATCAATTACAATCTTGGCAATCCCCACTAGTAGAAGAAATTCGTGGTCAAGGGTTTTTGATTGGGTTGAAAGTCACTAAGCCAGTAGCCCAAGTGGTTGCGGCGGCGGCAGAACAAGGTTTGCTAGTGACTTCAGCTAAGGATAACGTCATCCGTTTACTACCCCCATTAAATGTCACAAAAGATGTGGTAGATCAAGCTTTAGCAAAGTTGAAAACAGCTCTCGAGCGCGAATAAGGCTAGTAGATACCTATAAGAATGTCCTTCTAAATGATATTTTATAGTTTGAAATCGTCATTTTTCAAGTATCCATGTTCAATATTTGTCCTACTACAGAACAATCTAGTAGGGCATTTTTTGTGCCCAAAATAATAAAGGAGGTAAATATATGTTACTAATTAAGCACTAAACCATGACGCAAGCTAGCACTCTATTCACAGTGATTGATGACTTATCAATTGTGGTAAAACCTGGTGTTAAGGTCGCAATTATTGGCCCTAATGGTATTGGCAAAACGCCTTTTCTTCGTCAACTTTGGCATGATTTAAAAGATGCTAAAGGCCTTCAAGTGGGCTACATGCCCCAACAATACAGCGAGGAAATTCCTGATGATCAAACCCCTATCGAATTTATGACTACCACCGGGGACAAGGAAGAAAGAACACAAATCATGACTTATTTGGGTAGTCTCCGCTTTTTACCTGAAGAAATGGACCAACCAATAGCTTACTTATCCGGTGGGCAAAAGGGAAAACTCATCTTAGCTAGTTTGGACCTCAAAGGCTATAATGTCTTACTCTTAGATGAACCGAATAGGAATTTCTCAGCTTCTTCTCAACAAGAAATCCGTACGGTTTTCAATGATTATCCCGGCGCTATCATCACCGTTTCCCACGACCGACAGTTTTTAAAATCAGTGTGTGACACAGTGTATGAATTAAGTTCTGACGGGTTTAAAACCGTTGACCATGTCAATCAATGGTAAAAAATGAAAATGTAGTGAAAACTTTCATGGTATAATGGAAGGGCAACCGGATGCTGGCTGATATAAAAAAGGCAGGTCCGGTATTTTTTGGAGGAGACTACATGCGTTCATTTATTAAACAAACATTATTATTAAAACCCTCGCCAAATGATCATTTAGAACGGGTACTAGTCGCTGGTATTTGTACCTTGATTGTCAATTTAACCGGCTATTTATTGGGTATGCCTGGGATTAATGCCACATCTAGCTTAGGCTTATTTACTTTTTTACATTTTCAATCTTTTGAAGGTAGCCGGACCATTAAACGGATGGTTTTTGTGGCCATGACCTTGATGGTGTCTTATACAGTCGGCTTAATCATCGGACAAATCCCTTTAATTGCCCCTATAGCTATTGGGTTGGTAGCCTTTTTTGCTAGATTGATCTACCGAATTTACCGGATTGATAAGCCAGGAGACATCTTCGTTATTCTAGTGATGGCAGCAGCAGCTACACGAGATATACCACTCAATCAAATGCCTGTGCAATTGCTTGAATTTGCCTATGGGATTGTGGTTTCCCTAATCATGGCCTTTCTATTAGTGAAATACTTGCATTTACCTAAACAAACCTTTACCTTCACCTTCCATTTCAAGGAGGCTATTCGACAAGATCCACGGATGGTGGTTGATTCTTTCTATTATGCAAGCGTCTTATTCTTCGCGTCTTATTTGAATATTGTGCTCGATCTGAGTCCTTATTCATGGATTATCGTGTCTTGTTCAGCCATCCTACAAGGAAACACTCTGGAAATTATTTTAAATAAAAGCTTCCAAAGGGTTTTCGGGACCATCGCCGGACTGGCAACAGCTGCTTTAATCATTATTATCCCAATCCCGCATATTTTACGGATCGGTGCAGTCGTTATTTTATACGTATTGGCAGAGTACTTTATCCCGCGCAATTATTCAATGGGGATTTTCTTCGTGACCAATATGGTCTTGATTCAATTAACCTTCCAGAATCCAAATCTTGGCTTTGACTATCTTAGCTACCGATTTGAAGGTATTGTCATTGGAACCCTGATTGGTTCATTGGCCGCTTACTTGCAATATCATCTATACAGATTTTACAGTCAGTCTATCATTCAATATAGGACCTATGATTATAAAGAGAAGATGGCCGAAGAGGTTAATCACCACGATCATCATCTATTTAAATAGTCTCCTACCCTGAGGATTGTCCTTTTTCCGGATAATATTCAGGGTATTTTTGTATCTAAAATTATATTTTTGTAATTTATTCAATTTAAATTAGGGAATAAAGTCATTACCATTGACGGGAATACCAAAACTTTCGAACTCACAGACTTTTCGAACTATATTAATTAAGTCTATCTGATAACATTTAATCAATAAGGTCAAAAATTTGAAGAAATGGCTATAGGATAAAGGCGCAAGAACTTGTTGGCTGGGAGGCTGACCAAGCTCTTATGTCTTAGTTTATTGTCGGCGATGAATTAGTATTCAATATTCAATTGGAATAACCAAGCTTTTAATGTTGCTACACTGTCTAAGAAACCTTGTTTTTGGTCTTCGCCAGGTACAAATTCAATGAGGTAATGATGTTTGTTTTGGGATTCTTTTTCAATGGTTCGGATGTACTGTAACCACTCATCTTGTCCGTCAGCTAATGGATAACGGTTGTAGAAGTCCTGCCAATGAAAGACGTGAACGTTAGTAATCCATGGTGCTAAATTCGGTAAGCTTTCGATCCATTCTTCAACCGTTAGTGACTCTGCCGGTTGCCAATATAAGTAGGCGTTAGGCGCAGTAATCTCTTGCATGAGTTGTTGGGCAGATGATGGTGTATCGGTTAGGGTGTCCATGTGGTATTCCAAGGCGATAGATAGGTTGGCTTCGGATGCCATTTTGCCGATACGGTTTGCATCTTCAATAATGTCTTCGCGGTATTCACCATCCACGTCCGCAGATCCTTCTTCCCCGGCCCAAACGCGAATGATTGACGCATCAACTATTTGCGCGATTTGGATGAAGGGTTCGAAATCGTCGAATGACCCAAGTTTGTAGTAGCTCCCGTAGGATGAAGTGTTTAAACCAGCTTCTTGCATTAATTGCGCGACTTTCTCGGCTTGTGCGATATCATTTTTGGGCAGGTGGTTATCGCTACCCCATTCAATAGCTTGAATGCCGGCTTCCTTGGCTAAATCGATGATGTATTCGACGGAATCGTCTCTAAAGGTGACTGAACATAATCCAATCATGTAAAAACCTCCTATGTAGTTTGCTTTTACTTAGATAAATGTTTAAAATGAAGAGTTTTCTTGGGTCAGGAATTCAGCTTCTTCAGCGGTAGTTTCGCGACCTAGCACCTCATTGCGGTGTGGATATCGGCCGAACTTGTCGATGATATTCTTGTGTAACTTTTCGTAGTATAAATTATTCTCGTTGCCAATTTCTTGAAAAATGGTTAGCGCCCATTTGTGGACGGTTTTAGATTCAGAATGCATAAAAGGCATAACTGCGAATATTTTTTCCTGCTCGTTAAATAAGTCATTAAAAGCTGGATGGTGATACAATTCTTGTGACAGGGCAAGCGCCATTTTATCTTGGGAAAATGACTTGGCAGATCCACGCCAGAGATTGCGGGAAAATTGGTCTAAGACAATAATTTCAGCCAAGCGTCCATAAGGATCATCGCGCCATTGCCAAAGTTCATTATTAGCAGCCGCTGTCCAAGTATCTAGAAACTGGTAGCGGATTGTGGCATCAAAATTATCATCTTTTGCGAACAACAAGTCTGCATTTTCAGCTGCAAACCAGAAATCTAGCACGTGTTGTAGGTTTTTAATAGCCATAAAATACCTCCGTTCATATTAACTACAGTCATTTGTGATTTTTGGAACCATCGCATAGCTGTTAAATATTCATTATTAGTATATAATAAAAAGTATAATTAATCACAGAAAACACATTAATATAGGAAGAATCAATTCAAATATATCTTGTGGCAGATTGGCTCAATATAAAAGAGTTATTGATAAAGCGCTTGGGTAACCGATTGATATCCGCGAGCAACTCTATTGTGCTAGAGGGTTCTGAATAAAATTAAAAACTTCCAAGTCCTTATTATTAAATGAAAAGTCGACATTGGAAGTTCTTTGGTGAAACGACCGTTTATCTGTCTCATAAAATTTCTGGTAAAGTAAAAATTATCTTGTTATTTTACGAGGCAAATCCCTAAAAAATACCTGAATCTTTGTTATAATTGTTCTGTATTGAAAACGAGTGGAGAAGATAAATTATGAATGTAAATCACTTATCAGACCGACTAGCATCGGTCGCATCTTTTGTGAAAGATGGCGCGCGGCTGGCAGATATTGGGTCAGACCACGCTTACTTACCGGTCAATTTGGCTAGTCAAGATAAAATCACTAGTGCAATTGCTGGTGAAGTTGTGGCAGGTCCTTTTCAGTCTGCCCAGCAAGAAATTGCTCGTCAGGAATTAGGGCATATGGTTGAAGCGCGACTTGGAGACGGTTTAGCGGTTATTGAACCTTCAGACCAAATTGACACTATTACCATTTGCGGTATGGGCGGTGCTTTGATCGTGGATATTCTAGACCAAGGGTTAATTGACGGTAAATTAGCGACTAATCCGCGTCTTATTCTGCAACCAAATGTGGCAGAAGACAAGGTGCGTCAATGGTTAAACACCCATTCTTATGAGATCGTTGATGAAGCGATGATTGCTGAAAATGGTAAATTTTATGAAGTGATTGTAGCGGATTACCGAGATAACTTACAACAGGAACTAACGAATGATGATATTTTATTTGGCTTATTTAACAAAGAGAAATATGCAGCTATTTTTCAGGAAAAATGGCAGTTAGAAATGAAACGGACAAACTATGTATTAGACCAACTTGAACAAGCCAGTAACCGCGATGAAATCAAGATCGCCCGTTATCAAGAATTGAAGACAGCGATACAAGCACAATTAGCTTAAGGAGGTATTGATTTGTCGCTCACAATTAAAGATTTTATCCAGCAATTCCAAACTTTTGCCCCAGAATACTATGCCGTTGAAGGAGATCCGACTGGCTTGCATTTCGGCCGTCTCGACCAAGAGGTTCGCAAGATTTTGGTGACCTTAGATATTCGCCCCGAAGTGGTTGAAGAAGCTAAGGCAATTGGCGCAGATTTCATTTTTGCCCATCATCCACCAATCTTTAAACCGGTGAAACGTTTAACAGAAGATGATCCGCAACAATCGATGTATGCGGAAATTATTCGCTCAGGCATTGGGGTATATGCAGCGCATACCAATTTGGATGCTGCGCCAGCTGGGATGAATGACTGGCTTTCTGATTTATACGAGGTTGAGAACGTAGAGGTTTTGCGAACCCATACGATAGATGAAACGACCGGGCAAGCGATTGGTATTGGACGCATCGGAGATTTAGCTGAACCGATGACTCTAGAAGCTTTCGGTGAATTTGTGAAAGCAAAAACGGGCGTCAATGGCTTAAGGATGGTGGTTGCTGATAAAGATAGACCTGTTAAACGGGTGGCTATTTTAGGAGGTGACGGCGGTTCTTACTTCGAGGATGCACTGGCTAAGGGTGCGGATACCTTTATCACTGGTGATGTTTACTACCATACCGGCCACGATATGATTGCGGCGGGCTTGAACGTGATCGACCCAGGTCACCATTTTGAATCAATCGTAAAATCTAAAATGACAGACATGTTTAAGCAATGGAACGATGAAAATAACTGGCAGGTTGATGTAGTTGCTAGCCAATTAAATACGGATCCATTTACATTTATATAGGAGGAAATACTGAATGACTTATCAAATTAAAGACCAAGAATTATTAAACCGCTTTGTGACTTATGCAAAAGAGAATACGCGCTCAAACGAGGCGAATGCGGACCAAGTGCCTTCATCACCTAACCAAGTAGCATTCGCTAAGAAATTAGCTAAAGAATTAACGACTTTAGGATTTTCAGATGTCTTCTACAATGAAAAAGACTCATTTGTCACAGCAACAATTCCTGCAACAGATGACAGCAAAGACTACCCAACAATCGGTTTCTTTGCCCACGTAGATACGGCAGATTTTAACGCTGAAAATGTTAGCCCGCAAATCATTGAAAAATATGATGGTGGCGTGATTCCTTTAGGTGATTCTGGGTATGAATTAAATCCTGCTGAGTTTGATTCATTAAACAAATATGTCGGTCAAACTTTGATTACAACGGATGGGACAACTTTACTTGGTGCAGATGACAAGGCGGGTATCGCTGAAATCGTTACCGCTGGTAAATACTTAATCGACAATCCATCCATTAAACATGGAGAAGTGAAAGTGGCTTTTGGTCCGGATGAAGAAATTGGTGTTGGGGCTGACCGCTTTGACGTTGAACGTTTTGCGGCTGACTTTGCCTACACTATGGACGGTGGCCCACTAGGTGAATTAGAATTTGAAACTTTCAATGCGGCTTCAGCAGTTGTTGAAGTAGCAGGTAAAAACATTCACCCAGGTTCAGCGAAGGATTTAATGATCAATGCCTTACAAGTGGCTATCGATATCCATAACCAGTTACCAGAAAATGAACGTCCTGAAAATACAGAAGGACGCGAAGGTTTCTTCCACTTAATGGGTATGGAAGGGAATGTAGAAGCTGCTAAAGCGACTTACATTATTCGTGACCATGACCGTCAACAATTTGAAAACCGCAAGGCATTAATCCAAGATGCTGCAGGTAAATTAAATGCATTTTATGGTAGTGACATTGCCACAGTTACTTTAAATGATCAATATTACAACATGGGTGCAATTATTGAAAAAGATATGCGCCCTGTGACGCTTGCTGAAAATGCATTTGCTGCTGTAGATATCCAACCAGATATTATTGCGGTTCGTGGTGGTACCGATGGGTCTAAATTGACATACATGGGACTACCAACACCAAACTTATTTGCTGGTGGGGAAAATATGCATGGTCGTTTTGAATATGTCAGCCTAGAAACGATGGTGAAGGCAACTGAAGTTATTCTAGCCATCATTGAAGGTGCTGGCGATTACAACAATCTATAAAATACTATTTTTAAATATATGAAGGTAAAAACATTTACCGCAAAGAAAGAAGTTGGCGTCTATCCGGTGCCAACTTCTCCTTTTATATATTTAGCAATTAGAAACATGTGCTTTTACAAAAGGAGGGCTTATGAATTTACAGTTTATTTTAAAGACCCCGACACAAAATAACCTGAAATCTGTATATGAAGACATTGATGCTTATCTAAGAGCAGATGTCGAAAATCAAGTCTTTATTATCACTGATGATAATATGAAATTTGATTTAGAGATGTCTGTTTTACGTCAAATGAAGGCAGTCCAGTTGAATGCTGGCCATACAACTGACAATAAACATGCTGGCATGATGCGACTACAAGTGCAGTCTTTCAAACGGTTAGCTTGGTATTTATTGCAGAAACAAGATAGTCAATCAGTTAGGGACGTTTCAGATATTGGTAATATCATGGTTATCGGTCGCGTTTTAGCGGATATGAAAGATGACTTATTGGTATACCGGGGTGAATACGATCAGATTGGATTTGTGGAAGCCTTGGCTGACTTGTTTAAAGAGTTAGTGAACGGTCAAATTACCAGTGACGTCTTTTTAAATTCGTTATCTAGCTATGAGTCTAGTGACCAGCCCTTGATTCAAAACCAAGTGAAGAAAATGAAAGAATTGGCTGCGATTTACGGAGAGTATGAAAAATATTTAGCGGGCTTAACTATGGTAGACCAAAATGTTTTTGCCCAATTAAGACAGGCAATTTCAGACCAAGATTTATCTAAAACAAGAATTATCATTACGGGCTTTGATTATTTTAATGCCCAAGAGTTGGAGACGATTGTTGCCTTCCTTGAAAATTGTCCACAAGTGCAAATTGTGCTGAATTTAGATCAACCTTATGACTTTAGGACGCCGGACTGGTATGAGTTATTTACGGTAACAGGGAAAACTTACAATCAATTGATGCAATTCGTTAGAAAGCAAGAGATTCCATTCGCTAATCCTATAGTTGCTGAATCGGATAATAGTTATGCCAATGGTTTTAAAGTTTTAGATCATTATCTAAGAACGGACAACCGTATTGAAAGTGGCCAAGTTGCGCAAACTGAACCTGCTAAAACGGCAGTCAATCAGGTCATGGAAATTTGGGAAGTACCGTCTACTCATATGGAAGCTGACCAAGTAGCCAATGAAATTTATCGATTAGTGGCAGATCCAAATACCGATTACCGCTACAAGGACATCCAAATCCTATCTAGAGATGAGGATGCCTATCAACACGCTTTACAGGCGGCTCTTGACGCCAATGAAATTCCTTATTTCACTAATTTCCAAGAGGATATGGCTCTCCATCCACTTTACAGGCTGATGATAAGTTTGTATCGGGTTTACCAAGGTAATTGGCGGTATCAAGATGTCTTTGATTTACTGCGTAGTGAATTATTAACGCCAGTTGATTTGGGTGACTTGACCAATTGGAATGATCCAACTTTTGATTCAGTAGAGGTAGTATCGGATGAATTGTCAGCTTCCAAAAAGGAGCAAATTCAATTCCGTGATGCGATCGATTTGACAGAAAATGTTGTTTTACGAAATGGTTATGAAGGACAATTTTGGTGGTCTAAAGACCGGATTTGGTCCTATATTTTAGTGGGGGAAGACGGCGAAAAAATAGGGACAAAGCGTGATATTGCGATCGAAGCAACCGCTAACCAGGTAAAGGCTTTTGTTGTTGGGGCCTTGTCGCCACTATTTGACAATTGGAAAAAGGATCAAACGACTGAAGCGGCTATTACATATTTCTATCAATTCCTAACCAATAATGGGATTCCAACCAATTTGATGAATTGGCGGGACAGCTATTTAGAGGCTGGGCAATTACAAGAGGCGAGACAACACGAACAGGCTTGGCAAACCTTTATCCATATGTTGGACGACTATGTCCTCTTATTTGGTGAGGAAGCATTTGACTTAGAATACTTCTTTAAGATTTTAGATTTGGCCTTTCAAAATGCAAGCTATGCCATGGTGCCACCAACAATGGACTCTGTTACAATTGGCTCTTTTGATGAAAATAAGGTAGAGGCAAAGAAAATCACTTTTCTTTTAGGTATGTCCAAATATGCCTTACCGGTGGTCTATGAAGAGAAATCTCTTTTAACCAACGAGGACCGGCAATTAGTGGTTAGTCAATTAGATGACTTACAAGCCTTAAAACAATCGGCAGATAGTAAGAATAACAATGAAGCCTATAAAGCTTATTTGGCATTCCTGTCTGCCACAGATCATTTATATATTTCCTATCCCTTGAATAATGGCGATGCGGATACTGAAGGCTTGTCGCCAATGATCGGCCGTATTGCAGAGGCTTTTGGTATTCAAACCAAATATCTACGGCAACCGTCTGACCATGCAGCTGAAGAAACCTTGTTGAAACTAGGTAATGGTCACACCCAAGTCCGTTATCTACTGAAAGCCGTGGCCCAAGATGCCCACGGTCAACAACGTTTAAGCCAGATATGGCGGCCTGTATATGACCAGGTAGTATCCAATCAATCTACTGCTGGTTTCTTTAAATGGTTGCAGTCTAGTTTGACCTACCATAATACGGTACTGCCACTTACACCAGAATTGTCCCGGTCTTTATACGGGGATATTTTGGCCGTATCTGTTTCCCAGCTTGAACTCTATAATCGAGATCCCTTCTCTTATTATTTGAAATATGGGTTGAAATTAAAAGAGCGACCTAGCTTTCAATTAGATTCCTTGCAAACAGGGAATTACTTCCATGAAATGCTGGATCATTTTTTCAAGGAAGTAAATCAAAAAGAGTTTGATTTGGCTAATCTTTCTGATGGCGAGGCCAAGGAAATTTTAGGGGAAGTGACGGATAAGTTAAATGATCCGGATGTCTATCCTGAGTACACGATTTTTAAGGTTAACCACCGCAATAGTTACTTGCAGGAATCAATGAAAGAGACCATTCAGTTGCTGGTTGAAAATATGATCAAGCAACGCCAAGCGGTTAATGTGAAAACTATCGAAACGGAACAACGGTTTGGCTATACCCAAAATGAGGACGAGGAAGAAGAGACCATTACCCATTTCACTTTAGCAAACGGGCAAGAAGTTCGTTTGCGCGGTAAAATCGACCGGATTGATGCGGTGTCGCAGGTTGAAAATGGCCTGGAACAAAACTTTATCCAAGTGGTGGATTATAAGTCATCGGCTCATGATGTGAAATTTGACCAGATTTATGTAGGGTCCCAATTGCAGCTTTATACTTATTTGAAGGTGGCTTTAGACCAGTTAAATCAAGATGGTCAAACTGCCTTGCCACTAGGTGCTTTCTACCAACGGATTTTCCAACCTCAAGTGAAAATTGAAAAGCAAACAGATTTAACTGACAAAAATATTTCGGATCAAATTTTGGCCGACTTGAAACTGTCGGGTTATGTACGGGCTGACTATGATCTATTAGAAGATATTCATAGCGAAGGACTTGAACCAGGTGGGAAGTCGAGCGTTTATGCGGTGAGCCGGAAGAAAGATGGCGATTTCGCTAAAGCTGCCAAAGTCTTAACCAAGGATGAGTTGAATAAGTTGTTAGCCTTTGTTGAAGAGAAGATTGTGGCTACAGCAGAACAAATTGTGTCTGGCCATATTGCTTTAAATCCGCTTGATGATGATCCGTACATTCCGTCCATGACTGAGCCTTACCGGTCTGTATCTATGTTTGATGCAACGGACTATACCAATAAATATCGACCAAATCCGTCTATGGATCAGGATGAATTTTTCCAAGCCTTAATGACAGATGCCCATGTAGATGAAAATGTAGCAGAGGAGGACCAGTCAGACGATGAAGAATAGACAGAAACAAACCACTATTCCATTACAAACAGAAGCTAATGCCCGTTATACAGCCGACCAATGGGCAGCGATTCATTTAGAAGGGGATAACCTGCTCGTTTCAGCCTCTGCTGGATCTGGTAAAACGAGTGTCCTTGTCCAACGTATCTTGCAGAAGGTACGACGTGGCTATGGGGTGGATGAGTTACTGGTTGTAACGTTTACCGAAAAAGCAGCTAGTGAAATGAAAGAGCGGTTGGAAGTAGCCTTACAAGAAATGATCAATGAAGAATCTGACGCCGACAGCCGTCAACATTATCTGCAACAAATCGCCAAATTGCCGCAAGCCAATATTTCAACCATTGACGCCTTTTGTAAGCAAGTCATCCAACGTTATTATTTCTTGATTGATCTAGACCCAGTTTACCGATTATTAACCGATGAAACTGAAAATATGATGCATTTTGAAAATGTTTGGGAGGCCTTGAAAGAGGACTTATTAGCAGAAGGCAATCCAGATTATTTACGTATGGCAAAACACTTTGCTTCCGACCGTAAAGATGACAAGATTGACCAGTTGATTTTTGACCTATACAACAAGTCTCGGGTCCATACCCATCCAAACGACTGGTTAGATGGATTAGTAGCCAAATATCCGGATGAGGATACCCCCTACGGTGAGTCTGATTTTTATCAAGAATATGTGGTCCCTGCTTTAATAGATGAAATTGAAGCTCTTGAAAATACTGCACGACTGTATATTGAAGACCTGCCGGTTGCTGAAGCGGTTGGTTTTGAAAAAATGGCCATTTCTGTGAAAGAAAAGTTAGCTTACTTAGACCAATTGAAGACGAATGTGAAGGCCTCTTATAAAGATGCCTACCAACAAATTATTGCAACATCTTTCCCTGCTTTAGTTCGAAAAAGTAAGAAAGACTTTGAAGATGGTAACGACGCACAAAATGATTTACGAACTCAGTTAAAAGACCGACACGACAAAACAATTAAGGACGTATTCGACAAGGATATCTTGCCTTACTTTACCTTTGACGAGCATTACCAAGGCCTCTTTATTCAAGATGCTAAAAAACTTGGGCAAGCCATTATAAATGTGGAGAAGGTCTTTACTGAACGAATGACAGCCCATAAATTTGACCAAAGAATCTTAGATTTCTCAGATATCGAACTTTTTACCTATCAAATTTTAAGTAAGCAGTTAGCGGACACAGAAACTGGCGACGGCGGAAGTGTGAGTGGAAACGTCAATACTATGAATGAGGCTAAGGCTTACTATCGGGACAAGTTTACTGAAGTCATGGTGGATGAGTATCAGGATGTCAATGCCTTACAGGAAGCCATTCTACAAGCTGTATCAGGGAATCCGGAACATCCAAATATGTTCATGGTGGGGGATGTGAAGCAGTCGATTTACCGTTTCCGCTTTGCTGAACCAGGTCTATTTATCCATAAATTCAACCAATTCGCGGATGGTAATGGAGGGCAGAGGATTGTCTTAGCGGAAAACTTCCGGTCAAGAGCAGATGTCCTTGATTTTACCAACTTTATCTTCCGCCAAGTCATGGATCCACAAGTGGGGCAGATTGCTTATGATGAGGATGCAGCCCTTAAATTGGGCTTTACCGCCTATCCAGAAACCGACCGGATGCAGACTGAAATTCTCCTTTACGAGGAGGAAGATGGCAGTGAAGCTAGCGATTACGACCAGGAAGGTTTAGACGGTTTAGATGGTGAGGTCTCAAATGGGACGAAAATGCAAGCAGAATTGATTGCCCAATCCATTTTGGACAAGGTCAACAACCAGCACATGATTTATGATAAAAAGCTGCAGGCAGATAGACCCATCACCTTTAATGATATAGTAATTCTTGTAGCAACTAGACGTAACCATTCGGAATTAGAGGATGTTTTTGCCCAATATAAAATTCCTTTGATGTTGGATGATTCGGCGAACTATTTCCAGCGTACAGAAATCCGTGTCATGTTGAATGTCTTAAAATTTATCGATAATCCTTACCAAGATATTCCACTGGCGGCTATTTTGCGGTCACCAATTATTGGTTTAAATGAGCAAGACCTAGCAAAAATCCGGATTGCCAACAAACAAGCAACTTATTATGACGCTATGAAAACTTATATGGCCATGGATGAAGGGCAAGATGAAAGAATAGCTGAGAAATTGCGGATTTTGAATGATTGGCACTTAGCGTGGCGGGATATCGCCCGCGACAAACCGTTGGCGACTTTAATCTGGCAAATTTATACAGATACGGGCTTCCTCGATTATGTTGGTGGGATGCCAAATGGCGAGATTCGGCAAAATAACTTGCATGGTTTTTATAAATTGGCGTCTACCTATGAAGCGTCAGCCTTTAAGGGGATTTTCCAATTCATCCGCTTTGTTGAGAAAATTCAAGAGAAAGACAACGACCTGCAAGCACCAAAACACGGGGACGAAGCTCGATCTGCGGTCCATGTCTATACTATTCATCATTCAAAAGGTTTAGAGTTTCCGCTCGTTTACGTCTATAACATTTCCAAGCGTTTTAACACTCAAGATCTAAGGAATCCGGTGATTTATAATGACGCTATCGGTATCGGGGTGAAATTGTCTGATAGAACACGTCACATCACCTATCCAAATATGTTTGAAATGATGGCTAAACGCTTTGAGAAGAAAGACATGTTGGCTGAAGAAATGCGAAAATTATACGTGGCCTTAACTCGAGCGGAACAGCAACTGGTATTAGTGGGTATGGTGAAAAACTTCGATACCACGATTGGCAAGTGGCAAGGGCTTTTGATGAAAGACGAGCAACTATCGCCATCAGGCCGGATTAAAGCCAACAGTCTACTTGATTGGATTGGCCCAGCGTTGATGCGCCACCACGATTTTGATCAGGTTAACCAATCAGTCCATATTCCAGACTACCTAGCCAACACTAAGACCAATTTCCGGGTTGCAGTCGTTTCTAGCCAAGACGCACTTGCGGGCCGTAGTAAGTGGGTACAGACGGTAGATGAATCCAACCAAGTTGACCAAGCAGAACTTTTAGCGGCCATTTTTACAGATGACAAAATGTCTACCAGTGACCAAGCTAATAAACAAGTCATTCAGCTACCAGCTACCGACTTAGATTATGCTTATCAATCGGCGACCAAGACAACATCCTTCCAATCAGTATCAGAATTGAAACGGATGCTTCAAGATCCAAGTGACCTCGACTTGCAACCTTGGTCAGTCAACAATCAAAATAAATTGACTAAAACCTTTCGTTATACTGAAGAGGACTATGACCAACCGAGTTTCTTGGCCAAAGAACAAGCTGTCACACCAACAGCCATTGGGTCAGCGGCCCATTTGTTAATGCAGAAGGTGAATTTAAGGGCTAAACCAAGTAAAGCGACCTTTAAAGCGCTCTTTGATGAACTATGCCAACTAGAAATTTTAAGCAATAAACTTTGGCCACATATTCAAGTGGATAAACTAGTAGCCTTCTTCGATACGGCAGCGGGACAATTGATTTTGAAACAAGTTGACCATGTATATAGAGAAGAAACATTCTCCCTAATGGTTGCTGGATCAGAAATCTTTACGGATATGGCAACAGATGATGACTTGTTGGTCCACGGGACAATTGATGGTTTTATTTTATTACAGGATGAAATCTTCCTGTATGACTTTAAAACTGACCGGATTGCTTATCTAAATGAAAGCCAGCAAGAACAAACCTTAATCGACCGTTACCAAGGGCAAATGGATCTTTATGCTCAAGCCCTTGAAACCATTTGGGAACGGGCAGTTACACAGAAAATGATTATATCATTAGATACATTAAAAACTTTTTTTGTCTAATAACACTTGCAAAACTAATACAGAAGGTGGTATACTATCTCTTGTATTAGTTTTGCATGCGGGTGTAGTTTAGTGGTAAAACCATAGCCTTCCAAGCTATCGTCGCGAGTTCGATTCTCGTCACCCGCTTATAATAAAACAATGAACGCTGGTGGTATTCCAAAAGCCAGTGAAGGGAAGTGGGGCTTAGGTCTCACTTTTTTTTGCTAAAATTAGTAGAGAAACTGAGAAAGTAAGTCTGAAAATCAGTATAATCAATTCAGATAGATATAGTAGTATCATCATTTTACAAGAATAGAAAGCGAGTGGTTGACCAACCATGGCAAAATTTTATGCAGTGAAAAAAGGAAAAACACCAGGAATCTACAAGACCTGGCCTGACTGTCAGAAACAAGTTAAGGGCTTTTCGGGTGCAGTCTATAAGTCATTTACCAGCCTAGAAGAAGCAGAAGCCTTTATGGGTAATGGGTCGCAGCCGGTGTCTAAAACGAGTCAAGGGGAAGAAATCCGCTGGCTAACTAAAGACGGTAAAAACGGCCAGGTTGATGCCGATACCATGTCCGTATATGTAGACGGCTCTTTCGATAAAAAATCTGGTTATTTTGGCTACGGGGGTGTAGTCTTATTTCAGGATACGATCAAAACTTACAAGGGTGGTCGTAACACGGAAGGATTAGCTAAAATGCGGAATGTAGCCGGTGAAATTATCGCGGCTATGCATGCGGTTAAAATTGCACAAAAATCAGGGGTTAAGAATCTTGTGATTTACCATGATTATATGGGGATCGCTGAGTGGGCCCTAAAATCTTGGCAGGCCAAAAATGATTATACTAAGGAATATCAGGACTATATGCAAGAGCAGGCCAAGAATCTAGCTATCGGATTTGTGAAAATCGCAGCCCACACAGGTAATCAATATAATGAGGAAGCTGACCAATTAGCTAAAGACGGGATTCGCCAAGCCAAATCAGCTAATAAATAAGCTAGAATAATGGTAAAATATATTTAAACAATATCGGCCGAGCGGCTCAGGAGGATTTATGTTACTGAATTATCTATTAATTGCAATTTTAGTTGGTATTGACCAATTCGTGAAGTATTGGACAGTGGCCAATTTTGCTGTCAATGAAGGGCAAGATTTCATACCAGGCATTCTTTCCTTCTTTTATATCCAAAATGATGGAGCTGCTTGGGGAATTTTCTCAGGGCAAATGTGGCTATTTTATATCATTACTGTTGCTGTTGTGGCAGTCCTCGTCTATATGCTCCACAAGGAAGCTAAAGGCGCGCCGCTACTGGCTATAGGTCTTTCCTTTATGATTGCAGGAGCCTTGGGTAACTTTATCGACCGCCTGCATTTAAACTACGTGATCGACATGTTTCGATTAGAATTTATGGATTTTCCAATATTTAATGTAGCGGATGTTTGTTTAACCATTGGTGTCATTATGATGATTGTCTACATGATTATTACACCTGAAGACCAATTGGAAAAAAGAACCGCTAACAAGTGAGGAGTGTCATTTTGACAGAAGAAAAGACAGTATTTAATTATACTTATACGGGTGAGGACGGCTTGCGTTTAGACCAATTCGTCACTAATCAATTTACAGACGAAAGCCGGACTACAATCAAAAAATGGATCAAAGACAAATTGGTCACAGTAAACGGCAAGGTGGCTAAAGCGTCACAATCCTTGGTTAATGGAGATTTAATCGGAGTTGAGAAACCGGCGCCTGCTGAAGCGGAAGAATTTAAACCAGTAGCCGAAAAGATGTCTTTAGATATCGTATTTGAAGATGATGACATTTTAGTGGTCAATAAACCAGTCAATTTGGTCGTGCATCCTTCCGTGAACCATCCAACCAATACCCTAGTGAATGGTTTGTTATACCATGTACAGGAAAATGGGTCGCAACTAGCGGTTGGTCGCGAGTCTTTTAGACCAGGTATCGTCCATCGATTAGACAAGGACACCACCGGATTATTAGTGGTCGCTAAATCACAAGCAGCCCTTGAAAATCTAACTGAACAAGTGGCCAACCACCAAATGACACGAATTTATTCAGGTTTAGTTTATGGCGAAATTTTTGAAGCGGGCGGGACCATTGATGCACCAATCCGCCGTCATGAAAAAGATCGGTTGAAATTTGAAACTAACGAAGCTGGTCGTCATGCAGTTACGCATTTTACGGTCAAACACCGGTACGTTGGCTATACCTTGGTCAACTTCCAACTGGAAACAGGTAGAACCCATCAAATCCGTGTTCACGCTGATTTTATCAACCACCCAATCGTGGATGATCCTTTGTACGCAAGACAATATAAGGAGCGGTTCTTCAGTGATAATGGCCAATTATTACATGCCCACCGCTTAGAATTAGACCACCCGGTAACTGGTGAACACATGGCTTTTGATGCGCCAATTCCTGATAATTTCCAGGCGGTATTGCATCAGTTGACATTTAAGGGTGTATAATTGATGAAAAGCTTTGCAAAAGGGGCAATACTTTAGTAAAATTTTATCTTGTAAACGTATGAGAGGAGTGTATAGACTATGCTAAGTACAGGAGCTTGGATTTTAATCGTAATTATCGCAGCTATTTTAGGTGCTGTTGGGGGATTCTTTATCGCCCGTAAATATATGGTGAACTATTTTGAAGAAAATCCACCAATTTCTGATGACATGATTCGTTCAATGATGATGTCAATGGGTCAAAAACCTTCAGAAAAACGTGTGCGTCAAATCACACAATCTATGAAGAAATCGAACAAAAAATCTAAATGATGAGATTAAAGCGCCACCAAGCGCTTAATATCAACAATAGCCTCCGTAGCTAATAAGGCATACGGAGGCTGTTTCGTTGTCTAATCAAATTTTTTATCTATATGCGGGTGTTAATTTTCGCAATTGGTCAATATTTGTTAGATAATAGGTGAGAATTTATTTAGGAGGGAAGAAATGTTTTCAATTTTTAAAAAATTGGGTTGGTTTTTTAAATTGCGGTGGAAGAGCTATGCCTTTGGGATAACGGCATTGGTTACCTGTGCGATTCTATCAGCTATGACCCCTAGAATTGTAGGGAATATGGTTGACCAGTTGTCAGCAGGCTCTTTAACTGGGCAATTATTAATCACTCAAACAGGCCTTATTTTAATATTGGCTATTATTATGTATGTACTTCGCTACGGTTGGCGGACAATTATTTTTGGAAATTCGACTTTACTAGAATCAATTATGCGTAATCGTTTGTTTAGTCATTTTACAAAAATGGACGCTACCTTTTACCATAAATATCGGACGGGTGACTTGATGGCCCATGCCACAAACGACTTAGCGGCCTTGCGTTTTGTTGCTGGTGGGGGGATTCTGACCTTAACGGATTCTATCTCCATTTCAGTCGTGACCTTGTTCTCTATGTTTGTCTTAATCGACTGGCAATTAACCCTAGTGACTATTCTGCCATTCCCAATTCTAATTGTGGTGGCCCGTGTTCTAGGTCGAATCATTAACAAGCGGTTCCGTAAATCGCTTGAAGCTTTTTCAAGTTTAAATGACGAAGTCCAAGAAAATGTTTCTGGGATGAAAGTCATCAAAACGTTCGGTGAAGAAGAAGACTACTACCAAGACTTCGTTGAAAAAACAGACCAGGTTGTCGAAATGAACCGTAAAGTTTACCAAGCAGATGCGGCTTACACGCCAATGATTGAGATTATCACTGGTTTAACTTATGTATTGACCATCTTCTTTGGGACTTACTTTATCCAAAACGGTCGGATAACAGTCGGTGACTTGATTGCCTACATTTCTTACTTGTCTATGATGGCTTGGCCTTTAATTGCGGTCGGTCACCTAGTCAATACGCTTGAGCGTGGTAACGCATCGTGGGACCGGGTGTCTGAATTATTGAACGAACAGCCGGCTATCGTTGAAGCTGATCAAGTTATTACAACGCCTATTCAAGGGGATATCCATTTTGACGTTCAGAAATTTGCCTACCCAGATGATGGCCGGACGAAATTATCGGATACGCGTTTTCACCTGAAAGAGGGCAATATGCTTGGTGTAGTTGGTCGTACTGGGTCTAGCAAAACGACAATCTTCAAGTTGTTAATGCGTGATTATGACCAATACGAAGGTCAAATTACCTATGACGGCAAAGATATCAAAGATTTCAGTCTAAATACACTATCTTCAGCAATCGGATATGTACCGCAAACGAATTTCCTATTTTCAAATACGATTTTAGAAAACATTCGTTTTGGGAATCCAAACCTATCTGAAGAAGAGGTCATTCACTATGCCAAAGTAGCGGATATCCACGAAGACATCATGAAATTCCCTGAAGGCTACCAAACGGAAGTCGGGGAACGTGGGGTGTCTTTATCAGGAGGGCAAAAACAACGGATTGCTATCGCTCGTGCCTTAGCGGTTGACCCAGAATACTTAATCATGGATGACTCGCTTTCAGCGGTAGACGCGCAAACAGAAGAAAATATCTTGACCAATTTACGGCAAGAACGTGCCAATAAAACAACGATTATTGCAGCTCAACGTCTGTCTTCAGTGATGCATGCAGAAGAAATCATTGTCATGGACAAAGGGACGATTATTGAACGCGGTAAACATAACGAATTAGTCCTTGAAGACGGTTGGTATGCCCATACTTATAACCAACAACAATTACAAAGAAAAATTAGCGAAGGTGGTGATTCTGATGGAGAAATCTAGTCAAACAAAATTTTCACTAGCTGACCAAGTGCGGATCTTCAAAGGAATTATCGGCTTTGGTAAACCGTATTGGCTACCCTTTGCCTTGTCCTTTGTGGCAACAGCAATCGTTGCAGCCATTTCAGCTTATCTACCCATTATTATCCAACGGTATTTGGATGAAGTGTTGGGGACCAATTCAGCAACCCTACAAGTGACGATACAGGTCGCAGCCTTTTATTTTGGCTTAACCCTATTAAAAGTAGCCGTTTATTATTTTAGAGACTTTACCTTCAAATTGACGGCAGAAAAAACAGTGGCCAATATGCGAAACACTGTCTACCAAAAAGTAGTGCACTTAGGTATGCGGTACTTTGACCAAACACCGAACGGGTCAGTGGTTTCACGGGTGACTAACGATACCGAAACAATCAAAGAATTTTGGCAGGTCTTTCTATCCTTCTTTGACGGTTTACTGAATATTGTGGCTATTACTTATGCCATGTTTACGCTAGATGCTGGCTTGGCCCTTGTTTTCATGGCCTTTGTACCAGTAATGTTTATTTTGATTTATATCTACCAACGTCAATCGACTTTTATTTATGGCCGGATGCGAGTAGCGCTATCTACTTTGAACGCGAAATTAAGCGAGTCTATTTCTGGGATGAATATTATTCAAAACTATGGTCAACAAAAACGTATAATGCAAGAATTCGATGACGTTAACCAAACTTATGTAAGAGCGCGTGTAGGTATGTTCAAAATGAATGCCTTGTTACTACAACCAGCCATCAACTTACTTGAAGCCATTGCCTTGGTCCTTGTCTTGTATATTTTTGGTTTCCAAGACTTGCAAGGGGTAGCCATTAATGTCGGGGTTGTATATGCCTTTACTTCTTACGCGAAATCCTTTTTCCAACCGATGGGTCAAATGATGGATTCCCTATCAATCTTCCAAGATGGTATGGTATCTGGATCGCGAGTATTGGCCTTACTGGACAATCCGGAAATGGCACCAGTTTCTAATCCAGGAGCAGCTGGTAAAGTGTCTGAAGGGCATATTCAAATCAAGGACTTGTCATTTTCATATGACGAGAAAAAACAAGTGCTACATGATATCAATATCGATATTAAACCGGGACAAACAGTGGCCTTTGTTGGCCAAACTGGTTCAGGTAAATCGTCGATTATCAATGTCTTGATGCGGTTCTATGAATTCAATCAAGGGGACATTTTAATTGACGGCCAATCTATTAAAGATATCCCGCTAAAGCAACTGAGAGAAGATATCGGCTTAGTCTTACAAGATTCTTTCATGTTCTACGGGGATATCGCTGAAAATATCCGTCTGCACGGAGACTATTCTGATGATATGGTCAGAGCTGCAGCCCAATTCGTCAAAGCTGATGACTTTATTGAATCATTAGATGACGGCTATCACGCCAAAGTAATTGAAGGCGGAGCAGCATTCTCTACAGGCCAAAAACAATTGTTATCATTTGCCCGGTCAATCTTACGAGAACCTAAAATTTTGGTATTAGACGAAGCGACAGCCAATATCGATACCGAAACAGAGCAGAAAATCCAATCTGGGTTAGCGAACATGCGACTAGGTCGGACAACCATTATCATTGCCCATCGTTTATCGACAATTAAAGATGCAGACCAAATTATTGTCCTTAAAAATGGCCACATCATCGAGCACGGCAACCATGACGACTTGATTGCACAAGGTGGCACATATTATAATATGTATCAGTTGCAGACCTATTCGGATGCACATCAAGATATAGATGAAGGGGAAACCGATGATTTATAATATTTTACTGACTTTAATATGCTGGTTTATCCAGTTAATTAATGGCCCAACCAAGATTGATATTGATGAGGCCTTCGATCCAGAAGCCAATTACCTAGTAGTTGGCCCTCACCGTTCAATCCTCGATCCAATCTTTATTGCTATGGCATTACGTCCTAGGCAAATGGCGTTTATGGCGAAGAAAGAATTATTAGCCAACAAGTTTTTAACCTGGTTCTTCACAACCATCAACATCATTCCAGTTGACCGTGAAAAACCAAGCGCCTCAACCATTAAACAAGCCGTTCGAACCATCAAAGAAGGCGAGAAATATGTAGGACTTTTCCCAACAGGCTCTCGCTACTCAGATGAAATCAAAGACGGCGCCGTTTCAATGGCCAAGATGGGTAAGGCAGAAATCTTGCCCGTTACCTACCAAGGACCCGTTGGTATCCGTGATTTATTCACTTGGAAAAAGGCCAACCGTGCCAAAGTGCGTGTTGGTAAACCTATTCAATTGCCGGATGTTAAACGATTAAGCGATGAAGACAATAAGGCGATCAATCAAGCCATAAAAGATGCTTTCATCGAAAATGACCGTATTTTAGATCCAAATTATACCTACGATTTAGCCGGTGCAGTCGCTAAGCGTGATGCTAAACACGCTAAAAAAGCCAAAAAATAAATCGGCAATATAAGCTTTAACAAAGGCAAAAAAAGATTTTTACAGAAAGGATGATAAGATGACAAGAGCCACATTTTGGAAACAAGTTTTCTTGCACACCATTCAAAACATTAAATTGTATGTCGGGGCAGAAGCCAAATTATTACTCTTAACCGTCATCATTTATGGTGTAGGTTTTTGGGTCTTAGACATTCACTTGGCCTGGTTAATGGCTATTGGGATTAGTCTAGTAGCCTTACTACCAGTTATTGGTGCAGGCGTTGTCTTCATTCCTTGGATATTGATTGAGTGGTTGCAGGGGGATACCCAAGTAGGTTGGTGGCTCTTTGCTATTTACTTAGGGGTTGAACTATTAACCGAAATCTTGCAACCACTCCTCATCGGTAAAGATTTAAAATTACCTTTTTGGTTGCCGATAGTCGTAACATTAATGTGTACCGTCGCCTTTAACTTATTTGGGGTTATGGTCGCGGGGATTGTCATTCCCTTGATATCAGCCTATTTTCAAGTAAAAGAAATCGAACGCGCTGAAATCTATGACGAGAAATAATCAAAGCGAGAGATCTGTATAAAAGCAGGTCTCTTTTTTATTTGTAAAGGGCGTTCAGAAACATATGAAAGCTTTGTTAGACTTTATAACTAGCAAAAGATTCAGTAATCATAATTTAAAATGATAATCAGTTCGTAATTCAAATTGATGAATACACCACTTTATTCAAGGGACATTACTATTCAATTGCATACGTGGTTTAAGGCTATTTTGAATAGTGCCTTAATTTAAGATTATCCGAGGTTGAAACTACCTAGCATGCCTTCGCGGTGAAAGAAGATGACTGACGTATATCATTCTGTGGGGCTTCAGCGCTTACAGAATGAATAGTTAGAAAAGGAGTTAGACCTCGGCTAATTCCGTTCCCACCGTATCTAAGGAAATGATAGGAAACAGCTAAGCTGAAGACTGATTAACTAATTAAAATTATACTGCTCACTCTAACCCTTGGCTCACATCCTGAAGTTGAGCTCGCTAGGGCAGACAGGTGTCCACTTCAAATAGTTGGCGCTACACTTTGTGTGCCCCGGCAATGTTTATCCGGTGTCTCCTGTCTGAACGCCCTGACTCCCATCCTGTGGCTTAGCATATGAATTTCTTAAGAAGTTTGATATAATGAATTAATTAATGAGCGACAGATTCAGAATTTTGGGGTGTATGATATGAAGTGGAGTATTCCAAGTAAGATAATCGAGCAAGGCCGTGCTTTGGTAAAGGAAAATCGGGTGCTTAAAGTAGTACCAGATGAAGAAAATACTGTTTGGCGTGCAGAAGTGCTTGATGATGACACGTATACCGTGATCTTAGATGGAACTGCTAAAGAAGAGGATGTTTGTCAGTGCCAAGTTTTTCAGAAAAAAGGCTACTGCGAACATACAGTTGCAGTAGAACTTTTCTTAAGAGAAATGGGCATGACGCGCGTCCACCAATTTAATGAAGAATTGAAACGTTATCCAGAAGTAGATGATGAAGCAGAACTACAAGTGAATGAAGTCCTTGAAGGTTATTTAAGTCATCGTCAAGTAACCAGTCCTGTGAAACGTTTGCCGCGAACTAGTCGAGTGAAAGTGACACTAGAAATTCAATTTGATGAAGTAAGACCTTATATTATTTCTTACGAAGATATTGCTTACTTACGAATTCGCGTAGGTGTCAACAACCTGTACTACGTGACAGATATGGATAATTTCTTCCAAGCTGTTGTCCAAGATACCTTATATATTTTGCCAAATCGTGACCGTGAAGAAATTTGGTTATCGCCTTCAACACTAGGCCAAGATACCTATGACTTGCTAGTTGAATTAGCCAATGCATACAGCTTACGAAATAAATGGCTTTTACTAGTCATGAACACACCAGAAAATAAAAAAAATACCCAACGCTTTTATTTAATGGGTGAGGAATTGAATCGCTTGAAAGATTTATATCTTGCAGATAACCGGATTTCTATCCGCTTTAAATTAGATGGTAATGCTATAAAACCGACCTTTTCAAATGATAAAGCCCTGGTATTTAGTCTGAAGAAAGACAATGACCTGTATCAATTAACTTGGGATCAATCAGTCAATTGGCTGGCGCAATATGGTTTACTGATTCAAGATGAAACCTTATATGAAACCACTCAAGACAGCAATTTCTATGATGATTTGCGCTTTTTACAAGGATTCTTTGCGGAGAATGACTATCAAATCACCTTGCCAGAAGAAGAAATGACCTACTTTATCAGTTTATTTGGCCGGACTCTGATGGCTTACAGTGAAATTGACCAATTAGACCAAGTCTTTGAATTATACCGGGAAGACTTGCAAGTGCATGTGACACTTGACGTTGAGGGGACAGATTTATATGTGACCCCTGAATATCAGTACGGTGAATTTTTAGTATCAGATGAGGCAGAAAATCAAGTATTACCAGATGATAACACAATTTTAGTCCGAGACTTTTCGGGCGAAGTATCGGTTGAAAACACCTTGAAAGCTTTAGGCTTTGTCTCGGAAAAAGGTGCCTTCGTCCAACGTTTCGACAACTTGACTGACGTCATGACCAATATTGAAAATTTCGGTCGTTTATTCATTGACCGATGGGACATTAAATATGGTAAATTCCTGCGCAATGTCTATGACAACAAAGTCAATGCAACTGTGAAAATGACACCAAGTGACGGGAGTCGATTCTTGTCAGTAGATTTTGAATTATCTGACGTTGAACCAGTTGAAGTGGACCGTATTTTAAACGCCATTATGGAAAATGAAGCATATATTCGTTTACGTGACGGCCGGATTATCGATGTCCAAAATACCATGGACGACGAGCAGAAGCGTATGCTTCAACAAATCTCTGCAGCTAATAACGAATGGCAAAACGGGGATGTGGTCCCCATTTTCCAAACGCTACGGTTCCAAACCTTGGTGGACGGGAATGAAGTATTTGAAGAATTCTACGACGATATCGTACGAGCTAAAGATAAAGACTACACGCCATCAGCTAGTCTAAAGGCTACCTTGTCTGACTACCAAGAGACGTCAGTGAAATGGTTTAGAGGACTTGCCAAATACCAATTGGGCGGCCTATTAGCAGATGAGATGGGGCTAGGAAAAACAGTTCAAACGATTTCCTTTATCCTAGACTATATCGAAAATAATCCGCATGAAAAATCATTGGTATTAGCGCCAGCGTCTGTTTTATATAACTGGGCACATGAATTTAAACGATTTACGCCATCCTTAAATGTAGCAGTAGTTGACGGGACCATTGATGAACGGGAGGCGATTCGCCGAGATGATACTATCGACGTATGGTTGACTTCTTACCAATCGTACCGAAATGACCAAGAGGCTTATCAAAAAGTGAATCTGGACATCTTAGTCTTAGATGAAGCGCAAGCCATCAAAAATGACAACACCATCTTATATAGATCGGTCAAGAAACAAGTGGCGGCGATGCGGATTGGTTTATCAGGGACACCAATGGAGAATAACTTGAATGAGTTCTGGGCCTTGATGCAGATTATCGTGCCCGGATTATTACCGAATAAGCATGAGTTCCAAAAATTATCAGTAGGAGAAATTGCCCGAATTGCTAGTCCATTCGTCCTACGTCGTACCAAGAATGATGTGGCCTTACAATTACCGACGAAAACTGTTACGGATAGATTTAGTATGCTGGACCCTGAACAAAAGAATATTTACCTGGCCTACCTGAAGAAAATTCAAGACCAGTTAAACAACGATTCGTCGGAAGCAGGACATATGCATATGGAATTATTGGCGGGGATTACACGATTGCGTCAAATTTGTTGCCATCCTCGTTTAGTGAAAAATGACTACACTGGTCAATCCGGTAAATTCGAATACTTCAAGGTCATGTTGAAACGTGCCATCGAATCAGGTCGTAAAGTATTGGTATTCTCTCAATTTACGAGCATGTTAGATGTGATGTCTGAGTACCTAGCTGAAGAGGGTATTGACTACTACATGATGACTGGTCAAACCAATAAAAAAGTCCGTCAAGAACAAGTAGACGAATTCAATACCGGCGATAAATCAGTCTTCTTGATTTCATTACGTGCTGGCGGGGTAGGGATCAACTTGACTGGCGCAGATACCATCTTCTTATATGATTTATGGTGGAACCCAGCAGTTGAAGAGCAAGCTATTGGCCGTGCCCACCGGATTGGTCAGAAGAAAGATGTTGAAGTTGTTCGCTTTATTACGGAAGGGACAATTGAGCAACGTATTGCTGAACTTCAAGAAGAGAAGCGCTACCTATTCGAACAATTATTTGATGACGGTGACCAAGCAGGTAGTCAAAGTCTAAGCTTGGATGACCTGAAATTTATCCTTGGTGTGAGCCAAGCCTTATAAGTATAAATACCAACCATGACTGTTTCGCCCTTTTTCAAATAATGGCTTGAAAAGGGTGGTGGGTTATGGTAATATATTCGAGTGTCAAATGACACATATTTCACACCTTATGGATGGAATCGCGTGGTGCTAGCATTTGCTAGTGGCGAGTCTTTGAAATAGGGGCGGAAAAATAAAAACCAAATGGAGGAATTTAACATGCCAGTTATTAGCATGAAACAATTATTAGAAGCTGGTGTTCACTTTGGACATCAAACACGTCGTTGGAACCCTAAAATGGATAAATACATCTTTACTGAACGTAATGGTATTTACATCATTGACTTACAAAAAACTGTTAAGTTAGTAGACCAAGCTTACAACGCTATGCGTGATTTAGTAGGTAACGATGGTATCGCGTTATTCGTAGGTACTAAAAAACAAGCACAAGATTCAATCGCTGACGAAGCGACTCGTGCAGGTCAATACTACGTAAATCACCGTTGGTTAGGTGGTACTTTAACTAACTGGGAAACTATCCAAAAACGTATCAAACACTTAAAAAATATTAAAGAAATGGAAGTAGACGGTACTTTTGACGTTCTTCCTAAAAAAGAAGTTGTTGGCTTATTGAAAGAAAAAGAACGTCTAGAAAAATTCTTAGGCGGTATCGAAGATATGCCACGTATTCCAGATGTTATGTTTGTTGTTGACCCTCGTAAAGAAAAAATTGCGATCCAAGAAGCACACAAATTAAACATCCCTGTTATCGCTATGGTTGATACTAACTGTGATCCGGATGACGTAGATTACGTAATCCCTTCAAACGATGACGCTATCCGCGCTATCAAATTGATCACTGGTGGTATGGCTGAAGCAATTCTTGAAGCTAAACAAGGCGCTCAAGAAGAAGCTGAACAAGATGTAACAGTTGAAGACTTCAAAGGTGACGAAGTTTTAGACGAGGTTGCTGAGTAAGCATTGCTTTAGTTGAAGATTACTTCAATTAGTAGTAAAATATAAACAGTAGATGGCTATCTGATTAAGTTTGTCTAAGCTATATTCGGCTTTCCTTCTTAGTTAAGATAGCCTTTTTTTAAAGAATGCATGCAATTAGGAGGAAAATTTTAAATGGCAATTACTGCAAAACAAGTTAAAGAATTACGCGACCGCACTGGTGTAGGTATGATGGATGCTAAGAAAGCCTTAGTTGAAGTTGACGGAGATATGGACAAAGCTATCGACTTCCTACGTGAAAAAGGTATCGCTAAAGCTGCTAAGAAAGCTGACCGTGTTGCTGCTGAAGGTTTAACTAAAGCTGTAGCTAAAGGGAACGACGCTGTAATTGTAGAAGTTAACTCTGAAACTGACTTCGTTGCACGTAACGATCAATTCGTTGAATTACTAGAAACTGTTGCATTAGCTATCTTAGAGCAAAAACCTGCTACTGTAGAAGCTGCTTTAACTGATGTAACTGTTGAAGGTAAAGACTTAGATACATACATTAAAGAAAAAGCTGCTGTAATCGGAGAAAAAATCTCATTACGTCGCTTTGAAACTTTAACAAAAACAGATGACCAAGAATTTGGTACATACTCTCACCAAGGTGGACGTATTTCTGTTCTTACATTAATTGACGGTAACAGCCCTGAATTTGCTAGCATGGTATCTATGCACATCGGTGGTATGAAACCTCAATTCTTAAACGAAGAATCTGTACCTGCTGAAGTTTACGAACATGAAAAAGCAGTTCTTACTGAACAATCATTAAACGAAGGTAAACCAAAAGAAATCGTTGAAAAAATGATTACTGGTCGTTTACGTAAATTCTTCGCAGAAATCTGCTTAGTTGATCAAAAATACTTATTAGATGACAGCAAAACTGTTGCAGAAGTTGCAAAAGAAAACAATGCTGAAATCAAAGGTTTCTTCCGTTTTGAAGTCGGCGAGGGTATCGAAAAACGCCAAGACGACTTCGCTAGTGAAGTTGCTGCTCAAATGGGTAAATAATTTAACAACATCCCGATATAGACTTTTTGAATTTGCTTAAAATAGAGAAGTAATGAAGAGGGAATTTAAAATAGGTTGGGAAAGGTTTCTTTCTCAACCTTTTTAGTAAGGAGAATAGAATGACAGAACCTAAATACAAACGCGTAGTTTTGAAACTTTCAGGTGAGGCTTTATCTGGTAACAACGGTTTCGGTATTGATCCAGAAACAATGAAGGGTATTGCTAAAGAAATCAAAGAAGTTCACCGTTTAGGCGTACAAATCTCAATCGTCGTAGGTGGCGGTAACATTTGGCGTGGTAAAACTGGGGAAGAAATGGGTATGGAACGTGCACAAGCAGACTACATGGGTATGCTAGCAACAATCATGAACGCCCTAGGTTTACAAGATGTTTTAGAAAATATTGGCGTGCCAACTCGCGTACAAACTTCAATCGACATGCGTCAAATCGCGGAACCATATATCCGCCGCCGTGCTGAGCGTCACTTAGAAAAAGGACGTGTCGTTATTTTTGCTGGGGGTACTGGTAATCCTTACTTCTCAACAGATACAACAGCCTCTCTACGTGCTGCTGAAATTGAAGCAGATGTTATTTTAATGGCGAAAAATGGCGTAGACGGTGTATATTCAGACGATCCTCGTAAGAACGACGCTGCTGTTAAATACGAAAAATTATCGCATTTAGAAGTCATCAGCAACAATCTACAAGTAATGGACACTACAGCTTCATCATTAAGCATGGACAACAATATTCCTTTAGTTGTATTCAACCTAAATGAAGAAGGCAATATCCGCCGTGTTATCCTTGGTGAAGAAATTGGTACTACAATAGAAGGGTAAGGGAGAATTTTCAATGGCTATTGATAATTTACTAAAAGAAACAAAAGACCGTATGTTGAAATCTGAAGAAGCATTTACACGTACGCTTGCACGTATCCGTGCTGGTGTGGCCAATGCTTCTTTACTAGACGGCATTACTGTTGAATACTACGGTGTACCAACTGACTTACGTCAATTGGCAACAATCACTATTCCAGAGCCTCGTATGTTACAAATCTCTCCATACGACAAAAGTTCTTTAAATGATATCGACCGTGCATTACAACAATCTGACTTAGGTATTCCACCTACAAATGATGGTTCTGTAATTCGTTTGATTATCCCAGCTTTAACACAAGAACGTCGTAAAGAGTTAAGTAAAACAGTTGGAAAAGACTTGGAAGACGCTAAAATAGCTATCCGTAACATCCGTCGTGACGCGATTGATGAAACGAAAAAAGCTGAAAAAGCAAAAGAAATCACTGAAGATGACGTACGTTCATACGAAAGTGACATTCAAGACTTAACAAACGCTGCAATTAAAAACGTTGAGAAAATCGCTTCTGATAAAGAAGACGAAATCATGAACGTTTAATCTAGCATCTGTTCAGACAATAATACAAAGAAAGCCAGCAGGCATCCTATTAGATGACCTGTTGGCTTTTTTCGTATATCTATATGGGATATTTTGCTGGTCGATTATGTAGACCGGGATGGCCATTGAACTTCTTGTTAATCGTAGTTTTTGCGCAAACGAATGGTAAATATGACGCCTTGAGGATGACCGTCTTCAACAGTGATACTCCCTTCATGGTCTTCGATAATTTGTTTGGCAATAGCTAAACCTAGTCCGTAACCAGATGTTTCGCTGGCTCTTGAGGCTGAATCCCGATAAAAACGTTCAAAAATTCGGTCCTTATCTTCTTCAGCAATGTTACTGCCTGTATTTTTGACATAAAGATACCAGTGCCGTTTACTAGTGTGCGAATCCACGGTGATGGTATCTCCTTCTTGGGTATATTTCAAAGCATTATCTAACAAGATGACCAAGACTTGGTGGATTTTCTTCTGGTCGACTTTTACAATCGCTTTGCCATTATTAAAGAGTTTAAATTCCTTGTCTGCTAAAGTAGCAAGATCTCTAAATGGATCGGTTGTATGCTTAATAAAGGGTTGAATATCCGTTAATGTTAAATCGAGTGTCTGTTCATTCGCATCCCCGCGGGCAATAGTCAAAAGGTCCGTGGTTAAACCCGTCAGCCGTCGTGTTTCATTTAAGGCTTGAGCGATGCTTTCAGATTCGTCGATGATTTTAGCATTTGGCTTGGTGAATAAATGGTCTAAATTGTTTTGAATAATGGTTAATGGCGTTCGTAATTCATGGGAGGCATTCTCGACGAACTCTTGTTGCTTTCTCCAAGATTTTAAAATAGGTTTCATATTCACTCTGGATAGGTGATAGGCGATGCCGATTGAAATCAACCAGAAAAAAATCAAGGAAACAATTAAAATCTGTTGGAAATTGGCAACCGCGTTGTCAATCTGGTCAGTATTAGAAAGGACCGTGATATAGGCAACATTGCCGGTATTTTCTGGTGCAGTGCTTGTAATCGTACGGAAATGGTATTCCTGACTTTCGTCAGTAATTGTCACTTCTTCAACCTCGTCCAAGGTTTCAGTAGACAGGTCTAGGCTAGTGATTTGGCTGTAAATGTCTCCCAAACCATCTTGGTTAAGGATTTCCCCTTCCGCACTCCAAAGCACCACTTGACTGTTAAATCGGTTTAAACCGGGCTCTTCAGGGTGGTCTGTCTTACTTTGACTAGGGACAAAGTCGTCAGTCGAACGTTTAATTGCATCTGAAATCATTTGGGTATTAGCAACCAGATTTCTTAAAGAAATGTCTGTTTCCGAATAGGCAGTAGCATGTAAAATTTGTATAGTAATCACGCCAAGTGCTAGAAATACAGCTGCAAAGGCACTGACATTCAAGATAAAATAATGCCACCTTTGTCGTACAGACCGGTTTTCATAGGTACTTTTCTTTTGATGATTGCGTGTTTTGTGATGATTATTTTGTTTCCACATAGGCTATTCCTCTTCAGTTTCCGTTAACATATAGCCTACATTTCGAATCGTTGTAATAGACTTGTCTAATTGGTGGGCCTTTAAATGCTTCCGTAAATTAGACATATAGACTTCTACCACTGTAATCGCCGTTTCTGAATTAAAACCCCAAATACGGTCGAAAATTTGTTCTTTTGTCAGGATAATCCCCTTATTTTGAATCAAATAAATCAGCAGGTCCAATTCTTTTCCAAGGATAGGAAGGGTTTCTTGTCCAACCCTGATCGCATTTTTCTCTAGATTTATCGTCAGATTTTTATAGACCAATTGATTATCATCAAATAAACCAAGTGACCGTCTTAGTAGGGCACGAATCCGTAGCAGTAATTCTTCCCTGTAAAAAGGCTTGGTTAAATAATCATCAGCACCCGATTGAAAGCCCTCGACTTTGTCTTCTAAACCGTCTTTTGCGGTCAGGATAAGGACGGGGGTTTTGATATGGTCAGCTCTCAGTTTCGATAAAATCTGATAACCGTTCATACCAGGAAGCATTAAGTCGAGAATAATCAGGTCATAAGTTTCCCCACTGGCTTCATATAGGGCATCATCCCCGTTATAGACTTGTGTAATTGCTACTTGGGCTAGGTCCGAGCAAATCTCTTTAATATTATCAGATAAAATTTTGTCGTCTTCTACAATCATTATTTGAATCATGCGGTCACGCTCATTTCTCTGCAAGTTTTTATTAGCTTATCATGTTTAGTCCGAAAAATAAAAAGACTTAAGAATTTTTAAAGTAAAAGCCATTTAAGTTAACTTTAAGCTTGAACGTGTAAATTAACATTATCGCAAGAGGCGGTAAGCAATAATCCAGTAAACAAGCTTATCTTAGGGCCTTAAGAAATGAGGAGGAAACATCATGAAACTTAAAAATGTTTTTCAACGTAAGGAAACTAAATACGTCCTGAGTCAAGAAGACTTCCATAAATTCTTCCATGACCTACAAAAAGAAATGTCAGTTGATGAGTATGGACAACATACCATCCTATCCCTCTATTTTGATACCGATGATTTTCGCTTAATCAAAAGATCAATAGATAAACCAGTCTATAAAGAAAAATTCCGTATCCGTGCATACGGGGTACCTGGAGAAGATTCATTAATCTTTTTAGAAATTAAGAAGAAGGTTAACGGAATTGTCTATAAACGTCGAATCCCTATGTCATATGATGAATATCTAAAATGGTTAGAATGCGGTGAATTCCCAGATGAAGCTGGGGAAAACAACCTACCAATTTCTAAACAGATTGAATCTGAAATCACTTGGCTATTCAAAAAGAATCGGACATTAGCACCAAAAGTCCTGATTGCATATGACCGTGTTTCCTTATTTGACCACGAAGATGGCGAATTCAGGGTGACGTTTGACCAAAATATTCGTTACCAAAATGACCAACTAGGCATCATCGAAAATGATAAAGGGGACCTGGTTGCACCAGAACTGGGTGTACTTATGGAAGTGAAAGCTTTAGGGGCCTATCCATTATGGTTTGTCAGCCTACTAGATAAGTATCAAATTAGAAAATCAAGTTTTTCTAAATATGCAGAAACTTACGAACGTCACTTATACAGAGAGGAAGAATTATTACATGTTAACTAGTATATTTTCAGCAGATGCCACAACTTTAGTATTTAGCGAAGTATTAATCTGTTTCCTGGTATCCATTGTCTTAGGGATGTTGGTTGCCGGTGTCCACATGATCAAAAATGCCTATTCTAAAAACTTCATTATCACTTTAGCCGTACTACCTGTTTTAGTTCAATCAGTTATTATGCTGGTTAACGGAAACTTAGGTACAGGGGTTGCCATCCTAGGGGCCTTCTCACTGATTCGTTTCCGTTCAGTACCTGGTGGTTCCCGTGATATTGCCTCAGTATTCTGGGCAATGGGTATCGGTTTAGCGACCGGTATGGGTTACGTCGGTTATGTCACTATTTTCTCAATTATCGTAGCTACTTTACTCGTTATCTTATACAAATTACCATTTGGTGAAGATGGCAATAATATCAAACGTGAATTAAAAATTACTATTCCAGAAGACTTAGATTACCCAGATTTATTTGAAGATATTTTTGAAAAATATACGGATATTGCCAGCTTAGAAAGCGTTCGTACAACTACAATGGGTAGCCTATATGAATTGCGGTACCACTTATTGATGAAAGATACAACTTTTGAAAAAACCTTAATCGATGAAGTTAGAGTACGAAATGGTAATCTGCCAGTCGTTTTAGGTAAAGTTGCCACAACGCCAGATGCACTATAGAAGTAAAATCAAAGAAATTTTGAGTCCAAAAATATTAATTCTGACAAGTCCACATCATAAAAGGAGAAATACACATGAAATTTAAAATGAAAAAACTAAATGGGAAAAAGGCCATTATGCCCATACTAGTAGCAGGTTTGCTACTAGGGGCTTGTGATCAAATTGTACAAGGGTCATCTACAAGTGACTCAACTACCACGTCTAGCGAACAAGCAAGTACAAGCTCTAGCGTTAGCGATGAGTCAAATGGTGCTGCTACGGACACCTATGGTACCTATGAGGATGAAGATTTAGAGACCTCATACGTCAGCGAAGAAGCACAAACAATTACCTTGTCTGATGACGGAACAGAAGCTGTTGATGGGGTAACTGTAGACGGATCAACAGTGACGATTACTCAAGCAGGTACTTACGTCATCGAAGGTAGTTTAAGTGACGGGCAATTACAAGTTTCAGTAGGGGCAGAGGATAAAGTAAACTTAATCTTCAACGGGGTAACCATCAATAATGAAGACGGTCCGGCCGTATATATTACTGAAGGGGAAAAAGTCGTCACAACCCTTGCTTCAGGTACAACCAATACCTTAACAGACGGAACTTCTTATATCTTAGCAACGGATGAAACTGAACCGGATGCTACTTTCTATTCAAAAGCGGACTTAGTCATCAATGGTGATGGTAAATTAGTGGTTGAAGGGAATTATTCAAATGGTATCCGTTCTAAAGACGACCTAATTTTGGTATCAGGTGAGTATGAAGTGACGGCAGTGAATAATTCCTTAAAAGGTAAAGATACAGTAGCTATTTTAGATGGTACTTACAACCTAACCACAGCACAAGGTGATGGTATCCAAGCCAATAATGAAGAAGATGCAGACTCTGGTAATGTCTATATTGATGGTGGTACCTTTAGCATCAATTCAGGACGTGATGGTATTCAAGCAGTCACAAAATTAGCTGTTCAAAACGCAGATATTACCATTCAAACGGCTGAGGGTTCAACATCCACAGATATTGATACTGCTGAATCTTATAAAGGATTAAAAGCCACTGGTACAGTAGAAATTTCATCAGGTATACTTAACCTAAATACTGCCGATGATGGTATACACGCAAATAGTGCTATTAGCATTCTTGGTGGTGAGATGACCATTGCCTCAGGTGATGACGGTATGCACGCCGATGAGACCTTAACCATTTCAGATGGTACGATTGATATCCAAGAGTCATACGAAGGGATTGAATCTTCAGTCATTCAAATCGAGGGTGGTAATATTTCTGTAGTCGCTTCAGATGACGGTTTAAATGCTGGTGGTGGTTCTGATACAGAAATAACAATTGGTACATTTGGTGAAGATAGCTTTGCCGGCGGTCAAATGGGTGGCGGCATGGACGTAGATGAATCGAAACAATTGATCATCACAGGAGGTACATTAGTTGTCGACTCTGAAGGTGACGGTCTTGATTCTAACGGTACAGTAGACATGTCTGGTGGTGTCGTGATTATAAACGGGACAACAACCGGTGGTAATGGTAGTTTAGACTATGGTAGCTCATTTAATATTACTGGTGGTAGTTTAATAGCCACAGGTACTTCGGACATGGCGCAAAATGCCTCTGAAGGTAGTCAAGTTTCCTTAGGTATTACTTATGATACAACACAAGAAGCAAATGAATTAATTAGCCTTTTAGATGAAGAGGGGAATGTAGTGGTTTCCTTCACACCGACAAAATCTTATAGTCATGTAGTGATTTCTAACCCAGACTTAACTACAGCTACATATACCTTAGTATCTGGTGGTGAAAATGATGGTGAAGAAAGCAATGGCTTATATGAAGGTGGTACTGTGACAAATGGTACGGAACTTGCAGACCTTTCTGTAACGGATACAATCACAAACCTCACATCATCAGGTGAAACTGCAAGTGCAACTGGCATGATGGGTGGTGGTCAACCAGGACAGCCAGCTCAATAAAACATAATTAAATTTGAAAAAACCACCGGAGAGGTTAGCTTAAGGGCTAGCCTCTTCGGTTATTTAGCAAATGTATACATTTGCTTGTTACGTTAAAATCATTTTAAAAATATGTGCTTTACTGCACCTGTTAGATAGATTACTTACCAGCGACTATCTACTTGTAATATTTTCTTTTTTTATATCAAGCCACACCTAAACTTTAAAGGCGCCTGTGCATAGTAAAAGAACTGCTGAGCTAAGGGATAAGTATAGGTTTTTCTCCAAATTTTTGATACAATTGTCTAGAATTACAAATGGAGGTTCAATATGGTGACAGAAGTAAACTATAATCCAGAATTACTAGTACCCAATCACATCGCGGTGATCATGGACGGAAACGGTAGGTGGGCACAAGCTCGCGGATTAAAACGAACAGACGGACATTCAGAGGGATTAAAAGCCCTAAAACGTGTGGTCATCGCAGCACATAAAATGGGCGTGAAGGTACTGACAGCATATGCCTTCTCAACTGAAAATTGGAAGCGACCAATTACCGAAGTAAATTATTTAATGGGCTTACCCAAAGTATTAAACGATGAAATCTTACCTGATTTAATCGACAATAATGTACAAGTTTGCATGAGTGGGAACTTCGATAAAGTACCACTAGGGACTAAGAAATATATTCAAAATGCCATGAATCGTACTAAAGACAACACTGGTTTAATTTTGAATATTGCCTTTAACTATGGCTCACGTGATGAAATCACCAAAGCCGTTCAAAATATTGCCACATCAGTAGCAAATGGCGACTTAAAAGTGAAAGATATTTCTGAACAAACCATTTCAGATAACTTATATACAGCTCAATTAGGTGAATATGCCGACCCAGATTTATTGATTCGTTCAAGTGGGGAAGTTCGTTTATCGAATTACTTATTGTGGCAGTTGGCCTATAGTGAAATGGTGTTTACTGACACGAAATGGCCAGACTTTGATGAAGCTGTCATGCAAGAATGTGTTGGCGAATTTCAACGTAGAAACCGTCGATTCGGAGCGATAGATAACAAATAGAAAGAGGGGATCTCATGACACAAAGAGTTATCAGCGCTGTTGTTGCTCTTGCCATTTTTATCCCACTTTTGTTTATGGGTGGTCGTCCTTTTGACTTGATGGTAGCGATTATTGCAATGGTTGCTTACTATGAAATTTTACAAATGGCAAAAATTCCATTCCCCTCATGGCGGGGGATTATCGGTTTAATCACCATGATGTTACAACTGCTGCCGTCTTATTATCTAGCACTACTGCCACAAGAAATCGACTATATGACGCTTTACTTCGCTGGTTTAGCCATGTTATTGATTATAATGGTCTTCAAACCAGAGGATATTAACTTTGAACAAGTAGGGGTCATTAGTTTAGCGGCTTTATACGTTGGCCGTGGTTTTCACTTATTAATTGAGACGAGATTAATGGGGCTCTTGCCGGTTATTTACGTTTTAATCATTATATGGGGGAACGATACCTTTGCCTATTTAGTTGGTCGCCAAATTGGCCGAACTCCCTTAGCACCAAAAGTATCACCTAATAAAACCATTGAAGGATCATTAGGCGGCATCATAGGAGCCTTTATCTGTTCAAGTATCGTCCTTTATTTTAACAACATCTTTGGCATATCAATTATGGATAATTTGATTTTAGCCGTGATTTTAGGCTTTTTAGGACAGATTGGTGACTTAGTAGAATCATCCATAAAACGGACTTACCAAGTCAAAGACTCAGGTAATATTATGCCAGGTCATGGCGGTTTCCTTGACCGATTTGATAGTCTCTTAATGGTATTACCCATGTTTTATTTCTTGATTCCATTCTTAGGATCTTAACCAGTCTCATCGCTTTAATAAAGCTTTATCATAGTAAGGAGCGCATTATGACGACCATTATTGCATTTATATTTATATTTTCAGTTATCGTGATTGTCCATGAATTTGGGCATTATTATTTTGCCAAGAAAGCGGGCATCTTAGTCCGCGAATTCTCTATCGGTATGGGACCGAAAATTTTCCATTTCGAAGCTGAAGAAACGACATACACGCTACGGATGTTGCCAATCGGCGGTTACGTCCGTATGGCTGGATTAGAAGAAATGTCAGACACCCTAACTAAGGGCATGCAAGTCGTCATCGAACAGGGTGAAGACGATATTGTAGACACCATTTCGTTGGAAAATGAGGGCCAAAATTTTGCAGGCTTACCTTTAGAAGTATGGGCAGCTGACTTAGAAGAAGAGATGTTCATTGAAGGTATTCCTTACGGTAGCGAAGAGAAGGTCCGTTACCAAGTGTCAAAAACAGCTAATATCGTTGAATCTGACGGAACGATCGTGAAAGTCGCGCCCATAGAACGTCAATTCCAATCTGCCAACATCTGGCAACGACTAATCGTTAATTTCGCTGGACCAATGAACAACTTTATCCTAGGTGTTTTAGCTTTCATCCTACTAGCCTTCATGCAAGGCGGTGTCTGGTCAAACGAAGCCGAAATTGGTGTCGTTCAAGCAGACTCTGCAGCTCAAGCAGCAGGACTAGAGGCCGGTGACCAAATCGTGTCAATCGACGATCAAGCGGTCGAATCATTTGACGATATGCAAGCCATTATACAATCAAACCCAGACCAATCACTTACTTTTACCATCAACCGTGATGGTCAAGACCAAGAAATTTCGGTGACACCACAAGCAACAGAGACAGAATCAGGTGAAACAGTTGGGGTAATTGGGGCCCAACGAGCGCAAGATACGTCATTTATGGCCAAAATCACCTTTGGTTTTACAAGCGCTTGGACCATGATTACAGGTATTTTCTCTATAATTGGGGGTATGTTTAAAACTGGCTTTGATATCAACAACTTTGGTGGGCCAGTTTACATGTACCAAACTACCTCGCAAGTCGTTTCCTTTGGGATGACAGGTATTATTTCTTGGCTAGCTTCTTTAAGTATTAACTTGGGAATTGTCAATTTACTACCCGTACCAGCTTTAGACGGTGGTAAAATAGTCTTGAACCTGGTCGAATTGGTCCGAGGTAAGCCACTACAAGCTAAAACAGAAGGTATGATCAATATCGTAGGTGCTGTTCTAGTCATTGTCCTAATGATTGCAGTTACTTGGAACGATATTATGCGCATGTTTGGCTAATTAATCTATTGCATCAATACAATTAAAAACAGTAAGTCAGAAGGCCATAGTGATGGCCTTTTGTTATTAAACAGGAAAGGAATTGAGTCTATGTCAGAATCTAAAGAAGCCTTATTTCAGGCCTTATTAGGACAAATTCATTGGAACGATGAAAACACGGCTATCCAAAATGGTTGGTTAGAAAATGTCGTGGTCCATACCAAATCACGGTTGTGGCAATTTAAAATTGGCTTACCAACACGTATAGATGCCGCGACTTTCTTAACCTTTGAAGAACACTTGAAAAAGGGTTTCGACCATGTTGGGGCAGTGGACTTTTCAATTGAGGTTGCTGACCAAAGCCAACCAGCAAATCAAGCTGTCCTAGACTACTGGCCAATCATAGTTAACCGGTCTGGTATTTCAAACGGGATTGCTAAAGCCACTTTCCAAGGGCAATTACCCTCATTTGAAAATAACCGCTACTATATTCGCGTGGACAATCAACCATTAAAACAACTCATTCAAGAAAACTACCTTGAAGTTATCAAACAAAATTATCAAATGGTCGGATTTCCTAAGGTGCCGTTTGAAATTATTATCGATGATGAAACGGCCAAAGACCGGCGTGATGTCTTTGTAGAGCGGGCTAATGAATTAGCTGAGCAACAACAGGAAATGGCCAAAAAAGCAGCTGAAAAACAAAAAGAAATGGCTGTTGCTGGCAATAATGGTCAAGCAATTAAAGTGGACAAAATTCAATTAGGCAAACATATCCCCGTTGACGACAAATTAAGAGCCATGAATACTTACGTTGAAGAACAACGGTTTGTATCCATGGAAGGTGTAGTCTTCGATGTTGAAGTTAAAATATTAAAAACCGGCCGTCGCATTTTAAATGCCAAAATTTCGGATTATAGCTCAGCATTCTTAATTCAAATGTTTTCTAGAACGGATGAAGATATCGCCATTTTTGACGCCATCCGCAAGGGTATGTGGTTGCGAGTTCGCGGTGATTTGCAAATGGATGACCGTTTTGCCCGTGACCTAGTCCTAAATGTTCGCGACTTGGAGCAAATTACCAAGGCTAAACGCCAAGATAATGCTGACAAGAAGCGGGTTGAATTACACGTTCACACCAATATGTCCATGTTGGATGCGACTAATTCAATTTCCGATTTCACCAACCAAGCTAAAGATTGGGGACATACAGCTATTGCGGTCACTGACCATGCAACCCTGCAAGCTTATCCAGAAGCATCAGGGGCGGCTAAATCCACTGGTTTGAAAATGATTTACGGTGTTGAAGCCAATATCGTGGATGATGGCGTCCCTATCGCCTACAATCCGGACCATATCGAATTAAAAGAAGCAACCTATGTCGTATTCGATGTGGAGACTACTGGATTATCAGCTATTTACGATAACATTATCGAATTAGCGGCCGTTAAAATGCAGAACGGTAATGTGATTGATACTTTTGAGGAGTTTATTAATCCAGGACGACCACTTTCGGCTACTATTATTGATTTAACCGGGATTACTGACGCCATGTTAGCCAATACCCGGACTGAAAAAGAAGTGATTACGGACTTTAGAGAATGGGTTGGGGACGCTATTTTAGTGGCCCACAATGCCAGCTTTGATATGGGCTTTATTGATACAGCTTACAACCGACATGGTTTTGACAAGTCCCATAACGCCGTAATCGATACCTTAGAAATGTCTCGGTTCTTGCATCCAAACCTGAAATCGCATCGTTTGAATACCTTGGCCAAACGCTATAATGTGGCCCTAGAGCAGCATCACCGGGCTGTATATGATGCGGAAACCACAGGTGCCTTAGCCTGGATTTTTATCAAAGAAGCAGCCACTGACCATGAGATTTTCTACCATGATGAGTTGAACAAAGATGTCGGTAAAGGGGACGCCTACAAGCAAGGTCGACCATTCCACGCCATTTTGCTGGCTAAAAACCAAACAGGGTTAAAAGACCTATTCAAATTGGTATCTGCGTCAAATATCGACTATTATTACCGAGTACCTCGAATTCCGCGGTCACTCTTATCTAGTCACCGAGAAAACTTGCTAGTCGGTTCAGCCTGTGCAGGCGGTGAAGTATTTGAAGCTTTAATGCAAAAAGGGAAGGTTGAAGCAGAGCAAAAAGCTGGCTTCTACGACTACTTGGAACTCCAACCAAAGGCAGTTTACAAACCTTTGATCTTAGATGAATTGATTCAAGATGAAGAAACGCTTGAAAAAATCATGAAAGATATGCTTGAAATTGGGGAATCGGTCAACAAACCTGTTGTTGCAACAGGAGATGTCCATTACCTAAATGAAGAGGATAAATTGTATCGGGAAATTTTAATTAATTCGATCAAATCTAACCGGACCAAAAACTTCCCAGAAGCTCATTTCCGTTCAACTGAAGAAATGTTGCGAGAGTTTGCTTTCCTAGGCGAGGAAACGGCATACCAAATTGTCGTTGAAAATTCCAATGCCATTGCAGACAGCATTGAGTTTGTGGAACCTTTGAAAGACAAATTGTATACACCAACAATTGAAGGGGCGGAACAAGAACTGACAGATATGTCATTTGAAAAAGCCCATGAAATCTACGGTAAAGAACTACCAGAAATCGTAGAGGCTCGCTTAGATAAAGAATTGAAATCTATTATCTCCAATGGATTCTCGGTTATTTACCTGATTTCACAAAAATTGGTGAAGAAATCGAATGACGACGGCTATATCGTTGGTTCCCGTGGGTCAGTAGGATCCTCATTTGTAGCGACTATGTCAGGGATTACGGAAGTAAATCCGCTGGCGCCGCATTATGTTTGCCCGAATTGCCACTATAGTCATTTCTTTACTGATGGATCGGTGGGGTCTGGGTTCGACTTGCCAGATAAACCTTGTCCTGAATGTGGGACTAACTTGGATAAAGACGGACAAGATATTCCATTTGAAACCTTCTTAGGATTTAAAGGGGACAAGGTACCTGATATCGATTTGAACTTCTCTGGAGAATACCAAGCCCGCGCCCATGCCTACACTAAAGTCCTTTTCGGTGACGACCACGTTTTCCGGGCGGGAACAATTGGTACAGTCGCGGATAAAACAGCCTTCGGGTATGTACTAGGTTACGACCAAGATAAGAATTTAAATCTTCGTAAGACTGAGAAAGAATTCTTAGCCAAGGGTGCAACAGGCGTTAAACGGACAACCGGTCAGCATCCAGGGGGAATCATTGTTATCCCTGAAAATATGGATGTATATGACTTTACCCCAATTCAATTCCCGGCTGACGACGTGGAATCTGAATGGAAGACGACCCACTTTGATTTCCATTCCATCCATGATAACGTCTTGAAATTAGATATCCTTGGGCACGATGACCCGACCATGATTCGTAAATTACAGGATTTATCCGGCATCAATCCAACCGAAATTCCAATCGATGATCCAGAAGTATATGAATTATTCAATGGGACAGAAGTCTTAGGTGTTACCAAAGAACAAATCTATTCCAACACTGGTACATTAGGCATTCCCGAGTTTGGGACCCGATTTACCCGACAAATGCTTGAAGCAACCAAACCTTCAACCTTCGCCGAACTACTGCAAATCTCCGGATTATCGCATGGTACAGACGTTTGGCTAGGTAATGCCGAAGTACTTGTCCGTGAAAAAGGGCTACCGCTAAGTGAAGTGATCGGTTGTCGTGATGATATCATGGTTTACTTAATCCATCGTGGTCTACCTGAATCAGACGCCTTCCAAATAATGGAGAAAGTTCGTAAAGGCAAGGGGTTATCTGACGAACACAAGGCCATCATGCGTGAATACGACGTGCCGGAATGGTATATGGATTCATGTGAAAAAATCAAATACATGTTCCCGAAAGCCCATGCCGCTGCCTATGTATTGAATGCCATGCGGGTAGCTTGGTTTAAAGTGAAACATCCAATTTGGTACTACTGTGCTTACTTATCAGTACGGGCGAGTGACTTTGACCTTGTATCCATGTCGAACGGGAAAGAATCGACTAAGGCCAAAATTAACGAAATCAATGCCAAAGGAATGGAAGCTTCGACTAAAGAAAAACAATTGTTAACAGTCCTTGAGATTGTAAACGAGATGTGGGAACGTGGCTTTACCTTAAAAATGGTTGATATCAATAAATCTCATGCAACTGAATTTATTATTGAAGAGGACAATACTTTGATTGCACCTTTTAGAGCCATTGACGGTTTGGGTACAAACGTGGCCAAATCTATTGTTGCAGCACGTGAGGAATCACCGTTCTTATCCAAAGAAGACTTACAAACTCGTGGTAAAGTGTCTAAATCATTGATTGAATACATGACCGAGAATCATGTATTAGATGGTTTACCAGACCAAAACCAATTATCACTATTTGATTTTTAAAAGCGCAAAACAGGATTACCTATCATCTTGAAAGGTAATCCTATTTTTTTGAGCATTATTTTTTGTTGTATCTATCAGGTTATGTTAACATAATATTGTATGCATCATTTTTAAGTGAATCCGTTCGCTTAACCGCAATACTCGCAACAAATCACACGCCAGTGTTATGTTTATTTGTTGCTTTTTTCAATTTATATTGATTATTTAAAAGGAGGAATTCTATGCAGTTATTGCTAGATAAGTTTAAAGAAGTGATATCTTCTGTCTTACCTATCGTCGTCTTTGTATTCGCGCTAGCATTTACCCTGGTTGATGTGCCAGGAGATATGATGGCGAGATTTGCAATTGGTTCAATCCTATTAACACTAGGACTGACCATTTTCCTATTCGGGGTAGATATTGGTATGACGCCAATTGGGAATTATTTAGGTGATTCGATTATTCGATCAAGTTCCCATTTAATCGTACTATTATTATCATTCTTTATAGGGTTTTCGATTACCGTAGCCGAACCAGACCTATTAATTTTGGGCCAGCAAATTTCTGATGCAACGGGTGGCGTTTTAGGGTCACAAACCATTGTTGTCGTTGTATCAATAGGTGTGGGGGTTATGATCGCCCTTGCTGTTTACCGGGTAATGAAAGATGTCGCCTTGAAGTGGTTCTTCCTAGCCGTTTATGCGGTCATCACCTTATTATCAATTTTCGCAGACTCTACCTTCCTAGCGATGTCATTTGACGCCTCTGGTGCAACAACAGGTGCCTTAACTACACCATTTGTATTGGCCTTAGGTACCAGTGTTTCCTCCAAAAAAGGTGGTAAAGGGGCTGAAGATGATTCCTTTGGTTTAGTAGGTGCCATGTCAACAGGACCAATCTTAGCCGTGATGATTATGTCACTAGTTCAAAGTTCATCTTTCCAAAATTCTGATGAAGCTTACCAATATACTGAAGGGATTATCCGTCCGTTCATCGCAAATATTGGTCATACTGTTCAAGAATCAGTAGTTTCACTTATTCCAATTTTAATCCTATTCGCGATTGTGATTTATTTTTATAGAAGAATCAATAAAGGTGAATTACGCCGTATTGCTATTGGGGTTGTCTATGTCTTGATTGGTTTAACTTTCTTCTTAATCGGGGTTAACCAAGGATTTATGGATATGGGTCGTTACTTAGCGACTGAATTAGCCACTAACCACGAAGCCTTACTACCATGGATTGGTCTTGTGATGGGGCTAGTTGTTGTATTAGCTGAACCAGCTGTACACGTACTTGGGGACCAGGTTGAAGACGTAACAGGTGGACATATCCCTAATAAGTTGTTATTATTCTCCTTGTCGATTGGTGTAGGGTTAGCCGTAATGATGTCAATGCTTCGTATTATGGTACCAGGCGTTGAATTGTGGCACTTCCTATTGCCAGGATTTGGCTTATCAATATTATTAAGCTTTTACGTACCCAACCTGTTTACAGGTATCGCCTTCGATGCTGGTGGGGTAGCATCTGGTCCAATGACGGCAACTTTCATTTTGGCCTTTGCACAAGGTGTAGCGGCTACATTGCCACAAGCAGATGTCTTAATAGATGGATTTGGTATCATCGCAATGGTGGCAATGACACCGGTGTTAATGGTTCAAATTCTAGGCTTAATTTATAAACTACGTGTTAAAGATAAGAAAACAGCGAACAAGGGGGTTAATTGATGACTGTAGAATCAGTGGCGTTTTTCGCTATTGTAAACCATGGTTTTGGGCAGAAAGTACTTAAAACTGCCAAAGAGCATGGAACCGGTGGTGGCACCTTAGTCCTTTGTGAAGGCACTATTCCAAATAAATTCCTTAACTTAATGGGACTTGATGAATCTAAGAAAGAATTGATGATTACATTAGCACCTAAGGAATTCGAAAGTGACATTCACGAAAAAATTACTGAGAAAATGAAATTAGACAAGAAAGGCTTGGGTATCCTGTTCTCAGCAGATACATCAAGCGTTTGTGGTAGTCGTTTATTTAATCGGGCATTTGAAGAAAAAGGTGAAAATATGAGTGAGTATCAACTATTAGTATCAATTGTCGACCGCGATTCAGGTGATGATGTTGTTGCAGCTGCCCGTAAAGAAGGCGCTAAAGGTGCAACCATTCTTCACGGTCGTGGAACAGGGACAACTGAAATCTCTAAACTATTCAATATTGAAATTCAACCTGAAAAAGAAATCGTTCTTTTAGTTGTTGAGTCTGAAAAGGTAAAATCGGTTTCTGAAAACATACATACTGCCATGGGATTAGATAAACCTGGTAGTGGGGTCGTTTTTTCAATTCCAGTAAACCAAGTAACAGGTTTAGTACAAAATCTGTAAAAATCGCTTAGTAGCAACAATTATTGCTTAACAAACTCGTATATGTTATACTGTCTAAGTAGAAAGAAGACAGTGGTGGAGTGAGCGGTGACGCTCACTTTTTTCATGGTAATAAGGTGAAAGTAAGAAAAGCGAGGGGAAATATGGCTAAAGTAACAGACCAAATGCAAGAAATCGTTCAACCAATAATTGAAGACTTAGGTTTTATATTGTTTGATATCGAATTCGTTAAAGAAGGGAAATCTTGGTTCCTAAGAATTTACGTGGATAAACCAGGTGGTGGCATCGCAATAGAGGATTGTGTCACAGTTAGTGAACATATTTCTGAAGCTGTTGATCAATTAGAAACAGACCCAATTCCACAAGCTTATTACCTTGAAGTATCTTCTCCAGGTGCAGAACGTCCATTGAAAAATGATGACGATGTGCAAGCTGCGATCGGTGAATGGGTATTCTTGTCATTCTATCAAGCCATTGATGGTCAAAAAAATATTCAAGGCCGTCTACTTTCTGTATCAGATGATGCATATGAAGTTGAAACAAAAGACAAAACACGTAAAGTGGCAGTCACTGTAGAAAAATCAAATGTATCGTTAATCAGATTGGCCATTGAATTTTAAAATTTATCATTTTTGAAAGAGGGAATTTAGATGAGTAAAGAAATGTTAAGAGCCTTCGAAGCGCTTGAAGATGAAAAGGGCATTTCACAAGAAGTTATTTTGGAAGCTTTAGAAGCTGCTTTAGTTTCAGCTTACAAACGTAACTACCAGCAAGCGCAAAATGTCGAAGTAAACTTTGACGTAAAAAAAGGTAGTATAAAAGTATTCGCAGTGAAAGAAGTTGTTGATCTGGTGATGGACTCACAACTTGAAGTATCGCTTGAAGATGCTCATCACTTAAACAGTGCATATGAAATTGGCGACAAGATTAAATTTGAAGTTACGCCTAAAGATTTCGGTCGAATTGCTGCACAAACTGCAAAACAAGTGATCATGCAACGAGTTCGTGAAGCTGAACGTTCAATTATCTACAACGAATACATTGATTATGAGGATGATATTTTAACTGGTATAGTCGAACGCCAAGACCGTCGTTATGTTTACGTTAGCTTAGGTAAAATCGAAGCCGTTATCCCACCAGAAGGTCAAATTCCTAATGAAACCTTCCAACCACACGAGCGTGTACAAGTTTACGTAGAACGTGTTGAAAATACGACTAAAGGGCCACAAGTCTATGTCTCTCGTAGCCACCCAAGTCTATTGAAACGTCTATTTGAACAAGAAGTACCTGAGATTTTCGACGGTACTGTTGAAATTAAAGCCATCGCCCGTGAAGCTGGTGATCGTTCTAAAGTAGCGGTTGTATCAAACGACGCGAATATTGATGCAGTAGGTACTTGTGTTGGACCTCGTGGTTCGCGTGTACAACGTATTGTAGACGAATTAAAAGGTGAAAATATGGATATCGTTCAATGGTCAGACGATATGGCAACATTTATTTCAAATGCCTTGAATCCAGCGGATGTACTATCTGTACACTTTGTACCAGGTGAAACATCTTGTGTGGTAGTAGTACCAGAAAACCACTTATCACTAGCGATTGGTAAACGTGGTCAAAATGCACGTTTAGCGGCTAAATTAACAAACCACAAGATTGATATCAAATCTGAAGCTGACTTTGAAGCCTATGTACAAACAGATGAGTACGCAGAACGTTTTGCTGAGAAAGAATTAGTCGACGAAGACGTTGATCCAATTTTAGCTGAAGATATTGAAACTGTTGAAGATTACGAAGCAGTGACAGAAGGATCATCTTCAATTGATGAAGAAGATTTATTAGCTATTGATGACCTTGAAGAAGGTAATGTTGGTCCAGAAGCAATTGAAGATCAGATTGATGATATTGAAGGCGAAGACAACGACATTATTGGTGATGAACCTTTAATTGGCGAAGAAGATTTAGACCAACAAGAGCGTTTAAACGAAGAAGGCTAAGATTAGGTGGGATCAAACATGAAACAACGAAAAATTCCTATGCGAAAATGTGTTGTGACAAATGAAATGTTTCCTAAAAAAGAATTAATTAGAATTGTTCGTAATCCTGAAGGGGTTGTTGAAATTGACCCGACAGGTAAGAAAAATGGGCGCGGCGCATATGTATCCCTCGATCCTGAAGTTGTACAGAAGGCTTGGGATAAACACATGCTAGATAGACACTTAAATGTATCCATTTCGGATGATTTTTATAGTGAATTGAAAGCTTATGTTGCCCATCAAAAAGCCAGAAAAGAGCTTTTTGAAAATGAACAATAATAAGTTGAATTTGTTAGGTTTGGCGCAAGCAGCGAGTAAACTCGTTTCAGGTACTGAAACTGTCATGAAAACTATTCAGCAAGAGACGGCTGTTTTAGTGGTCATGGCTACTGATGTCAGCGAACAAACAAAAAAGAACATAGAGAATAAATGTGCTTTTTATGAAGTGGAATATGTTCAGATGTTTACAACTGAAGAAATTTCAATTGCTTTAGGTAAAAAGAGGTCGATAGTCGCCCTCTTAGACCGCGGGTTTGTGAAAAGCTTTAAAAAATAATTTAGATTTTTACGTATATTTTTACATCAAATAGGAGAGTAAAAAGTATGAGAGATTAGTAGAATAAGGAAGGTGATGACATGTCAAAAAAACGTGTCTACGAAGTTGCTAAGGAAATTGGCATATCAAGTAAAGAGTTATTGAATGCTGCAGAAAAAGCAGGTTTTAAATATTCAAGCCATATGGCATCAATGACTGATGACGAAGTAAACAAGCTAAAAAGTAGCTTTGCAAATAAATCAGCAGGTAAGGAAGACAACAACAATCAGCCAGCGAAAGCAGCTGAAAGTCAACCAACTAAGAAAGCTGAAAATAAGCCTGCAGGAAAAGGTTCAGCTAAATCAGAACCTGCTAAAGCAAACGCTAAGCAAAACCAGCACCAAAACAAGTCGCAAAATCGCAATAACCCAGCAAAAGAGAATAAAAATATGAATAATCAAAAAAATAATTTTAAAAATAATAGCAATAACAAAAACGGCGGATTTAAAGGTAAAGGCAAAAAAGGGAAAAAAGGTCGTTTTAACAATGACCAAAACCGCCCTCAAGGCAACCCAGTACCACCAAGAAAGAATAAGCCACTTCCAGAAAAAGTGGAATATACTGAAGGTATGACTGTAGCGGATATTGCTAAAAAAATTCACCGTGAGCCAGCTGAGATTATCAAAAAACTATTCTTGATGGGTGTGCCAGCTACACAAAACCAAGCGTTAGATAAAGATGCTATCGAGTTAATTCTTGAAGAATATGGTGTAAAGGCTGAAGAGAAAGTTATTGTTGACCAAGCAGACTTTGAACATTACTTTGAAGAAGCTAAGAATGCAGACGAGAAAGATTTAGAAACTCGTCCAGCAGTTGTAACCATCATGGGGCACGTTGACCATGGTAAAACAACTTTACTTGACTACTTACGTAACGCTCAAGTTGTAGACGGCGAAGCGGGCGGTATCACACAACATATCGGTGCCTACCAAGTACGTGAAAATGACCGTTTAATTACTTTCCTAGATACACCAGGACATGCGGCCTTCACGACAATGCGTGCGCGTGGTGCTGATGTAACGGATATCGTTATCCTTGTAGTAGCAGCTGATGATGGTGTAATGCCACAAACCGTTGAGGCGATTAACCATGCCAAAGCAGCGGGTGTACCAATTATCGTTGCAGTAAACAAAATCGATAAACCAACAGCTAATCCTGATCGAGTAATGCAAGAGTTAACTGAATATGGCCTAATTTCTGAAGAGTGGGGCGGGGACACAATCTTCGTAAATATCTCAGCTAAATTTGGTCAAAATGTAAGTGACTTACTAGAAATGATTTTATTAGTTTCAGACGTAGAAGAATATAAAGCTGTACCAAACCGTTTAGCTTTAGGGTCTGTAATCGAAGCGCGTCTTGACCCATCTAAAGGTGCTATTGCGACATTATTAGTTCAAGAAGGGACATTGCGTGTTGGGGATCCAATTGTTGTTGGTGATACACATGGACGTGTCCGTGTAATGACTAATGATACTGGTCGCCGTATCAAGCAAGCTGGCCCATCAACACCAGTTGAAATCACTGGTTTACAAGAATCACCACAAGCTGGTGACCGCTTTGTAGCCTTTGATGACGAAAAAACAGCCCGTGCTGTTGGTGAAGAGCGTGCGAGCCGTGCCTTACAAGAACGTCGTCAAGCAAATCATGCTGTAACCTTAGACAACTTATTCGAAACGCTACAAGAAGGCGAATTGAAATCAGTTAATGTCATTATCAAAGGGGACGTTCAAGGTTCTGTTGAAGCCTTAGCTGGAAGCTTGAAAAAAATCGAAGTTGAAGGTGTTAAAGTAAATATCGTTCACCAAGCAGTTGGTGCAATCAACGAGAGTGATATTACTTTAGGTCAAGCATCACAAGCCTTAATCATTGGTTTTAACGTTCGACCTACACCACAGGCTAAATTACAAGCAGATGCAGATGAAGTAGAAGTACGTCTATACAACATCATTTACGATGCAATTAATGACGTAGAATCAGCGATGACAGGTATGTTAGACCCTGAATTCGTTGAAGAAGTAACTGGTACTGTACAAGTTCGTGAAACTTACAATGTATCTAAAGTAGGAACAATTGTTGGTGGTTACGTATTAGATGGTACAATCTACCGTAATTCACAAGTTCGTATCATCCGTGATTCAATTGTCATCTATGATGGTCAATTAGGTTCGTTACGTCGCTTTAAAGATGATGTGAAAGAAGTATCTCGTGGATTTGAACTAGGTCTTACAATTGAAAACTACAACGATATCAAAGTAGATGACGAAATTGAAGCATATCGTATGGTTGAAGTGAAGAAAAAATAGAGGTGATACACAATGGCAAAATTTAGAGCTGAACGTGTAAGTCAAGAGATCCTTCGCGATGTTAATGATATATTGAGAAAAACTGTTAAAGACCCCCGCGTTGAAGGTGTTACAATTACTGATGTAGAAGTTACTGGTGACTTACAGCAAGCAACTATTTTCTACACTACATTGAGTGAATTAGCCAGTGAACGTGAAAAAGCGCAAAAAGGTTTGGAAAAATCTAGTGGTTTAGTTCGTTCTGAAATTGGTAAACGCCTAAACATCTATAAAACACCAGAAATATTCTTTGAACGTGACCGTTCAATTGAATATGGTAACCATATCGACCAATTGTTAGCACAATTAAACAAAAAAGACGATTTTGATAGCATGTCTGACGCTGAGTCAGATAAGTTAGTCGATTAATAAGTAGAAAGGCCCCGGGAATTATAGCAAGTATGCTGTAATTCTTGGGGCCTTTTTTGTTGTTTGTGAGGTTGATTTTTAGAATAAATCTTCGAAATGTGGTGCGAAAATGCTGATATATAGACCTTTAGCGTGGTGAAATATACCTATTTTTCAAAAAATAATTGTTACATACAATGTCATAAATATAACTTATTAAAATATGCAAGAATTGATGAAAGTGCTGTAAATGTTGTCATACTGGGAAAACGTTGAATTGTAACAATTGAGATGAAAATATTAAAAATTACAAAACATTTCAGTCCATTTAAAGCCCCTTAACGAATAGGGTTATAGGGTTTTCTTTTGAATCCATACCGTGTAGTATATTGCGTGTAGTCGAAACAGTGGCTAAATAAACAGCTAAGCAACAGCTAAACAAATAAGGAGTTTTACTTAACATGAAATTTAACAAAACAATTTTAGGAACAACATTTGCATTGTCAGCATTATTTGCGACAGCAGGATTTAACACTGAAGAAGCAAAAGCAGCGGAATGGACAGCGCGAAGCGTTGAAGAAGTTTCAGCTGATATGGAAGCAATTGATGAATCAACATCTGAATATACTGTAGTCTACGGTGACACTTTATCTGTGATCGCTAACGCAGTTGGTGTTGATGTGAACACATTAGTACAAATCAACGAAATTGAAAATGCTGATTTAATCTTCCCATCTAACTCTATCTCATTCACTAAAAATGACGAAGGTGAAGTAGACGAAGTTGTTGTTGAAGATGCTAACAAGAAAAAAGAAACTTACAAAGTAGAAGAAGAAACAGTTGAAAAAACTGAAACTGAAGAAGTAGCAGAAGAAACAACTGTAGAACCAGTTGCATACGAAGCTGAAGAAGAAACAGCAACTGTACAAGCAACTTCATATGAAGCAGAAGAAACAACTGAAGAAACATCTTCAACTTCTTCCTACTCAGCAGCAGAAGAAATCCCTTACCAAGTATTACAAGTAGTAGAAACTGAAGCAGGTCCAAGCTACTCTGAAAAAGCAGCAGTATTCTCTGTAATCCTTAACCGTGCAAACTCAGGTAACTGGGGTGGTACTTCATTTTCAGCAGTAGTTAACGCATCTGGTCAATTTGAAGTTGTTTCAAACGGTATGGCAGCTAGCGCTACAGTATCAGAACAAACTTACCAAGCTGTTAACGATGTATTAACTAACGGTGTAACTACATCAGCTGAATCATTCCGTGCTTCAGGTGACGGCGTGACAAACACATTCTTCTAGTTTAAATTCAAATACAATAAACAAAAAAATCGGGAGAGCTCCCGATTTTTTGTTTATTATTTTTTTCAAGATCGATATTAAAGAGTATTGGTTTGTTTAGTTAAGTTTCATCGTTCTAATAATACAAAAACCACCTAATTATTTGTTTACGAATAATGCGTTAAAAAATAGAGAGTTAAACTAGGATTCAAATGATTATCTAACGTGTATTACTCTGTGCATTCTATTATAGAAAGGTTGAGAATAAGGCTAAAATAGATAGTCCACCTTGTGTCAATATAATTTTTTTACTACTAGTGAAGCTACCATATGTGGCCACTAAAATAATGTAGACAAATATCATACGAACAATCTCAATAGAAGCGCTACTGAAAAATAATGCATATAATAGCCCTAAACCAATGAGACCATTATATATTCCCATATTTTTAAATAAGGTATTCAATGAACTTCCTTTCAACTCATCTCTTTCCATATTAAATATTCTACTTGTTTGGGCTGACGTGGTAGTAATAGTTTGTATATACATGATATAAAAGAATTCTAAAGCGACTAAAAGAGTTAATATAGTTGTTGTAACTGACATGGTTAATCTCTCCCCTTAACTGACGAAGTAATCTTCGTTTTTTAAATATAAAACATTTTTATGAATTTTCAAAGGATTAATACGTGCAATGTTAAGCTATATAAACATGAACACTAAAGAAGGGAAATTAAAGAATTCTATAGTTTAAGGGTAAAAAAAAAGCTGTAACTCATAAATAGCAACAACCTAATAATTTTTTTATTTGAATGCGCCCGGAGGGAATCGAACCCCCATCATAAGAACCGGAATCTTATGTGATATCCATTACACTACGGGCGCAAATTTTTGTATATTTTGCTTAAAAAACAATAACAGGATTATTATAGCCTAGTTTTTAGTCAAATTCAAGCGTTTATAGGAATCTGGTGGCATCAATTATTCTTAACAATTGATAATGTCTTAGGTATTAACTAGAGAAAATGTCTCGTTTTCAAGTCATGAAGGCCAGCTATTGGGCAGAATGAACCTTCTATGCTAAAATGATAAGGCAAATCAAAAAAGTTATATTTGTTGACCAATTTTGACCATAAAGGTATAATACCAATATACAAGTTTAAAAGGAGGACATTTAAATGAATTTAGTACCAACAGTTATTGAACAATCTTCTCGCGGTGAACGTGCTTATGATATTTACTCTCGTTTATTAAAAGACCGTATTATTATGTTGAGCGGGGAATTCAATGACGATTTAGCCAACTCAATCATTGCCCAATTATTATTCTTAGATGCACAAGATCCAGATAAAGATATCTACCTATACATTAATTCACCAGGTGGTTCTATCACTTCAGGTATGGCAATCTATGATACTATGCAATTCGTACATGCAGATGTACAAACAATTGTAATGGGTATGGCTGCATCAATGGGGTCATTTATTGCGGCCGCCGGAACTAAAGGTAAACGTTTTGCTTTACCAAATGCTGAAATCTTAATCCACCAACCATTAGGTGGTGCTCAAGGACAAGCAACTGAAATTGAAATTGCTGCACGTCACATCTTGAAAACAAAAGAAAAAATGAACCGTCTATACTCTGAAATGACTGGTCAACCTGTAGAAGTGATCGAACGCGATACCGACCGTGACAACTGGTTAACTGCAGAAGAAGCTTTAGAATATGGTTTATTAGATCAAATCATGACTAAAAACGATGAATTAGAAAAATAGTTAACCAATTTTAAGTCTAGAGAAGTGGGGTAAAACCTGCTTCTTTTTCTTTAAGGCGTTCGATATAGCCCGTGGAAATGTCCTTAAATATATATTCTTTGTAGGGCGTAATAGCTGTCATGGCGTATAGAAGAAAAGTGGGCTTAAAAGCTTGCAAGCGGATAAATTTATTGGTATGATTACTTTTGTAGAGAGATATGATTCGAAGGGATCAAATTTTTTTACCGGAGGGTGGTCAAAAAAAGACGCGCTGGACAATAAAAGTCCAAGTGTTTTTGCACTCAACGTTTTTGTACTAGGAAAGTGGGGACTATGGACGAATTATTTAAAAGTATTACTGAAGTAGTGCCGGAAGTTCAGAAGACCTATTTTGAGAGAATTAGTGTATTACAGCGGATTTTCAAAGATGGTCCGATTGGTCGGAAGGGACTAGCTGAAAAGTTAGGAATTACCGAACGACCGCTACGTACAATTACAGATGTTTTGAAACAACAAGGTCTCATTGATTCTTCTCCCGCAGGTATGACAATTACGCCAAAAGGGGAACGAGCAATTGCTACAGGTCAAGACTTGTGGCGTGATACAAATAAAATTCACCTACAAGAAAAATATTTGGCTGATGTGCTCAACATAGCAGATGCTCGAATTGTTTCAGGAGATATCGACCAAGATCAACATATTCTGTTTGAAATGGGTCTACAAGTTTCAAAATACTTAGACACGAATTTACCAGCGGGGAATCATACGATTGCTGTTACTGGTGGTTCAACTATGCTAGAGGTGAGTGAACATGTTCAATTAGCACCTTCTGCTGACAGACACTTTACTGTTGTCGCAGCCAGGGGTGGGATCGGAGATGCTTCAGCAACCCAAGCCAACACAATTAGCGATATTCTAGCGCAAAAGTTATACGGTCATAATATTTCCTTATATGCTCCTGAGAATTTATCTGAGGTGGCAAATATGGCTTTAATGAATGATCCTGTGATTCAATCAACTTTAAAGCGGTTAAAAGAGGCTAACATTTTACTTTTTAGTGTTGGTAATGCTAAAATAATGGCAAGGCGTAGGGGACTTGATTTAGAAAGTTCATCTAAGATTAAGAGTAACCACGCTGTAGGGGAAGTGTTCGGGTGTTTCTTTGATAAAGAAGGAAACATAGTCCATTGAATCCCTAGAATCGGTCTTCAGCTTGAAGACTTGGCAGATATTGATTTGCCAATTCTGATTGCTGGAGGCAGTGTAAAAGCAGAAGCAATACAGGCTTTTGCGAAACTCGCACCTAAACAGTTAGTCATTATAACTGATCAAGGTGCCTCAAATATGGTTTTAAATGGGGAATCCCATTAAAATAATTTTGTATTCCATTAAGGAGGAATTTTGTAGTATGGCAATTAAATTAGCAATTAACGGTTTTGGTCGTATCGGTCGTTTAACTTTACGTCGTATCTGGGAAGAAAATGAATCAAATGTAGAAATCGTGGCAATCAACGATTTAACAGACAACGAATTCTTAGCTTACCTATTAAAATATGATACAGCTCACGGTACTTTTAACCACGATATCGAAACTACTGAAAATGGTATTTCAATCGATGGTAAAGAAATCACTGTATACTCTGAACGTGACGCAAACGATTTACCTTGGGGTGACTTAGGTGTTGATATCGTTCTAGAATGTACTGGTTTCTACGCTACAAAAGAAAAATCTCAAGCACACATCAACGCTGGTGCTAAAAAAGTTATCATCTCAGCTCCTGCTGATGCTGAAACTAAAACAATTGTTTACGGTGTAAACGAAGATATCATCGAAGCTGAAGATAAAATCATCTCTGGTGCTTCATGTACTACTAACTGTTTAGCTCCTGTAGTTAACGTGTTAGAAAAAGAATTCGGTATCAAACATGGTTTAATGTCAACAATCCATGCTTACACTTCTACACAATCATTACAAGATGCACCTAACGGTAAAAAAGGTAACTACCGTAACGGTCGTGCAGCTGCAGAAAACGCTATTCCAGCATCTACTGGTGCAGCTAAAGCTGTAGGTCGCGTTATTCCTTCAGTTAACGGTAAAGTTGATGGTACTGCTATCCGTATTCCTATCGTTACTGGTTCAATGACTGAGTTCTACTCAACATTAAACACTAAAGTTACAGTTGAAGAAGTTAACGCTGCTATGGAAAAATACGCTAACCCATCATTCTTATACAACACTGATGAAATCGTATCTTCTGACATCGTTGGTGTTCCAGCTGGTTCAATCTTCGACGCAACTCAAACTAAAGTTATCGAATCTGAAGATGGCCAATTAGTTAAAACTGTTGCTTGGTACGATAACGAAGCTGGTTTCGTTTCTCAATTCGTACGTTTAATCGAATTCTTTGCTGCTAAACAATAATTCATTGTTTAAAAGTAAAATCAGTTGAATTTGGGCGGGAAGCTTCGCGCTTCCTGCCCTTTTTTATTGGTTAACAACTTAAGATAAGGAGTGCTATTTTAATGGCTAAGAAAACTGTAAAAGACATCGATTTAAAAGGTAAAGTAGTTTTAGAACGTGCTGATTTTAACGTTCCAATGGACAAAGACCTTAATATTACTGATGACAACCGTATCGTTCAAGCATTACCAACTATTGAGTATATTCTTGAGCAAGGTGGTCGTTTAGTATTATTCTCTCACCTTGGTAAAGTGAAAACAGAAGAAGACAAAGCTTCTAAATCTCTACGCCCAGTTGCAGAACGTTTATCTGAAAAATTAGGTAAAGAAGTTACTTTCGTAGCGCAAACTCGTGGTCAAGAATTAGAAGATGCTATCGCTAACCTTAAAGATGGCGAAGTATTAATGTTTGAAAACACTCGTTTCGAAGATGTAGACGGTAAGAAAGAAAGCAAGAACGATCCTGAATTAGGTAAATACTGGGCTTCATTAGGCGACGTATTTGTTAATGACGCATTCGGTACTGCTCACCGTGAACATGCTTCTAACGTTGGTATCTCAAATAACACAGAAGCTGTTGCCGGTTTCTTAATGGAAAAAGAAATTCAATTCTTGGGCGATGCTGTTAACGAACCAAAACGTCCATTCGTTGCAATCTTAGGTGGTGCGAAAGTATCTGACAAGATTTCAGTAATCGAATCGTTACTAAACAAGGCTGACAAAGTCTTAATCGGTGGTGGTATGGCTTATACATTCATGAAAGCTCAAGGCTACGAAGTTGGTGGCTCTTTACTTGAAGAAGACAAAATTCCATTGGCTAAAGACTTAATTGAACGCGCAGGCGACCGTTTAGTATTACCAGTTGACTTTGTTGTAGCTGATGCTTTTGACAACGATGCAAACACTGATGTTGTTGATGTTGATGGCATTCCAGCTGACTGGCAATCACTTGACGTAGGTCCTAAGACTGTTGAGTACTACGCAGCACAAGTTGCAGACGCGAAAACTGTTGTTTGGAATGGCCCAATGGGTGTATTCGAAATGCCAAGTTTCGCAAAAGGTACTAACGGTGTTGGTGAAGCTATCGCTAACTTAACTGATGCTACAACTATCATCGGTGGTGGGGACTCTGCTGCAGCTGCTTACCAATTAGGTTTAGCTGACAAATTCTCACACATTTCTACCGGTGGTGGGGCATCATTAGAATTCTTAGAAGGTAAAGAATTACCTGGTATCGCTGCAATCGCGAACAAATAATTTTCGTAAATAAATTGAGTAAAACTTTTCGTAAAGGAGTTTTTAATATATGCGTAAGACATTAATCGCTGGTAACTGGAAAATGAATAAAACAGCTACTGAAGCCCACGAATTCGTTGCTGCACTTAAAGAAGGTTTCCCGCAAACGGATGCTGAATCTTTAATCGCACCACCAGCAATCTACATTGAAAAATTAATCGAAGAAGTAGCAGGTACTGACATCCAAATTGGTGCACAAAATGTTCACTTTGAAGATGATGGTGCTTTCACAGGCGAAATTTCTCCGCTTGCTTTAGAAGCATTAGGCGTACCTTACGTTATCATCGGTCACTCAGAACGTCGTGAATTATTCGGCGAAACTGATGAAGATGTACGTAAAAAAGCAGCAAGCATTTTCAGCCACAACATGACACCAATCATTTGCTGTGGTGAAACTTTAGAAACTCGTGAAGCTGGCCAAGAAAAAGAATGGGTTAGTGGACAAATCCGCGCTGCTCTTGAAGGTTTAACTGCTGATCAAGTTGCACAAGCTGTAATTGCTTATGAACCAATCTGGGCAATCGGTACTGGTAAAACAGCTTCTGCTGATGATGCACAAGATATGTCAGCACACATCCGCGATTTATTATTTGAAATCGCTGGTAAAGAAGCAGCAGACCAAACACGTATTTTATACGGTGGTTCTGTTAAACCAGCTAACATTGCTGAATTGCTTGAAAAAGAGGACGTTGACGGTGCGCTCGTAGGAGGAGCTAGTCTTGATGTTACTTCTTACATCGCATTATTAAATGGAGGTAAATAACACATGTCTAAATCACCCGTAGCTATTATTATCTTAGATGGATTCGGTTGGAGAGAAGAATCATATGGTAATGCTGTAGCACAAGCAAACAAACCAAACTTTGACCGTTACTGGAATGAATTTCCACATGCTACAATGAAAGCTTCTGGGTTAGACGTTGGGTTACCTGATGGACAAATGGGTAACTCTGAAGTTGGCCATACAAATATTGGTGCTGGCCGTATTGTATACCAAAGCCTAACTCGAATCGATAAAGCTATTGAAGATGGTGAATTTGCTGAGAATGAAGCATTAAATGGTGCTTATACTCATGTAACTGACAACCATTCAGCTTTACACATCTTCGGATTATTATCTGATGGTGGGGTACACAGCCACTTACGTCATATCGAGGCATTGATTAAAGATGCTAAAGCTAAAGGTGTTGAAAAATTATACCTACACGCTTTCTTAGATGGACGTGACGTTGATCCACATGCAGCGCCAGGTTATATTGAATCACTTGAAAAAGTAATGGCCGAAGAAAACTTAGGTCAAATCGCTTCAATTTCTGGACGTTACTATGCAATGGACCGTGATAACCGTTGGGAACGTGTACAAAAAGCTTATGATGTTATCTTTAACGGTAAAGGCGAAACTGGCAACAACGCAAATGAAGTTGTAAATGCTAACTACGCTAAAGACGTTACTGATGAATTCGTTGAGCCAACAGTAATTGTTGATGCTGAGGGCAAACCAGTAGGCCAAGTAGCCGATAATGATGCTATCATTTTCGCTAACTTCCGTCCTGACCGTGCTATCCAACTTTCAGACGCTGTAACAGCAACTGAATGGGATAACTTCGATCGTGGGAATGTACCAACAAACGTTAAATTTGTATCAATGACTAAATACAAAGATACAATTCCAGCTGATATTGCTTTTAAACCAATCGCATTGAAAAATGTTCTTGGCCAAGTGTTATCAGATAATGGCTTAAACCAATTACGTATCGCTGAAACTGAAAAATACCCTCACGTGACATTCTTCATGAATGGTGGGGCAAATGACGAGTTTGAAGGCGAAAAACGTATTTTGATTAACTCACCTAAAGTAGCGACTTACGACTTAAAACCTGAAATGTCTGCTTACGAAGTAACAGATGCATTAGTTGATGAGATTGAAAATGACCGTCAAGATGCGATTATCTTAAACTTCGCTAACCCAGATATGGTAGGTCACTCTGGTATGTTAGAGCCTACTATCAAAGCGATTGAGGCTGTTGATGAATGTTTAGGTCGCGTTGTGGATGCCTTATTAGCTAAAGACGGTAAAGCCATCATCTTTGCTGACCACGGAAACGCGGATACAGAATTAAATGAAGATGGTTCACCAAATACAGCGCATACGACAGTACCAGTGCCATTAATTGTCACTCAAAAAGGTATTGAATTACGCACTGATGGTCGTTTAGCCGATGTTGCGCCAACAATGTTAGATCTATTGAACGTTGACCAACCAGCTGAAATGACCGGTGAAACTTTAATTAAGCACTAAACAATGAATATCCGTGTCTACCAATCGGTGGGTATGGTATAATATGAATGTAACAAATTTAAAAATTATTTTGAATTTAAAGGAGAGAAATTATGTCTGCAATTACTGATATTTATGCACGCGAAGTCTTGGACTCACGTGGTAACCCAACTGTAGAAGCTGAAGTTTACACTGAAGCTGGAGGTTTTGGTCGAGGAATCGTTCCTTCTGGAGCTTCAACTGGTGAACATGAAGCCGTTGAATTACGTGACGGAGACAAAGAACGTTACTTAGGTAAAGGTGTTCAAAACGCTGTAAACAACGTGAACAACGCTATCGCTGATGCAATTATCGGACTTGACGTAACTGATCAAATCGGTATTGACGCTGCTATGATCGAATTAGATGGTACAGCTAACAAAGGTAACTTAGGTGCTAACGCTATCTTGGCTGTTTCAATCGCTGCTGCACGTGCTGCTGCTGATGAATTAAACATCCCGTTATACAACTACTTAGGTGGTTTCAACGCTAAAGTATTACCAACACCAATGATGAACATTGTAAACGGTGGTTCTCACTCAGATGCACCAATCGCTTTCCAAGAATTCATGATTATTCCAGCTGGTGCTTCTTCATTTAAAGAAGCTTTACGTTGGGGTGCTGAAACTTTCCACGCATTGAAAAAAATCTTATCTGGCCGTGGTTTAGAAACTGCTGTTGGTGATGAAGGTGGATTCGCTCCTCGTTTTGACGGTACAGAAGATGCTGTTGAAACTATTATCCAAGCAATCGAAGCTGCTGGTTACAAACCAGGTGAAGACATGTTCTTAGGTTTCGACTGTGCTTCTTCAGAATTCTTTGAAGATGGCGTTTACAACTACGCTAAATTCGAAGGTGAAGGCGGAGCTAAACGTAACGCTGAAGAACAAGTAGCATTCTTAGAAGAATTAGTTGCTAAATACCCAATCATTACTATCGAAGATGGTATGGATGAAAATGACTGGGACGGTTGGGCATTATTAACTGAAAAATTAGGTGAAAAAGTACAATTAGTTGGTGACGACTTATTCGTAACAAACACTGAAATTTTAGAACGCGGTATTACTAACCACGTTGGTAACTCAATCTTAATTAAAGTTAACCAAATCGGTACTTTAACTGAAACTTTCAACGCTATTGAAATGGCTAAACGTGCTAACTACACAGCTGTAGTATCTCACCGTTCAGGTGAAACAGAAGATTCAACAATCTCTGATATCGCTGTTGCAACTAACGCTGGTCAAATCAAAACTGGTTCATTATCACGTACTGACCGTATGGCGAAATACAACCAATTATTACGTATCGAAGATGAATTAGGCGATTTAGCTGAGTACCAAGGTCTAAACGCTTTCTACAACTTAGAAAACAAATAATTTCTCTTAAATTAGGGCAATTTATTGCACCAATTTAGGTCGCTATGACACTTTCGAATATTCAGACAGTTAACATCCTAGCGCAGGTACTTCGGTATCTGTGCTTTTTTTGTCTTCGTTAACTTCAACTTAAGTGAAAATTGCGCATACAAAGTTGCAGAAAATTTTAAAAATTTGTGCGTGATCGATTTTACTGACAAAAATTATAGCTTGATACCATTGACATAATAAAATAATGAGATAAAATGATATTTATATTAAAAATATGTTAGAGGTGGGAGATTTCTATGAAGATAAAGAAAAGTTTTTTGGTTACGCTAGCAACTGCGGCTTTATTAGGTGCTTGTGGTAGTAATGGTGGGAATACTGAAGCTGCAAATGGGGAAGCAAGTGCGGTAGTCAATTATGTGGCACCAACTGAAATTGCTACAATGGACTCAGTATTAGTAACAGATATGAATAGTGCTAACTATATTGGACATGTTCAAGAGGGTTTATATTGGGAAAATGATGTAAATGAAATCCAACCAGCCTTGGCTGAATCATTGCCAGAGGTTTCTGAAGATGGATTAACTTATACAATCAAAATGCGCGAAGACGCAACTTGGTCAAATGGTGATCAAATTACAGCTCACGATTTTGTATATGCAATTCAACGTTTAGCTAATCCAGATACGGTGGCACCATACTCATACTTATTAGCAGGATTTGAAAATGCTGAAGGTGTTTTGAATGGTGATCAAGCGGTTGAAGAATTAGGTGTTGAAGCTTTAGACGATTATACTATTGAAATTCGTTTAGAAACACCAATTCCATATATTGAAAACTTATTAGCTTTCACGCCATTATATCCACAAAACCAAGCTTTCGTTGAAGAAGCAGGGGATGCATATGGTACTGATTCAGAAAGTCTTGTTTTCTCTGGTCCATTTACTATGACTGACTGGGATGGTACAGGTTTAACTTGGTCGTTAGTGAAAAATGAAGACTACTATAATGCTGATAAAATTGCCATTGATGAAGTAGATGTTCAAGTTATCAAAGAAGTTTCGACAAACGTCAACTTATTTGAAGCTGGTGACGTTGATAACTCATTATTAACAGGAGAATTAGCTAAGCAATATCTAAATCATGAAGACGCTGTACAACAAGCGAAAGCGAGAAACTACTGGGTAGCCTTCAACTATAATAACGAAGTATTCCAAAATAAAAATCTTCGGGAAGCGATCGACTATGCAATCAACAACGAAGAGTTGGCAACTAATGTAATCGGTGATGGATCAAACCCTGTATCTACATTTGTACCGGAAAACTTTATCTTTAACCCAGAAACGGAAGAAGATTTTGTCTCTGAAGTTGCAATTGAAGATAAATACGATCCAGAAGAAGCAGCTAGACTTTGGGCATTAGCACAAGATGAATTAGGTGTTGAAACGTTAACACTGAACTTATTAGGTGATGATGACGAGAAAAGTAAAACAACTGCTGAATATATTCAAGGACAAATTGCAAATAACTTACCAGGTGTCACTTTAACATTGCAAAATGTACCTAAGAAAAACCGTCTAAGCCAAGAAGATGCACGTGATTATGATTTAGTTATTACAGGTTGGGCAGCTGACTTTGCAGATGGTATCAACTTCTTTGAATTATTTGAAACCGATGGCCCATACAACCGTGGGGACTACTCAAACGAATCTTATGATGCAGAAATTACTGCTGCTAAAGGTGAAAATGCCAATGATCCAGTAGCACGTTGGGAAAACTTTATTGCTGCCCAAGAGGTATTAACAGAAGATGCGGCATGGATTCCGTTATACCAAGAGGTAGAAACACAATTAAGAAATCCTAACTTAGAAGGTATCACTTTCAGATCTGTAGGTAATGAATTTGACTTACGTACTGCCAATTTAATTAGTGCAGAATAAAATACAATAATTGAACAAGTGACAAGACAACCGTAGATAAAATTTCAACGGTTGTCTTTGTTTATGAGGGGATTATGAATATTTCATGAAAATAATGAGAAGAAAAGATTGACAACGTATTCAAAATCTAGTAAATTGTCTCCATGTTGTAATAAATATCTAATTAAGCAATTTGCTTAAATATGGAGGATGTTCTTATGGAAAGAAAAAGTTTATTTAAATCACTTGCAGTGATTGGTTTATCAGGTTTAGTTTTAGCAGCCTGTGGTAATGGAAGTGACAATTCAGGTTCAAATGGTTCTGGCGAAAGCGAACAAGTATTGAACTGGACGACAACTTCTGAATTACCAACAATGGATACGACAATGGTTACAGATACAGTTTCATTTGATATGATGAACAACGTTAATGAAGGTTTATACCGTCAAAATGCTGAAGGGAAATATGAAGCTGGTGTATTAGACGGCGAACCGGAAATTTCTGAAGACGGTTCTGTATACACATACAAAATTAAAGAAGATGCTACATGGTCAAATGGGGACCCTGTAACAGCTAATGACTTTGTATATGCATGGCAACGTTTAGTTGATCCTGATACAGCAGCGCCATACTCATACTTAGCGGACGGTATCATCCAAAATGCAACTGAAATCATCGCTGGCGAAATGGAACCTTCAGAGTTAGGTGCTGTTGCTGTAGATGAAAAAACATTAGAAGTAACATATGCGAAACCTGTGCCATATTTGGAAGGTTTATTGTCAATGGCACCATTCTACCCACTTAACCAAACATACGTGGAAGAACAAGGTGACAATTACGCAACTAACTCAGATACAGTTTTATATAATGGACCATTTGCCTTATCTGGTTGGGATGGTACAAACTTGAACTGGTCATTAGAGAAAAATGATAACTACTGGGATGCAGATAATGTTCAGTTAGATACAGTTAAATACCAAGTACTTAAAGAAACTTCAACTGCATTAAACCTATTTGATTCTGGTGAGATTGACTATACTACAGTATCTGGTGAATATGTAGCGGCTCGTGAAGGTGATCCAAACATGGATAATGCGCCAGAATCGACAGTATTCTATATCAAGATGAACCAAGAACGTAACGGTGAAGAAACACCATTAGCGAATACAAATATTCGTCGTGGTATCTCACAAGCGATTGATAAACAATCATTTGCAGACCAAGTGTTACAAAATGGCTCGCTACCTGCTGACTACTTAGTACCAGAAGGATTAGCAAGTAACCCATCAACAGAAGTTGACTTCCGTGAAGATTCAACTGAAGGTACAGGATTTGTTGACTATGATGTAGAATCAGCACAAGAAGCTTTCAATGCTGGTCTAGAGGAGTTAGGTACTGACTCAATTACACTTGAATTATTAGTAGATGATACAGAAAATGCCAAGCGTTCAGCTGAATATATCCAAGGGCAATTACAAACAAACCTACCAGGTTTACAAGTACAAATTGTTTCAGTTCCGTTCAAGAACCGTGTAGCAGCTGATAATAGTCAAGACTACGATTTACAAATCGGAGGTTGGGGCGCTGACTATGCTGACCCAATTAACTACTTAGAGTTATTCGTAACTGATGGAAATAATAACAATTCTGGTTACTCAAATGAAGAGTACGATGCGTTAATCCAAGCTGCATCAGATGAAACTGAAGACTTAGATAAACGTTGGAGCGATTTAGTCGCAGCTGAGTCTTTAATTTTAGAAGAAGCTGGTATCGCACCATTGTACCAACGTTACGGTGCTTACTTAGAGCAACCAACAGTTGAAGGCGTTGTTCACCACCAAGTTGGTGCATCAACTTCATTCAAATGGGCTTCAAAAACAGCAGCAGAATAATTTCAGCTGACATTTGAAACTTATTGAAACAACCCGCCACGGCTTGGCGGGTTGTTTTTATTATGATATGTGAGGAATGTTGACGCTAAATGATAATTGTGTTAGAATTTGTACTGCTTTTGGTGAATGTTTCTAAGAGATTGACTAGATTATAAATAATTCTAGACATGCCACCAAATGGATTTATTTGCGTTTTAAGGCGCGTTAGGCTTATGAAGCCCGGTAGTGCTAATTGGGTAATAAAAAGACCTTAACCGCATATTAAGACCAAATTGAAGGTGGGTTGATAGGGTTTTGCTTACCAGAAGTAAGGTAAGAAAAATAACATGATTAGGGATATAATGTTTCATGGTAATGATAACTAGTATAACATATCATAAAAAGGGCGGATAATTTTGTCCACCCCAGGTAATTCTATATAATGTAATAGGCGATTAGGAAGATTAAACTTATTGCTAATAAGCTGCCACCGATTTTTAGGAAGCCGATGTACCAGTTACCAATTGATTGGGACAAATTTTGTACATTTCTTTCTGAGTCATCATCATTTTTTGAATTATTTTGTGAGAAAACACTTGGTTTCCACTTACGCCAACTGTACTGAAACAGGTCAAAAGTCCCGTCTTTAAAGATTAATCCGAATAAACCAAGGATTAAAAAGGGCGCTGACAAGTAAAAGTAGCTATTGCTCAAGTAAAATAAAGTGATACCTTCTTGCAAAAAAATTGATATAATGAACGGTATCGTGGCAAAAAGCAAAAGGATGCTTTTCCAACGTTTATAAATCATTGATAGATCAAATCCTTTCAGATATGTCAATAATTTAACACAATATAGGAGGTGAAGCAATTTGAAATCGTATTACAAATATCTACTTCGAAGAGTATTTTATATGTTCTTAACAATATTTCTAATTGCAACAATTACATTTTTCTTAATGAAACTGCTTCCAGGTACACCTTTCCAAAATGAGGACCGGTTATCTGCGGAACAAATCATTATTATGAACGAACGTTATGGCTTGAATGATCCGGTGATCGTCCAATACGCACGTTATATGTTAGGTATTTTTACAGGTGATTTGGGTGTATCTTTCCAATTCTCAAATACACCAGTTACTGACTTATTAAGTAGCCGTATTGGACCGTCATTACAATTGGGTGGTCAAGCAATCTTGTTCGGTACATCATTTGGTATCATACTAGGTGTTATTTCAGCTATGTACAAGAATACTTGGATTGACTCTACTGCTACATTAGTAGCTATCTTGGGTCGTTCAATTCCTAACTTCGTTTTCGCGGTATTACTACAACTAGTATTTGCCGTACAGCTAGGTTGGTTCCCAATCGCTTTATGGAACGGTTCATTTGCAGCAACAGTCTTACCGACATTAGCATTGGCCATTTCGCCATTAGCCGATTCGAGTCGTTTCATCCGTACCGAAATGGTCGACGTATTGAATTCAGACTATATTGAATTAGCGCGTGCGAAAGGTTTAAGCAAAACAGCCGTAGCTTTCAAACATGGTGTACGTAATGCCTTAATTCCATTATTAACATTATTAGGGCCATTAACAGTTGCCTTGATGACAGGTTCAATGGTAGTAGAAAACATTTACGCAATTCCTGGTATTGGTGAGCAATTCGTTAAATCAATCCAAACAAATGACTATCCAACAATCATGGGTATCACAATTCTTTACTCATTCATGTTAGTGTCAATGTTATTAATTGTAGATGTGTTATACGGTATCGTAGACCCACGTATTCGTGTAAGTAATGAAGGAGGGGAATAAGATGGCTGAAAACAATCAATCATATAAATCAATTGCAGCTGACAAATTCCGCCCAGCTACGCAACATGACCACGTCGCTGAACGTGAGCAAATTGCTGGAGAATCATTGAACTTCCTTCAAGACTCTTGGCGTCGTTTAAAGAAAAATAAAGTAGCGATTGTATCCCTAGTGGTATTGATCATTATCGTCATTCTTGCTATCTTGGCGCCAGTGATTGCACCTGCAGATCCAAATGCGCAAAACGTAGCCTTTGCCAACCTACCACCAAAGATTCCTGGATTGGAAAACTTTGCTTGGTTTGATGGTAAATCAGAAGTAGCCGGAACTGCTATTGACCAATACGCTACCAATAATGTACCAGAGGGCGTTTACTACTACTTAGGTACTGACGCTTTAGGACGTGACTTATTATCACGTGTCTTATACGGTACACGTGTATCGCTATTTATCGGTATGATGGCTGCCTTATTCAACTTAGTAATCGGTGTACCTTATGGTATTATTTCGGGTTGGAATGGTGGTCGTATTGACAACATCATGATGCGTTTCTTAGAAATCCTATCAGGTATACCGAACTTGGTTATCGTAATCCTAATGTTATTAGTATTACAACCAGGTATCATGTCAATCATCATTGCATTAGCAATTACAGAGTGGATTTCAATGGCTCGTGTAATTCGTGCGCAAACAATGAAAATTAAAAACCAAGAGTACATCTTGGCTGCCCGCTCTTTAGGTGAATCTGCATGGAAAATTTCTTTCCGTCACATCTTACCTAACCTGTCAGGTATCATTATTATCCAAACAGTATTCTCAATTCCGTCTGCGATTTTCTTCGAAGCGTTCTTGAGTTTCATCGGTTTAGGTATTCCAGCACCAAATGCTTCTCTAGGTACATTAATCAATGATGGGTACAAGACATTTAGATTCTTGCCTCATTTAATGTGGTACCCAGCGGGTGTAATCTGTATCGTCATGATTGCATTCAACATGTTAGCAAATGGTTTGCGTGATGCTCTAGATCCAAAAACGAATGATTAAGGAGTTGAGCAGAATTGAGTAATAAAACAGAAAACATTTTAGAAGTAAAGGACTTGGAAATTAATTTCAAAACGTATTCTGGTGATGTTCAAGCCATTCGTAAAGTGAACTTTGACTTGAAACATGGGGAAACGTTAGCAATCGTAGGTGAGTCTGGTTCAGGTAAATCTGTAACCGTTCGTACCGTAATGCGTTTATTAGCCAATAACGCTGATGTTAAAGGTGGTCAAATCCTTTTTAACGGCGAAGACTTATTGAAGAAATCTGAAAAAGAGATGCAAGGTATTCGTGGTAAAGATATCGCCATGATCTTCCAAGATCCGATGACTTCATTAAACCCTACAATGAAAATTGGTAAGCAAATTGCTGAACCGATTATCTTACACCAAAATAAATCTAAAAAAGAAGCCTATGCAAGAGCGGAAGAATTACTAGAATTAGTAGGTATTCCAAAAGCACACGAACGTATGGACCATTATCCACACCAATTCTCAGGTGGACAACGTCAACGTATCGTTATTGCGATTGCCTTGGCATGTAACCCGCGTGTCTTAATTGCGGATGAGCCAACAACGGCTTTAGACGTAACCATACAAGCACAAATTCTTGAATTAATGAAAGAATTACAAGATAAAATTGATACATCAATCATTTTCATCACACATGACTTGGGTGTTGTTGCAAACGTTGCTGACCGTGTGGCCGTTATGTACGCTGGTAAAATCGTTGAATACGGTGATGTGGATGAAATCTTCTTCAACCCACAACATCCTTATACATGGGGGCTAATCGGTTCAATGCCAACATTAGATACTGCAGGTAAATTGGTTTCAATCCCTGGTACACCACCAGACTTATTAGATCCGCCAAAAGGTGACGCCTTTGCCTTACGTTCTGAATACGCGATGGAAATTGATTATGAGGAAGAACCACCGTTGTTCCAAGTATCGCCAACACATGCCGCTGCAACTTGGTTATTACACCCAGATGCACCAGCAGTAGAAGAGCCAGCTGAAATTCAACGTCGTCACAAAATTTACGAAAGCCTATCAAAAGGTATCGTGCCAGAAGGCTACAACGATGGTGCACCTCAAGCTGAGTTAGATGAGCATACTGAAGTGGTTACCTCAGCTGATACTGAAGGTGTAATCGCTACAGGTGGAGTAGATATGGAAGGAGATGACGCAATTGGCTAATGAGCAGGAACCAATTTTAAAAGTTAGAAATTTAAAACAATACTTCAATGAAGGCTCAAAAGGTGAAGTACGCGCCATTGACGATATCTCTTTTGACATTTTCAAAGGTGAAACATTTTGCTTAGTTGGTGAGTCTGGTTCTGGTAAAACAACTACCGGACGTGCTGTTATGCGTTTATACCAACCAACTTCAGGTGAAATCATTTTTGAAGATAAAGATATTGCTTCATTAAAAAATCGACGTGATATGTTAGACTTCCGTAAAGATATCCAAATGATTTTCCAAGATCCGTACGCATCTTTAAACCCTCGTATGAAGGTTGAAGACATTATTGCTGAAGGTCTAGAAATTCACGGTTTAGTGAAGACAAAAACTGAACGTAAAGCGAAAGTCGCTGATTTACTAGAGCAAGTTGGGTTAAACCCACAACATGCTACCCGTTACCCACATGAGTTCTCTGGTGGACAACGTCAACGTATCGGGATTGCACGTGCACTTGCAGTGGCACCAAAAATGATTGTAGCGGATGAGCCAATTTCAGCCCTTGATGTATCGATTCAAGCCCAAGTAGTTAACTTGCTTGAAGAATTACAAAAGGACTTTGGCTTAACATTCCTATTCATTGCCCATGACCTTTCAATGGTGAAATACATTTCTGACCGTATTGCCGTAATGTATATGGGTAAAATAGTAGAACTTGCTGATGCTGACGAATTGTATTACCACGGTCTACACCCTTATACGAAGAGTCTTTTATCTGCAATTCCTTTGCCAGATCCAATCTACGAACGCAACCGCCAACGTATTACTTACAACCATGAACCTTTCAAAGGTGACGAATCAATGGTTGAAATCGCACCAAACCACTTTGTATACTGTTCACCAAATGAAGTTGAATTATATAAGGAAATGCGTGCAAACCAAGGCGAATAATCAAATAGAAAAGGTGACTTCGGTCGCCTTTTTTATTTGCCCACAATTGTATGTCAACCATACTTATGGTAGAATAACTAGGACATTAAAACGGAGGGGTATCTTTTGTATAATATATTATTAACCATTCTAATTATTATCGCCTTTTTACTAATTCTAGTAGTTGTTGCACAACCTTCTAAAGGAAACAGTGCAAGTAACTTAACTGGTGGTGGCGATGCAATGTTTGGTAAAAAGAAAAAAGCACGCGGATTTGAAGCTGTTTTAAATCGATTTACAATCATCTTAGGTGTAGCCTTTATGGTGATTGCCTTACTATTAGCAAACTTATCTTCATAACATTTGGGCGGTTCTGCTAGGGGACCGCTATTTTTATGCCTTACGTTTGCTGATGACAATGCAATTAATTGATTTAAAAGCGAATAAAACTTACAATGGAATAGCGAAGTCATTATGTATAAAGGATGATAATATATTAAGATTGAGAGTGGATATGCATGCAAGCAAAATTACCAGAACCATTTTTCTTTGAAGGTGATGAAAGGGCAGTAATCCTTTTCCACGCTTTTACAGGTACTTCGAACGACGTGCGGATGTTAGGACGTCGGTTAAATCGTGAAGGTTACACTGTTTATGCACCTCATTTAACAGGACATGGCACTATGGACGTATTCGATTTAATTAAGGAAGGCAATCCAGCTGCATGGCTACAAGACGGTCAAGATGCCTACGATTTTATGGTTGAAAAAGGCTATAAGCAGATTGCAGTTTTTGGCTTGTCATTAGGTGGGACAGTGGCTACCTCAGCGATTTTAAATAATCCGGCAATTGGTGGGGGCGTATTTAATACACCTATTGTCACAGATCAAGCTATTACTGATTCCAATGTACCAACATCATTTATGACCTATGCCCGAAAAGTCCAAAAATACGCTGGTAAGACCGAAGCAGAAATTAACCAGTCGGACGACAAAGTAGCCCAACAATTACATACAACCCTTACCGGTGTACATGCCATGAACCGTGATTTAAGCGCACGACTAGATGAATTGAAAGTGCCATTCTACATTGCAGCTTCTGGTCAAGATGAATTAGTTGACCCAACCGCTGGAGAGCAGTTTGCAGATGCCATTACCACTGCACCCGTTTATTTAAATAGCTTTAATTCAGCAAGGCATGTAATCACAGTCGGTAAATACCACCACGAATTTGAAGACACAGTAATAGAATATTTAACCAACCTAAATTGGGAGTGAAATAGTGAGTAGAAAAATTAATTATATGAAAAAAGAAATCCTTGCCGAGTTGGCAAGTTCAGAAGAAAATTACACAGCACAAACTTTAAGCCAAGCCTTGTCTTATGACCAAGCAGACGATTTTGCCGATTTGGTGAAAACCCTCGCTAAATTAGAGCAAGCTGGTGACATTGCCATTACAAGCAACGGTACCTTAAGTATCAAACAAGACAAAGCCACTTATACAGGGGTATTTACCCAGAATGCACGTGGATTTGGTTTCGTCAAAACTGATGAACTTGAAAAAGACATTTTCATTGGTAAAGGCAAAACCAATGGTGCCTTGCAAAGTGATGAAGTGCGGGTGAAAATCACCAGAGAAGCTCATCCTGCCAATGACAAGTCAGCTGAAGGTGAAATTGCTGAAGTATTAGTCCGTCATACAACACGCCTTACAGGTGAGTTTACGCCCTTTAATGATAATGATAAAGCGTCAACAGGTTTTATCGGCAGCGTGAAACCGCAAAACCATGGTTTAGACAATTTAACCGCCTTAGTAAGACCAGATGGCTTACACCCAGTAGAGGGTGAAATTGTTGTTGTCGAATTAGTGGATTATCCAGATGACCAACACCCATTTGCAGTTGCAGGTAACGTCATCCAACAAATCGGTCATAAAGATGAGCCGGGTGTAGATATCCTTGCCATTTTAAACATGTTTGAAATTCCGCATGAATTCCCTAATGAAGTTTTAGATCATGCCAATGAAGTGCCTGAAACCATCTCAAATGATGACTTAAAAGGACGTAAGGACCACCGTGACCTGTTGACTATTACAATTGATGGGGCAGATGCAAAAGACTTGGATGATGCCATCTCATTAAGTAAATTGCCAAATGGAAACTATCAATTAGGCGTCCATATTGCTGACGTGTCTTATTATGTGACAGAAGATTCAGCAATGGATAAAGAAGCCTATGAACGTGGGACGTCAGTTTATCTAACAGACCGCGTAGTCCCAATGTTACCGCAACGTTTATCTAATGGTATATGTTCATTACATCCAAATGTGGACCGTTTAACAATGACAGCTATCATGGAAATTGACCATAACGGCGGTATTGTTGATTATGATATTCATCCGTCAATTATCCACTCAGATTACCGAATGACTTATTCAGATGTAAATGCCATTATCACAGATAATGATTCAGAATTACGGGAAAAATACAGTGAAATCACTGACATGTTAGAAAATATGGGTGCTTTACATGAGATTTTATACAATAAACGTGTTAGTCGTGGTGCCATTGACTTTGACTCTCGTGAAGCGAAAATTATAGTTGATGGTGAAGGTCATCCTACAGCGATTGAAGTACGTGATCGTGGCGTTGGAGAGCGGATGATTGAATCATTCATGTTATCGGCGAACGAGACAGTTGCTGGCCATTTCACAAGGAAAGTATTGCCATTCATCTACCGTGTCCATGAGCAACCGGATGAAGACAGAATGCAACGTTTCTTAGAATTTGTGACGGCCTTTGGTATTGTGCCACAAGGGACAAAATCTTCTATTCGGCCAAAAGATATTCAAAATGTCTTGCGTGAGGTTGAAGGAGCGACTTTCCAACCGGTTGTATCCATGATGTTACTGCGTTCGATGAAACAAGCGAAATATGATATTGAACCAATCGGCCATTATGGTTTGGCGGCTGAAGATTACACTCACTTCACATCACCAATCCGTCGTTACCCAGACTTGATTGTTCATCGTTTAATTCACTTCTATGAAAGTCATGCACGTCCAAATGCAGACAAACAAGAGAAGATGAAGATGAAATTATCTGATATAGCAGAACATTCTTCCAAGATGGAACGTCGTAGTGTGGATGCTGAACGTGAAACGGATAGCTTGAAGAAAACAGAATTTATGCTGGATAAAATTGGCATGGAATTTGAAGGAATCATTTCGTCGGTTACTGGTTTTGGTTTATTCGTTGAATTACCAAATACAGTTGAAGGTTTAGTCCATATTTCTATGCTAAAAGACGATTACTACAACTTTGTAGATAGCCAGTTAGTGATGATTGGGGAGCATACTGGAAAAACTTACCGTATTGGGGACAGAGTGACTGTTAAAGTTATGGATGTTAACACAGATACACGTGACATCGATTTTGTCATTGTGAAGAGTGAAGATAACGGTGAATCAACTAGTTTACAGCGTCAAGATAACCGTAAAGGTGGACGTGGCAATAATAAAGGCCGTAAAGGCAACAATAGAAGCCGTAGACGTCAACAAGATAAAGAATCAAATGGTGGCAACCGCCGAAATGACCAATCTGGTGCTAGCAAGTCTCATAAGGAGAATAAGAACAAGCACACAGGTAAACCTCATCAGAAGGGTAAGAAGTCTGGTAGCAAGCCACAGAACGGCAAAGCTGGCGGTCAAGGACAAAATAATAAGCAAAATAGCAATAGTAAAAAATCAAATCAGAAACGGAGCTTTGTCATTCGTCAAAGTAAACGCAAATAAAAGATTTGAACAGTTAGAAGGTGACTAAATGGCAAAAGGCAAGAAAGTGCAGAAAAATGACGATAACGTCGTTGCACGTAATCGAAAAGCCAATCATGATTTTACGATTTTAGATACAATCGAGTGTGGTGTGGTCCTAACAGGGACTGAAATTAAATCTGTCCGCCAATCACGCTTGAATTTAAAAGATGGGTTCGCAAGAATCGATCGCGGAGAAGTCTGGATGTACAATGTCCATATTTCCGAATTTGAGCAGGGGAACATGTTTAACCATGACCCACTACGCCCACGTAAACTTCTATTGAAGAAGGCTGAAATTAATAAGTTACTAAAAGAGACTCAAAGGGAAGGTCATACCCTAGTACCACTAAAAGTTTATATTAAACGCGGTTACGCAAAAGTGCTATTAGGCGTAGCTGAGGGTAAGAAAAAATATGATAAGCGTCGTGCTTTAAAAGAGAAAGATATGAAACGAGAAGCGCAACGAGCATTGAAAATTTAATCAGGAAGCATACCTATGTGAAAAACTGCAAAGTTTATGGGTATGCTTTTTTGCTATTTTGTCATTAGTTAATGATAGCAAGTTAATAGATTATTTAATATAATTATAAAAGCGAATTAAGAAGGGCTTAAATAGCCAATTTTTTGAAAAAATCTCATGAATTTGTTAGAAATAGTAATATTGCAATTTTTATCTTCTGCGAGACATGGTATGATGGTTGAAAGAAAGTGAGTGAAGTAGTGATGGACTACAATGAACGTTATTTATTATTATTATCTGAGCAATTTCCAGATATTGCCTCAGTAACAACAGAAATCATTAATCTAGAAGCGATTATGGAATTACCTAAAGCCACAGAACATTTTATTAGTGACCTCCACGGCGAGTATGATGCTGTTTCGCATGTGTTACGTAATGGGTCGGGGAATATTAAAGAAAAGATTCGAGAGGTATTCCAAAACCGGTTATCGACGAATGAAATGAATCAGTTGGCAACCCTTGTCTACTATCCAGAAGAGAAGCTAGACCGAGTGTTAGCGGATATTACAGATGTAGAGGAAGAGCATGAATTCTATACGTTAACAATTTCTAGAATGGTGGAGTTGGGACAATTTGTTGTGTCTAAATACACCCGTTCAAAAGTGCGCAAGGCTATGCCAAAAGACATGTCTTACATCCTTGAGGAGTTGTTATTTAAGGATTCTGTCTTGACCAACAAGGGGTCTTACTACTGGAATATCATTCAAAATGTAATCGAATTAGGGGCAGCAAACCGTCTAATTGAAGCCCTGTCTGAATTGATGCAGGAACTTGTTGTCGATCATTTACACGTTTTAGGGGACATCTATGACCGTGGGCCGTCACCTGATAAAATTATTGACTTGTTGGCTGCTCAGAAATCCATCGATATCCAATGGGGGAATCATGACGCCATTTGGATGGGGGCTGCTTCAGGGTCACGCGTTTTGATTGCCAATGTATTACGGATTTGTGCCCGTTATGACAACTTAGAAATCATCGAGGATGGCTACGGTATTTCACTGAGACCCTTGGTGGCATTCGCGGAGGCTACATACCCGGATGACACTATCGCGGAATTCATGCCTAAGATTGACGATGCGGTGGACCATTTTCCAGAAGAAGTAAAACAAATTGCCAAGATGCAGCAGGCAATCACGATTATTCAATTTAAATTAGAAGCGCAAGTCATTAAACGCCACCCTGAATTTCAAACCGACAACCGCCTATTCCTTGATAAATTAGACTTGGAAAAAGGGACTGTACTCGTTGATGGGAAGGAATATGACTTGAAGAATACGACGTTCCCTACGGTAGACCCGGCAGACCCATTCAAATTAACTGAAGATGAAGAATATGTGATGGGGAAATTGCAAGCTGGTTTCTTAAATTCAGACCGTCTGCAAAAGCATATTGCCTACCTATATAGTAAGGGGTCATTGTATAAAGTTTACAATGAAAATCTGTTATATCACGGTTGTATTCCGATGAATGAAGATATGTCATTTAAGGCGGTTGAAATTCACGGCCGTTCATATGCAGGACGGGAATTGTTGGATCAATTTGAGAAGGCTATGCGTCAAGCTTTTGCGGCTCAAGGACCAAATGAAGATGAAAACCCTGATTTGGATTACATGTGGTATATCTGGCAAGGGGAAGGGTCGTCGCTATTTGGAAAGACCAAGATGACGACGTTTGAGCGTTACTATATTGAGGATGCTGAAACACATCATGAGCCAAAAAATATTTATTATACTTTACGTAATGACAAAGAGTGTGCTGAATTGATTTTAAGCGAGTTTGGTATTCGTCCAGATCGAGGGCATATTGTAAACGGCCATACACCGGTTAAAGAGCGTAAGGGTGAAGACCCAGTTAAAGCGGATGGTAAACTCTTAGTGATAGACGGTGGTTTTTCAAAAGCTTATCAACCAACCACAGGCCTAGCAGGTTATACCTTACTATATAATTCGTTTGGTATGTTATTAGTGAGCCACCAGCCATTCTCTAGTATTGAGGATGCAGTGGAACATGAAACAGATATCGTATCTACACGTCGAATTATCGATAAAGAGCTAGAACGATTACAAGTGCGCCAAACCGATGTAGGGGTTAAACTGGAAGACCAAGTTGCCCAGTTAAAAAAATTACTTCATGCCTATAGAAATGGTACAATAAGACCAAGAGTAGTGTAATTTGAGGAGGAATTTATTCATGTCAAAAGGTGTGACGATTTACTTCATGCGTCATGGAGAAACGTATCTAAACTATTATGGACGTATGCAAGGGTGGGCTGATGCGCCACTAACGCCACGCGGAGAAGAAGATGTACGTAGTAGTGGTCGTGGATTGGCCGATGTAGAATTTTCAGCAGTATATACGAGTGATTTACAACGTACGGTAAAAACAGCGGAACTGATTCTAGACGAAAATAAGGCAACTGCTAAAGATATTGAAATTGAGAAACGTCCAGAGTTCAGAGAAGTCTTCTTTGGTTCTTTTGAAGGATTAGACGCAAGAGGTTTATGGGACAAAGTAACAGAGATTGCTACAGGTAAAGATGGTTCCTATACTGGAGCAACTTCAGATGAAAGTGTTCGTTTAGAATTGAATGCTTTTAAAGAAATGGATCCTTACCACGATGCAGAAAACTTCATGGAATTTTGGATGCGTGTGGAATTAGGTTTGATTGATGTGATTACTAAACACAGAGAAACTGATAAAACGATTCTAATTGTGAGTCATGGGATGACTATCCGTAATATGATCCACGAATTAATCCCACAATTTGAAATTGATTCAATGCTAGATAATGCTAGTGTGTCCGTGGTTAGATATCAAGATGGTTTATACCACCTAGAAGCCTTTAACCAGACAGACCACTTTGCCCGTAAAGAAATCAATGACGAAGAAACAGATTTGGATCATTCAGATATTTCATAAACAATAAAAAGCATGACAGAATAGGCGAGTGCGTCTACTTTGTCATGCTTTTCTTTTAAGGATTGAGAGGTTACCTATGTGTTTAATTACTTTTTCTATTCAAACGGATACTGAATACCCTTTCGTTCTGACCGCAAATCGCGATGAGGCTTATTCAAGAGCGAGTTTACCTATTCATGAATGGGAAGAACCTGCTAACATTATTGGCGGTCGTGACTTGAAACAAGGCGGGACTTGGTTGGCATTTTCTAAGGCGGGTAAATTTGCTGCGCTAACTAATTATCCCTTTGTAGACCGCCAAGTAGCTGACCCGATTAGCCGGGGGTTCCTGATTATGGACTACCTGGATTCGGAAATCAGTGCTAGTGACTATGTATCTAATTTACGTTACCATAGAGAACAGTTTGAAGGGTATCATCTACTAGTTGGTCGAATTCATCCTAAAATAGAACTCAAAATGTACAATAATGTAGATGATAGCTTGACTAATTATGCAGCAGGTATTCATTCAATATCTAACACCTACGATGATTTGTCAGCCTACCGGAAAAGTCAGTCGGTGAAAGATTTAACGCATTTAATGCAAGGTGAAATTGATTTAAATAAAATGCTAAAAAACTTTCAAAATACCGAGTCGAATCCCCGTTTAACAGATTTTCCTAGCTTTTTGACTCTAGATCAGGCCAAAAAGGCATCAGGCATTTTTATCGAAGGCCAAGGAGACTTTGGGACAGTTTCTACAACCGCTATCGCCTTGGATAAATCAGGGCATTTAATCATAAAAGAAGTCCGCTATTTAAAAAATAAGACGAATGAAACGACAGAAATAAAATACAATTTTAACTAATTGGTCCCTTTGCGTGTAAATGACTTTTAATTTGCTAAATTTTCTTAGTAAAAATTATCATGAATGTTAATAAGTAAAAACAGGAGGTAGAATTATGAATTTCGGTACAAGTATCGCGGTTGGTGTATCAATCGGTGTGGGATTAGGTGCAGCATTTAATAATATGTTACTGGGAATTCTGATAGGTTTAGCTATTGGAGTAGCTTTAGGATCAGGTTCTTTAGCACAGAAAATGAGAAAAGATAAAGAAAATCAAGAAAATGAAGAGAATAAAGAAGATGTATAATGGCTGGTAAGTAAGTTCGTGAACCATCAACTAAAGAATAAAAAGCATGAAATGATTTACAGAAAAACTGTATCGTCATTTCATGCTTTTATTTTGTACGAATTATACCATTCATAGATTGATTACTAAAATTCACGATTAACTGATTATGCTCGAGTTATAATGCTAACTTTAAGTCTCCTGATTTAATCCAACCTATATTTCTAAATGCTTTGTTAAAGAAATAAGCAAGTACACCAGGGATCACAAATAACAGAAGGATAATTTTAATAATAATAAAGAATAACGGCTCAGATCCTATCATACCTGTTAATACACCGATTGGGGTAACTAGTCCTGATGTTCCAGAACCGGATGCACTTGGCGTACAGATAATGGGGATGAGTGTAGTTGCTAATGCGCCACAAATAGCACAGATGATAGTTGGTGGTACTAATACTTTTGGATTTCGCATGATATTCGCAACTTGAATCATTGGTGAGCCAGGAATTTGCGCCCAAATCCCTTTCCAACCATTTTCTTCAAAACTCATAATGCCAAAGGCGACACAGACAGCACAACAACCAGCAGCAGTTGCACCTGAAGCTGCACCCGTCAAGTTAATCATTACAACGATTGCTGTAGAAGATGTTGGTAAAACTAATAAAATCCCCATTGCTGCACCTATGACTAGGCCCATCAATAAAGGTTGTAAATTCGTTGCTTCATTAATCATAGCACCAATACCTTGCATGGCTGAATCAATTGGTGGCCCAACGAAATAGCCAACTGTTGCACCTGTAGCTATCGTTGTAAGAGGTGTTAGTACTACGTCTATAGAGGTTTCACCCGAAACAAGTTTACCAAATTCAGCACCAATTACCGCTGCAATATATGCGCCAATTGGTCCCCCCAACTGGTAGCCAACCCAACCTGTTATTGTAGAAGCAAAAATGACTAAATTGGGTGCTTTCAATCCAATCCCTCCCATAACTTAAAACTAATTAACAAGATAAGTTAATGATAGCGTATACATAAAAGGTTATCGATAGCTAAACTAGACAACAAAGTTTCGAATTTTATCTAAAGGTTATAATAATTGGTCTATTACATTGCCAAATAATATATCTTACTATGCAATGCAATATAAAAAGGTAGCCAGCACATGCTCGCTACCTAGAATAATTCTTTTAAAACACTATTGATTTGAGTATAGAGTAGTTATTTTGTTTTACGGTGAATATTTAATGATGTTGTATAAGTTGGCAATGACTTTTGGAATAGAAACTCGCCATTTCGCACAGAGGCTAAACATTCTACCCGACGACGTTGTGCATCAAAGGGTGAATCGGCATCTAGAATAATAAAGTTAGCGTCTTTTCCTTCATCTAAACCGTAAACATCATCTAATTGCATCAGATGCGCACCATTATAAGTTACTAAATCAAAGTTGCGGTCAAAATCTTCTTTACGCATCAATTGTGTCGCATGAATACCATTATCAAGAATGTTCATCATATTCCCTGAACCAGCCGGATACCATAAATCGACAATAGAGTCTTGACCAAATGCGACATTGATATCATTATCAACGAATTCTTTTACACGTGTTAATCCACGACGTTTTGGATAGGTATCTTGACGCCCCTGTAAAAATAAGTTTTCTGTAGGGCAGGATACGAAATTTAAACCTGATTGACGGAAAAGACCAACCATACGAAAAGCATAAGCATCATTAACTGATCCAAACGAACAAGTATGAGAGGCTGTTGTATATTGGCCATAACCTTGTTTCATAGCTTCTGCGTTTAATATCTCTAAGAACCGAGCTTGATCATCGTCAGTTTCATCACAATGAACATCAATTAATTTATTATATTTTATTGCTAGTCGCACAATTTCTTTTATAGATGCCATCCCATCTTCACGGGACCATTCGTTGTGTGGGATTCCTCCCACGCAGTCAGCACCTAATTTTAATGCTTCTTCAACTAAATCGCGGCCTGTTTTGCCATCTTCAGAAAATGAAAACATACCATTCTGTGGAAAAGCAACTACCTGAATAGTAATGTTATCTTTTAATTCATCACGAATTTCTAAAGCGGCTCTAATTCCGGTTAAGTTAGGATCCGTACAATCTGTTTGTGCACGAATGTATTGGGTGCCATAACTAGCTACGTCTTCAACTGCTTGACGAATACGTGCTTTCATTTCTTCAATGGTAGTGCCTTTTTTATAATCATTCCATAGGTCAATGGCTTCAAATAATGTGCCAGAATTGTTATTCACCTTATCATCTTGACCTGTAAAATAATAATCAAGATGTAAATGAGCATCAACATATGGGGGTAACACTAAGCGCCCATTAAGATCAATTGTTTCATCAGCTTGTCCGAGATATTTACCAAATTTTTTGAACTTACCATTTTCTATTAAAATTTCACTAGCCTCGGGATGTTTATAAATAGTTGCATTTATCAATTTTTTTCTCAATTTTAAATACCTCCTAAAATATTGCATAAATTAACTTTACGACTAAACCCCTACAAAAAGCAAGGTTAATAGGAGAGATTTACAGATATTATAAATGTTAGAAAAAAGTTTAATGATATTCAGGATATTCTGATGATTAAATTTACAAATATACATTACAAGGTTCATTGCAAAATTTCACTTTTTCTACAAAAAATAGATAATCGGCTTCAGTAGTAATTCATATCCATAAAAGGCAGAGAAGGAGAAGTATTAATTGATAAAAATATTTATCTATATTATTTTATATATTTATAAGTCATAAAGAGTTGATAAGTGTGAAAATACTATTATTTGAAACGATCGCCTTTTATATGTTATAATAAAGAATACAAAAGCGGGGGTGTTATTGGATTCGACAGGCATAGCCCGGTGTACAACTACTGCTCGGAGGTTACGGCTTCGCAACAACGTTACCAGTTTAAAATTAACTGACAAACAAGAAACAAACACTTTAGCTTTCGCTGCGTAAAAACAGTGAGCTAAGATTCGCCTAGCGTCACCTATGCGTTAGTTCCGAGTCCTATTATAGTAGGTTACGTTCTAAGCTTCCGTCTGGAGTAAGGAAAAGAGATTAATCAGACTAGCAATCTAATTGGTTTGTTTATTCACCATTAGTGCGCGAATCCGAGAATGAACTATAGTGGTAAAAGTTGTATAATCGGAGTGTTTGGACAGGGGTTCAAATCCCCTCACCTCCATTTTGAGTATATTAAAGCTCATCATATAGACTCAAGAACGTTGATATATCAATGTTCTTGAGTTTTTGCTTATCAAAGAAAATTATAGAAAATCAAAACATTTTGCACTTATTTTGCACTCTAGTCATCTTAAATTCCCGTATATGTATATGGTACGCAAGTATAGTTACGATAGACATTAAAATATTTCGCTTTTTATAAATAGCCTAAATTTATAAATGGATATTGTAAACGCACTTATTAAAGAGAGCCTCTTCGTTTGTATTCAATTATATATATGCTATAATATATATATTATAAATGAAAGAGGTTGATATCATGACAGAAGAAAACAACGGTACTTTCGATAAAATTAAAGGTTCAGTAAACGAAGCAGTCGGAAAAGTGACTGGTGACAAAGAGCAAGAAGGTAAAGGTAAAGGCCAACAAGCTCGCGGTGAAGTTGAAGAAAAAGTAAACGACGCTAAAAAAGCTTTTGATGATGCAAAAGAAGATGTGAAAGGTCGTTTAGATGGTTTCGCCAATAACGACGAAGATAAATAAGTTTCTCAAATAAATGAAAGTGAAGATGTGGCTTTGAAACCACATCTTTTTTATTGCTTCAATAATATTTGAATGAATTATCTGTTTATTGATATAGGCAACTGCTTCGTTGTTGGTTTGAATAAGGAGTACAGTTTGTGCCTATACTAAGTTCATAAATTAAGTTTCAGCCAACTTCTTGTATCTCCTATTCATAAGATAGGCTATAATTTGAGATAGAGAAGTGAAACATATTAGGAGGTTTACGGATGAGACGTGTAATTATTGATTCAGATACTGCTGGGGACGATACAACGGCCATATTGATGGCGATGAAATACTTTAAGGTAGAAGGGATTACTATCGTTGCGGGTAATGTGGCTTTTGACCAAGAAGTAGATAATGCTTTGACAACGATTGAAACCTATCAACCAGGCTATAAGATTCCAGTGTTTAAGGGTTATCAAAATCCGATGACTGCACTGCCAAATGAAACGCACGATACGGTAGAGGAGATTCAAGGTGGCAATGGAATGGGTGATGCTGTATTTCCTAAACCAACACAAACTGCTGAAGATGGACATGCGATTGATTTTATTATTGATACGGTGAAGGCAAATCCAGGCGAAATTGAAATTTTAGCTCTAGCGCCTTTAACCAATATTGCAATGGCAATTAAAAAAGCCCCAGAAATTATGAAGGATATCAAGCATATCTGGATTATGGGTGGGGTAAACAACCGCTTAGGGAATATGAATGTCTCGGCTGAATATAACTTCTATGTGGATCCAGAGGCAGCACGAATTGTCCTAAATGCTTCTACGCCTAAGACCATGGTGACTTGGGACGCCAGTTTAGACTTCGGTGTGATGTACGAAGAAGATATTGAAGAAATTCAAGCACTGAACACTAAAGGGTCTAAATTCTTCCTAGATATTAATATGTTTGTCCGTGAGTTTGAACTGGCAAAACGAGGAATCGACGGGATTACTTGTACAGACTCATTATTGGTTGCAGTTGCTGCGGTACCAGAATTGATGCTTCAAGCGACTGAATATTACGTGGATGTTGAAACTCAAGGTCAATTTGCCCGTGGCTACAACATTGTTGACTGGGAAGAGGAATTCAAACGTGCGCCGAATTGCCGAGTTGCAGAGAGGATTTCTAGCCAAGGATTTAAAGACCAATTGGTGAGCTTGTTAGCGGAAATTCAATAGGGAGAATTCGATGGTGAATTGGCAGTACTTAATTGAAGAAATGTATGATCATGCAAGCGATGATGCTGAACCGATGGCCAAGTACCAACGTAACCAGTTTCCATTTCTTGGTATCAAAAGCCAAATGCGCCGGGATATTTTTAAACCCTACCTAAAGGAAGCGAAAGCAGAAGCAAAGTTGCGCTTCATGGAAAATCCTAATCAAGCAATAATTGACTGGGCTTTTGTTGACGAATTTTGGTCATTTTCCGAAAGAGAATTTCAATATATTGTTTGTGATTATTTGAAAGAAATGAAGAAATATTTGCAGCCGGATGATTTATCTAGATTAAAAACATTGATTGTCCAAAAATCGTGGTGGGATTCGGTGGATGCCTTGGTTAAAACAATCGGTTATTTAGTCCATAAGAATCCTGATTTGAAGTCGGAAATGGCGGCGTGGAGCTCATCGGATAATATCTGGTTGAAGCGGACTTCAATGATCCATCAACTGGGGATGAAGGGGCAAACAGATACTATTTTATTAGCTGAAACTTGTGAAAATTGCTTGCATACAGATGAATTTTTTATCAATAAGGGAATGGGTTGGATCTTGCGTGATTATGCGAAAACCAACCAAACTTGGGTGGAAAATTTCTTAAAAAACCATGAGAGTGACTTATCTAACTTAACCTGGCGCGAGGCCACAAAATACTTTTACTTAGAAAAAAACCAGATATAATGGCGTTTTTCAACGGGTAAGCCTTTAAATTATTATTAAAATACAAAATATGGTACAATGGTGATTAGAAGGCGCATGGTTAACTAGGAGGCTATATATGAGTATTAAAGTCACAGATGAAATGCAAGAACTAGTTGGAACTGAATTACGTCGTGGTACAAGTAAGTCGAGAATTGCATCATTACTAGATTTACCCTACGATGAGGCAGTAGAAGTTATTAATACTGTAAAAGAGTCTGTACGACCAGATATAGGAGACGAAATACGCTTCACCTTCCGTGAACGCAACATGGTAGGAAGAATTGAAAAATTATTAACAAACTCAGCAGTTGTTAAAATTTATTGGGATTATTCTGATGAAGAGATGCGAGAAATTTGCGAATCAAAAACAATTGTCAATTTTAAAGACATCGATGAGTATGTTAAAGTGCCTTCTAGCTAATACATACACGTATAAATAGTAAGAAAGAGAGTCGGGGTGAAAATCTCGGCTTTTTCTTTTTTTGTCCAATGACCATCACTAAAATGATGACGCATATGTGATGCAATGGGTATATAAAGTTTTTTGCTTGCTATCCATATTTCTATAAGTTAGGTGACTTGCTAATAGAAATAGCAATTTAGCAAAATTCCGGGTAAACTTTTACGAGGGATAAAAATGGAAAGATTTTTGACTACAAAATAAAAATGTATACGTCGCTATTGTTATTGGCATATATCTTACTTATCATTTTATCAGCTGTATGGGTAACCAATTCACAAGGTCAACCTTTCGCCAGTGAGCATATCACTGCTTTTATATCGTATATCTGTACTGGTCATCTATTCTATCAGCAAGATCTTTTTAGCAAAAAATCCGCAACAAAAATTTGTTGTGATGATTATTCTGGTGCAGCTTTTCCTCCATTTTGCCTTTGAGGCAATAGGTAGTTTGTTTGCCATCTAAATAAGGCCAGTTGATTGCCTTGTAAGCAACCAATAATATACTAGAGAATATTGAAATAACAACAGGGATTTTAAAGGCTCTAAGACAAACATTTTTTTATCTTAGAGCTTTTTTACGTATTTAGTTCTTTACTAGAAATGCTAACTAGACTTTTGCGTGACAGAATCTTCTTTCTTCTTGTCCTTTATAGATAGCAGTATTTTTGAAGCTGATGATAGTAAGAAAATCCCAGTTTATTTGTTAGGGCAAGCAACCATCCGATTACCATCAAATCATTAGAATAAATAGTCAAAATACAATTTTTGTTTCACAAAAAATCAAGTTTTTAAGCGCCTGTCATAATCTTAAAGGCTTGAATGCAAGTTTTGTAACGCTTACATCGGATTTGTTTCTTAAAAATGAATAAACTAGTTTCGATAACTAGTTGACAAAGTTATATATATAATTTAATATCTCGTTATTGACTTTATTACATGTCAAACAAAATTAAACTTTATCGTATTCATAAATCGATATCCTTTTTATAGGGATAGGCGACCTAATATATGATTACGCAAATTATGGAGGAATATAAAATAATGACAACTTTTGAAAAAATCCAAGAATTGATCACTGAACAATTAGACTTAGAGGCTGGCGAAGTGAAAGCAACTACAAATATTCGTGAAGATATTGACGCTGACTCTTTAGACTTATTCCAAATCATTAATGACATCGAAGACGAATTCGATATCGAAATTGAAGATGAAGAAAAAATTAACACTGTTCAAGATTTAGTTGACTACGTAGAAGCAAACAAATAATTTCTGCCTACAAACTAGTCGATTAAGAGAGGAAGTAATCCTTTAGTGAAAACAGATTTTTGGGAACGCATAGGTGTTGAATACCCAATTATCCAAGGTGCTATGGCTTGGGTTGCCGATGCGGATTTAGCATCAGCAGTTTCCAATGCTGGCGGACTTGGTGTAATTGGTACTGGGCATGATCCTGTTGATGTTGTAAAAGCCAAAGTTGAAAAGATGCAACAATTAACAGATAAACCATTCGCTGTAAATGTCATGTTGCTAAATGAACATGTCGAGGAAGTAGTGGATTATATCTGTCAATCTGGTGTGAAGACAATTACAACTGGTGCTGGATCTCCAGGTAAATATATGGATAGATTCAACGCAGCGGGAATTTCAGTCATTCCAGTGGTCGCTTCTGTCGGACTTGCAAAACGGATGGAACGTGAAGGCGTGCATGCGGTGATTGTTGAGGGGATGGAATCAGGTGGTCACGTGGGGCGACAAACTACCATGGCTTTATTACCACAAGTAACAAAAGCTTTGGATATCCCAGTCATTGCGGCTGGAGGTATTGGTGACGGTCGAGGAATGGCAGCAGCACTTATGTTAGGTGCGGTTGGTATTCAAGTAGGGACACGTTTTGTTGTTGCAGATGAATCAAATGCCCATGATAACTTTAAAGAGCGTATCATTAAGGCAAAAGATATCGACACTGTATTAACTGGCGAATCTACTGGACATCCAGTCCGTGTATTACGGAACAAATTGACCAAAGAATATCTTAAAGTAGAAAAAGAAGAAGCAAGTAAGGCTAATCCTGATTGGGACAGACTTGAAGCGCTTGGATCAGGTGCTTTACGTCGTGCTGTTGTTGAAGGGAATTTAGACACGGGTTCATTTATGGCCGGCCAAATTGCCGGATTAGTGGATAAACGTGAAACAGTTTCAGAAATTATTCAATCATATATGACGGAATGTAAAGAAACAATTGCTGCTCGAGCAAGTGAATGGCTTTAAAGCTGAGAATTAAATTGACATATGTGAGCAGTGAGATGGTTTGTGCATTTCACTGCTTTTCTATTAAGAGGAGACGAACATGGCAATAGCTTTTTTATACGCTGGTCAAGGCGCACAGTATTCAGGGATGGGGCAAGACTTACTCAACCATCATCCTGAGATTGCAACTTACTTTGACAAAGCCTCAGAAGTTCTAGGCTATTCAATGAAAGACCTATGCTTTCAAGAAGATACAGAATTAAATCAAACAGAATACACACAACCCGCTATTTTAACCGTATCAACAGCCTTTACAGCCCTTCTAAGGGAGGCAGGCATTACAGCCGACTACCTAGCTGGATTAAGCTTAGGCGAGTACACAGCCCTTGTTGAAGCGGGCGTATTGTCCTTTGAAGATGCGGTTGATTTAGTGAGCCATCGTGGTCGTTTTATGCAAGCAGCTGCGCCTGCAGGTGCCGGCAAAATGGTAGCCGTGATGAAAGCTGAACGCGCTTTAATAGAAGAGATTTGCCAGCAAGTGCGCGAAGCTTCTGGTCAATACGTTGCACCAGCAAACTACAATACACCAAAACAAATCGTAATCGGTGGTGACGCTTCGGCAGTAGATACTGCAGTTGCTAAGTTGACTGAAGCAGGCGTGAAGAAAATGGTGGAATTAAACGTTTCTGGTCCTTTCCACACGGCCTTATTATCACAAGCAAGTGACCAATTAGCTGATTATTTAGACAAATTTGATTTTAAGCCACAAAGAGTACCGGTTATTTCAAATACAACAGCTACAGCGCACCAGGATGGACAAGTAAAAGACTTGTTAATCCAACAAGTGATGAAGCCAGTTAAATGGTCAGATTCAATTGAACACTTAATTGAACAAGGGGTAGATACGGTCATTGAAATTGGCCCTGGTAAAACCTTGTCTTCATTTATGAAACAAATCAATAAAGAGATTAAGATTTACCGAGTTGAAGACGAAGAAACCCTGCAGGCAACTATCGCAGGATTGAAAGGATAAGCTATGACTGAGAATACACAAGAATTAAAGAAAACAGCCCTTGTCACAGGCGGTAGCCGTGGTATTGGTGCAAGCATCGCTCACAAGTTTGCAGACCAAGGATACAATATTGTCATTGTTTCCCGCTCTGGTTCTACTGAAAACCATATCCAGGCTTTAGAAAGCAAAAATGTTGTTGTGAAGGATTTCAAGGGTGACGTAACGGATACCGATTTTGCCAAAGAAATCATGACTTTCATCAAAGCAAATTTCCAAACCATCGATGTATTAGTGAATAATGCTGGTATTACCCGCGACACGCTACTAATGCGTATGAAAGAAGCAGATTTCGATGCAGTGATCGATATTAACTTAAAAGGGACATTCAATTTCATTCAAGCAGCTAGCAAACTAATGATGAAGCAACGTCAAGGTGCCATTATTAATATTGCATCAGTGATTGGTCAAATGGGTAACGTTGGTCAAGCTAACTATGCAGCTTCAAAAGCGGGGATTCTTGGATTAACGAAGGCTGCAGCACGTGAATTAGGTATGCGTGGTGTCACAGTTAATGCCATTGCACCAGGCTACATTGAAACTGAAATGACAGATGAAATTCCAGAAAAAGCCAAAACGGCTATGCTGGAAAATATTCCTTTACAAAAACTTGGACAACCATCGGACATCGCTGAAGCCGTGTACTTCTTAGCTAACCAAAGCTATATCACAGGTACAACGCTTGATGTCAACGGTGGCTTGTATATGAATTAGGAGGCAATAAATATGACAAACAGAGTAGTCGTAACAGGTATGGGTGCTATTACACCTATCGGAAATGACGCAAAAACATTTTGGACCAATTTAAAAGCCGGCGAGCACGGCTTTGGGCCAATCACAAAATTTGATGCCAAAGATTTAAATGCGAAATTAGTGGCTGAAGTAAAAGACTTCAATCCAAAAGATTTCATGGACCGTAAAGAAGCAAAACGTATGGACTTATACAGTCAATACGCAGTAGCTGCAGCCATCGAAGCTGTTGCGGACGCGAATCTAGACGTTGAAAATGCTGACGTTGACCGTATCGGGGTTTACTTAGGTACTGGTATCGGTGGTATTCAAGAAATCGAAAAAGGTGTGTTAAAAATGCAAGATAAAGGGATCAAACGAGTGAATCCTTTATTCGTACCTGTTTCTATTTCAAATATGGGTGCTGCCAATATCTCTATGCACTTTGGCTTAAAAGGGCCAGCTTTAACTATGGTTACAGCTTGTGCTTCTGCTAACAATGCCATTGGTGAAGCTTTCCGTTATATTAAACATGGTTATGCAGATGTCATGATTGCTGGTGGTGCTGAAGGTGCGATTAACGAAATCGGTTTAGGTGGTTTCGACAACCTAACAGCGACAAGTGATTCAACTGATCCAAACCGCGCTTCAATCCCATTCGATAAGGACCGTAATGGTTTTGTGATGGGTGAAGGTGCTGGTATCTTGGTATTAGAATCCTTAGAATCAGCGCAAGCTCGTGGCGCAAACATCTATGCTGAAATCGGTGGTTACGGTTCTACTTCAGACGCTTACCACTTAACTGCGCCATCTGAAGATGGTTCTGGTGCAGCGAAAGCGATGTTAAACGCTTTAGAAGAAGGTAACATCGCTAAAGAAGAAGTTTCTTACATAAATGCTCACGGTACAAGTACCCCAGCAAATGATTCTTCTGAAACAGTTGCGATTAAACGTGCATTTGGTGAAGAATTGGCTTATAAAATTCCAGTTTCTTCTACAAAATCATCAGTTGGTCACTTACTAGGTGCTGCTGGTGCTGTTGAAGCCATTGCAAGTATCATGGCTATCCAAGATTCATTTATTCCAGCTACATTAGGCTACAAGAATCCAGATCCATTATGTGATTTAGATATCGTACCGAATGTTGGACGCGAACAAGAAGTAAACGTTGTTGTCAGCAACACTTTAGGTTTTGGTGGACACAACACAGTTATTGCCTTTAAAAAGGTTGGTGAATAAGGCTTGAAACACGAAGAAATTAAAGATTTAATCAGCCAGATTGATTCGTCTACGATTCAAGAGTTTTCATTCCAAACACAAGCGGATTCTTTATATATTTCCAAAATTAAAGAACGCCAAACACAAACTGAACACACTGCAAGCACAAGCGCGAATCAACAAGCTACCACAAACGCAGAAGCTACACCTCCTGCAGTAGCCCAAGAGACGAAGAGTAATGAAACTATAGCGCCTGCCACAGAAGCAGCAGCAACACCTAGTGCACCTGCTACGTCAGCTGGCAAAACGATTGACAGTCCTTTAGTTGGTGTTGTTTATCTAGCTAAGAACCCTGATCAACCAGCCTTCAAGAAAGTAGGCGACAGCGTTGAAGCTGGTGAAACTGTGTGTATCGTTGAAGCGATGAAAGTGATGAACGAAATTCCAGCTGATATTTCTGGAACAGTCGTGAACGTCTTAGTTGAAGACGGCCAAGTTGTTGAATTCGGCCAACCATTATTTGAAATTAGCGAATAATTATTCTAAAGGAGTATTAAAAAATGACTGAATATGCAGAACGTAAAGAACCTGTTCTAACAGCTATGCAGGTACAAGAAATCATCCCTAACCGTTTCCCAATCTCATTTGTGGACCGAGTGGATGAAATTATCCCAGGTGAAAAAGTTGTTGCCCGTAAAAACGTGACGATCAACGAAGAATTCTTTGTTGGTCACTTCCCAGGAAACCCTGTAATGCCTGGTGCTTTACAAGTAGAAACAATGGCACAAGTCGGCTCAATTCCATTATTATCTCAACCAGATTTTAAAAATAAAATCGCTTATTTAGCTGGTTTAAACAACGTGAAATTCCGTAAAAACGTTGTACCTGGTGACGTACTTGAAATCACAGTTGAAATTGTGAAATTGAAGAAACGTATGGGTATCGGTAAAGGAACTATCCGTAATGAATATGGCGAGGTTTGTTCAGAAGCAGAAATGACCTTTATCATTTCTAACGTAGATAAAGTCGACTAGTTTGCTGGTCCAACCTGAAATAGGGCGAACGGCATAGAATAAGAGGTATTTGATGATTAATAAAGTATTAATAGCGAATAGGGGCGAAATTGCCGTCCGCATTATTCGTACATGTATTGAATTGGGAATCGAAACAGTGGCTGTGTATTCAACCGCTGATAAGGATGCCCTACATGTGAAATTGGCTGACGAAGCAGTCTGCATCGGAGGGCCAAAATCAGTCGATTCTTATTTGAATATGCAAGCCATTCTTTCGGCAGCTGTGGTCACGAACGTGCAAGCTATCCACCCAGGTTTTGGTTTCCTAGCAGAAAACAGCAAATTTGCCAAATTATGCGCAGAAATGAATATTGAGTTTATCGGGCCAAGCCCAGAAGTGATTGACTTGATGGGGGACAAGCAAAATGCTAGAGATACCATGAATGCAGCCAAAGTACAGACCGTTCCTGGTTCTGATGGTATCTTGGAAAGTCCTGGAGCTGGAATTGAGATTGCCAAAAAAGTTGGCTACCCAGTCTTATTGAAAGCAACTTCTGGTGGTGGTGGTAAAGGGATGCGGATGGTACATGAAGAAAGCCATTTCGCAGATGCATACTATGAGGCATCACGTGAAGCAAAAAATGCTTTTGGTGATGACCGTTTATACATGGAGAAAGTTATTTTCCCAGCCCACCATATCGAGGTTCAAATCTTAGGGGATAAATTCGGCAACGTCATCCATTTAGGTGAACGTGAGTGTTCAATGCAACGGAACCATCAAAAGGTGATTGAAGAGACGCCAAGTCCCTTTATTACTGAAAAGACGCGGGCCCAAGTGACTCAAGCAGCGGTTCGAGCGGCTGAGCAATTAAATTATGAATCTGCTGGTACCATTGAGTTTTTAGTGGATGCAGATCAAAATTATTATTTCATGGAAATGAATACGCGTATTCAAGTTGAACACCCAATTACGGAAATGGTTACGGGTGTTGATATTGTAGCTCAACAGCTACGGATTGCTTCTGGCTTACCTTTAGCCTATGAACAAAAAGACATTACCTTTACTGGTCATGCCTTGGAGTGCCGGATCAATGCAGAAATGCCAGAAAAAAACTTTATGCCATCTTCAGGCACGTTTGAATTTGCGCATTTTCCAGCGGGCGGTTTAGGCATTCGTGTGGATTCTGGCATTTATGCTGGCTACAAGTTGCCACCTTACTATGATTCTATGGTAGCGAAACTGATTACGCATGGTGATAATCGTCCACAAGCCATCAACCGTATGCTGCGTGCTGTGTCAGAAATGACCATTAAGGGTGTAGCGACAAACCAACAATTCCAATACGACCTACTATTTGATGAGGCCTTTGTAAAAGGGAATTATACCAATGATTATCTTGAAGCCAACTTCTTACCTGAATGGGCGAAGAGTCATCAAGCATAAATTAGCACGAAAGAAAGTAGATGAATTATGGCATTAAAACGCAGAAAAGCATATATTCCTATGCCAGAGGAAGATCAAGCAAAATCGAGCTTGCCTACAGATCCAAATAACCAAGCCTTCGTGCCAGATGGCATGTGGCAAAAATGTCCGCAGTGTCACCAAACGATTCTAACGGATGACTTGGGTGCTGAAAAAATCTGTCCACATTGCCAATACCACTTTAGAATTTCATCTAGTGAGCGATTAGCAAACGTAGTGGACAAAGGCACTTTTGTTGAAATGTTTCAACTAAGGGATAACCGCAATGAAGATCCTCTTTCTTTTCCAAAGTATCTGGAAAAGAAAGAAAAAGCGCGCGCTACAACTGGTTTAGACGAAGCTGTCGTAACTGGTGTGGGTGAAATCTTCGGCTACCGAACTGCCATTGGTGTGATGGACTCATTTTTCATGATGGGGTCTATGGGGACTGGTTTAGGTGAGAAAATTAAAAACTTGTTTAACTATGCAACTGAACACCAGTTACCAGTCGTCCTGTTTACCGCTTCTGGTGGTGCCCGGATGCAAGAAGGCACACTGTCTTTAATGCAAATGGCTAAGATTTCCATTGCTGTTCAAAATCATTCTAAGGCTGGTTTATTATATATTCCCGTCTTAACTGACCCAACGACTGGTGGTGTAACGGCATCGTTTGCTATGGAAGGGGATATTACCATTGCTGAACCAGGGGCCTTAATCGGTTTCGCTGGTAAACGGGTAATTGAACAGACGATTAGACAACAATTGCCTGAAGGTTTCCAAACGGCTGAACACCAACTGCAACACGGTTTTATCGATATGATTGTTGAACGTTGGCGCCAAAAAATCGTAATTGCTGAGCTATTACAAATGCACGGTGTCGCTAAAGGAGGTGCTCGATTTGAGAGTTAGTATGAAACAATTATTAAAAACCGTTGAGCAACCTAATGCGAAAATTACGCAAAAAATCCCTGCAGAAGTGGTAACAGCTTCACGTGATATCAACCGATTAACCACGTCTGAATTGGCTAAGAAAATCTGTGACGTCTTTTATGAGATGCATGGTGACCGTCGTTATGGTGATGACGGTGCGATTGTTGGTGGTGTCGGACAAATTAATGGCCGCGCAGTTACAATTGTTGGAACTGAAAAAGGCCACTCGGTTCAAGAAAATATCAAGCGTAACTTTGGGTCGCCTCATGCTGAGGGTTACCGTAAAGCCATTCGTTTGTTTGAACAAGCAGAAAAATTCAACCGTCCGGTGATTACCATTGTTAATACTTCCGGCGCCTTTTGTGACGTTGAAGCAGAAGACCGGGGGATTGGACAAGCCATTGCTGAATCTATGCAAACAATGGCTGGCTTAACTGTACCAACTATCACGATTTTAATGGGTGAAGGTGGGTCTGGTGGCGCGTTAGCCCTAGCTGTTTCAAATAAGGTATGGATGATGGAGAATGCCATGTATTCAGTCTTATCGCCAGAAGGGTTTGCAACAATTTTATGGAAAGACCCGAGTCGTGTACCTGAAGCTGCTGAATATATGAAATTCACGGCGCCTGACTTGCTGAATTTTAAGGTTATCGACCAAATTATCCCAGAGCATTACGGGAAAAAGGCTTTAGACCACGATGTTCAAGCACAATTGATTAAAGAAATGGTCTTGGAAGAATTTGACCAGCAATTGGCCATGTCAAAAGCAGATTTAATTGCTGCCAAAGAAGCACGCTTTAATCAATTCTAGTCAACTGACATCTTGAAAAAATAACTACTGTTGAAAGAAGGTGTGTCCTATGGTCGCATCTTCTTTTTAATTATTGGATAAAAATTTTCATGGATATGATATTGTGATAAGATAGGCTTAGAAGGAAGGGCGTTTACAGCCTGCATTTCCAACAGAAAATAAGATTTAAGAGGACATATAATGAGAAACCAAGATAATGATTTTGAACGATCATTTAAATTAGATATTGAAGAAGCGATTCAGCGTATTAAAGCGGGCGAAATGAGTGAATCGCTGAAATTGTTGCTGATTGCCCGTAAGAAAAGAAAGAGTGTCGTTGATTTTAGAAATTATATCATCGGCGTTTTATATGAAGAAGAATTAGAAAATGATTTGGTGGATATTTTCTCATTATTGATAGAATTTTATGGCGAAGGGGTTATGGCTAATCCTGATTTAATTGATGTCGAGGCAGAAATTGACTGGAAGTCTTTCTACCAATTTGTACAAAAAGCTATTCAAGGCCAAGTCAAATTGAACCTCCCTCAACACGGTCAAATGACACCCATTATGCAAATTATCATCGTGCCAGAAATGATGGAAAAGCTGGCCCAATTTGAGGCGACTTCAGACGATGATGCAAGTAATGTGGAGGTCTTACAAGGCCTACAAAAGTTATTCGACCAGTTAGTGGCTAGAGATAAACCCTTGACTATCCTTGAGAAGGCGCAGGTCAACCATCTGCTGGAATTGAGCGACAAGGTATCCATCGATAAATTGTTAAGTCTCTTAAATCGGGACCGGGATTTTGTCTTCCAATCGGATATTTTGCTTTATATTTTCCACCATCCACACGCAGACCAGGAAATTACTTTAACCAATGTCTACGATGAAACGACGACTATTTCACTCAGTGACTTATTTGAAATTGAAACCAATAGTCACTTCTTAGATTTGGTCTCCTACGTGGAGGAAGTTTATATCCACGAACCCTATCGAGTGGCCTATTTGATGGAGAATATTTTTGATATATATACCGTCATGTACCCATTTGTCGATGATTTAAACCAAATTGACCCGGAAGATATGGTAGAAGCCATTGGCCAATTAATGGAAAATGGCGACCCACTTGCCATTGACAATCAAGTCGTACAAGATATTTATCAATATTGGTTTTATGAGTATATGCAGAACTTTGCGAGTTTTGAATAAGAAGATGTAATGGATGATTAAAGGGTGAGCGGATGATAAAAATAGCCATAGACGGGTCAGTGGATGGGCAATTTGGGCCAGCAGGCGTTGGTATGGTCATTGTCCATGACGGGCAACAGCGACAAGAGAAATACCCTTTAAGTGGGGAAATGGACAACCATGAGGCCGAATTCCATGCTCTGCTATTATTGTTAGAAAAATTGCAGGCTGAGGGATTGAAAAATGAGTGGATCTTGTGTCAAACAGACTCCAAAATCGTCTTTGATGCCGTTAATAAGAGATTCCATAAACGCGACCCCTATAAAAGTTTGTTAAAGGCCATTTTAAATCAACTAGACCATTTTCCCATGTTTAATCTAAAGTGGGTGCCGGACCAAGCCAATAGGGGGGCAGATAACTTAGCCCGTCAAGCCATGCACCAGGCCAAGAAAATAAGCAACCAGCAGGACTAATTAAGGGATAAATGCAGACTGTCAATCGCATATACTGGATTTAAATTCGAATAACAGACACAAAAAAACCAGGTAGCAGGCGAATAAAGCCGTTTACCTGGTTTATTTATTATGATCGTAAATAACTTATTCTGCCTCTACTTTTTTAGGACGTGGTTTGCGCGCGCCCCAGTATTGGAATAGGTCAGTACGGATAGCCCCATTGTATAATTTACGTTTCTTAGTAGCTTTCTCACCGTAGTATTCTTCAAAGGCTAAGTCAGACGTCAGGATGTATTTACTCCAAGTTTTCATTGGACGGTAAAGATCTCCCATTTGTTTGTATAACTTATGCACGTAATCTTCGTCATTCAAACGCTCACCATATGGTGGGTTGGCTACGATCACGCCGTATTCTTTCGTCGTTGTGAAGTCAGATAATTGCATTTGTTTGAATTCAATTTGATCCCCAACACCAGCTGCTTCTGCATTGGCTTTTGCGATTTCAATCATCCGGTGATCAATATCTGATCCCATGATATCTAATTGAATGTCATGACGGATAGCCGCTTTAGCCGCTTCGCGGGCTTTTGAATATTCGCGGTTATTGAAGATATCCCATTCCTCAGAAATGAAGGCGCGGTTAATCCCTGGGGCAATATTTTTCCCGATTAATGCTGCTTCAATGGTTAGGGTACCTGAACCGCATGTTGGATCGTAAAATGGCTTGTCAGGGAACCAGTTAGTTAATTTAACAAGAGCTGCAGCCATGTTTTCTTTAAGTGGTGCGCCACCTTTTTCAGTACGGTAACCACGCTTAAATAGGGAAGAGCCAGACGTATCAATAGTTATCAAGGCTTCGTCCTTGTGGATGCTCACTTCGATAGGGTATTTAGCGCCTGTTTCAGGTAGCATACCACGGCGGTGGTAGTGGTCGCTCAGACGGTTAACAATCGCTTTTTTCACGATTTTTTGCACGTTAGGAACAGAATGCAATTTTGAATTGACTGATTTACCTGATACTGGAAATTCTGCGTCCATTGGAAGAATGTCTTCCCAAGGGATGGCCTTAGTCGATTCAAACAATTGGTCGAAGGTGATGGCTTTGAAATCGCCCATGACGATTTTGATACGGTCCGCAGTCCGTAAGTTAATATTTGTGTGGGCTACGTCATCAAGACTTCCTTCAAAGCGGGCACGGCCATTTTCTACTTGGACCTCGTAACCCATGTCACGTAATTCTTTACCGACTAGGGCTTCAATCCCTGCGGCAGCTGTTGCGATAAGTGGATATTTTGTCATATTGTACTCCTTTTGGGTGGTAAGGCTTCGTCTTATATTTAAGACTATTTTACCATGATTTCATCTCAATAAAAAAAGGTTGGAAAAGAATCCAACCTTTTGCCTGTTTGTAAATTTCGATAAGCCATGTTCTGTTCCCCGATATTACAGGTTTAATACCGGTTCGGTAATCATCTGTCTACTAAATAATTAGTCTCTTATTCCGTTTGTTTCCAGTCAAAGAGCGCCCCTACCAATGTTTGGGTTGCTCGCTCGAGGGGTTTACCGCGTTCCATTCAACTACTTTCATAGTTGACTCGTCTCTGTGGCACTTTCAAACTTACTAGCACATAGTCCAAAGACCTTAGTGGGTTCAGTTGCCGTCAAATTAATGCTTTAGCTTATTTTTTCGCTAAACACGAACACTACAAGCGTTGCAGCTTGTGCGAGCATGGACTTTCCTCAAGTATAAATATATACCCGCGATTACCTGAAATTTACAACTTCTAATGATAACACGAAAGTGATCAAATGACTAGTTATTTTCAAAAATAATAGTATGATCTTTCGTATCGTCTTCGTTCTCTTCGCTAGCATCTACTGTATTTTCGGCTTTGGCGTTTTGGCCACCGAATACAGCTTTTTCTAACTTAGACAAGCGACGTAGAATATCGTAGTTGGTTGTACCTTTTGATTGAGGTACTGTTGTAGATTTTGAGCGTTGGTTAGTGGCTTGGCGTCCACTTTCACTTGTACCAGTTGAGTGTTTTGCACGTTCTAACTCATTCTTAAGTGAGGCAATTTCTTTTTCATATGACTCATAGTCACGAATAATTAAATCTAAGAATTCATCTACTTCCTCTGTGTTGAATCCACGAAGGGCAGGTTTAAATTCTTTCTGTAAAATATCTTTTGTCGTCAAGTTACGATCAGCCATTTAAATAACACCTCATCATTTATATTTCTAAGTTCTATTATAGCATAGCTTTCATTATTTGTAATAAATGTAATATAATAATAGTTTAAGATTCTATCAAATTCAACAGCAAGCATTAGTCTAATTTAAACCATCAGAACATTGGCGCGGTAGTTATTTTCGTGTGGGTATATTATAATAATTAAAAAAGACGAAAGTGGGGAATCAACAGATGCAAACCGTATACACTTTTCTTGAAGAAACGTTAGAGAATAGCCATATTGATATTCCTTGGCGTTTATCCTATGTATCAGTATCCAAACAGGTGGTATTGCAAACATATCTGCCAGTGGTTGCCAATGATGAAATCACTTTTTTAGACAAAAATAACCAGCCTTTAGAAGGCATCGATTACTTAGAATTGAAGTTTATTTTTACAGCTGACCACCGTGCTAATGAAACAGAGAGTGGGATTTTTATCATTCAACCAAAAGACACTGAACACTTTCAAAAAGGGCACTTAGATATTCTAGCACAAGAAATTAGCCATCTTTTATATGAAGCCCGCTTGCAAATTAAAGAATTAATTAAAGGGGAAAGAATGGCGGTTGATTTGAAATGGCAAGCAGAAGAAGTGGACCAAATGATCACAACAAGGAGAGCCATTAAGCGCTATGACAATAGCTTATTATATTTAGGAGATGATACGAATGACTTGGTATGAGTTAATAATTGAAACAGACAATAAAAGTGAAAACCTATTAACCGAAATTTTGTGGGGCTTAGACTCTGCTGGGGTGTCCATCAAAGACGAGCAAGACTATATTGACTGGTCAGATGACGGCTTTGGTTCAGTGAAGAATGACCAGCCGGCACCAGGGTCATATGAAGTTAACCCGGTAGTTTTAGGTTACTTTTCAGATGATAAAAATATCGAAGACATCATCTCTGAAATCAAAACCTACCAAGCAAACTACAATAAGGAATTAGCGGCAGATCAACAAATTGTCATCCATGACATCCGCTATAGTCCCCTAGAAGATAAGGACTGGGAAACTGCTTGGCAGGCTTACTATGAACCAATCCATGTATCGCGCTTTATGGATATTGTGCCAATTTGGGAGAAAGACGATCAAGTAGCTGATCCGAAGAAAACCACTTTATTCCTAGATCCAGGTATGGCCTTTGGGACCGGTTCACATGAAACCACTAAGCTGGCATTACGTTTACTGGAAATCGCTATGGCTGGCGGGGAAGATGTCATTGATGTGGGGACTGGGTCTGGTGTCTTAGCCATCGCTGCGAAGAAATTAGGCGCTAATGACGTCGCTGCTTATGATTATGATGGGGCAATTTTAGATATTACCCGCAATAATTTTGCTTTAAATGACGTAGAAGACGCTATTTCCGTTGCCCAAAACAACATCCTAAACGACATCGATACTCAAGTGGATATTATCACAGCCAATATCCTATTTGAAATCCTGGAACCCCTGATCCCGCAAGCTTACACTAACTTAAAAGCAGATGGGCAATTGGTGCTATCAGGTATTTTCCATGACAAGAAAGACGACATGTTGGCCTTACTTGCTGCCAATGATTTTACCGTTGAAATCGTTATGAACATGGGTGAATGGTACGGTATTTTAGCCCATAAAGGAAAAGAATAAGATGCAAAGATACTTTATCGAAGAGGAAACCGCCCAATTAAATGACCAAATTGAGATGGATAAAGACGCCTACCATCATATGATTAACGTTATGCGGATGCAGATTGGGGACCAGGTAATTCTAGTCACCCAAACTGAACAAGTATTTATCGGTGAACTTGTTTCTCATGAAGGGAAAAGTGCAGTCCTTCGCCTAGTTGAATTGCGGGAAGAAAATAAAGAAATCCCGGTCGACACCACACTCTTTGTCGGCCTACCTAAGGGAGACAAGCTTGATTTAATCGTACAAAAGGCGACCGAATTAGGGGTCCGTCATATTGTGCCAGTTGCCATGCGGTATTCCGTCACTAAATGGGACCAAAAGAAAGCGGGCAAAAAAATTGACCGTTTGAAAAAGATTGCCAAGGAAGCTGCTGAGCAATCTCATAGAACTTTTGTTCCAACCGTCGAAGACTTGCATAGTGTTAGCATGGTAAGAAATAGAGTGGGCGAATTTGATCAAGTTTGCGTGGCTTATGAAGAGGTTGCCAAGTCGGGTGAAGCGGCCCTTTTGGCTAAGACTTATGCATCACTAAAAGCTAAGGATCGTATTGCCTTCATTACCGGACCTGAAGGGGGCATTCATCCAGATGAAATCGTCGAATTCACTGACGGATTCGACCATGTGCATTTGTGCGGGTTAGGGCCGCGGATTTTACGGACAGAAACAGCACCCTTATATTTATTATCAAGTCTGTCATTTGCAACAGAATTATTAGGTGACTAACAAAGGTTTGATAGGGTTTCTAGTCCATTTATATGGTAAGATAGGAGAAATATACAATCTAAATATTGATGCCAACCATATAAGTTATATCAAGGAAAGTAGGTGGTAACATGCCAAATAAAAAGAATTATACAAAAGCAGAAGTTTTAGCCTTATGTGCTAGCTATATGTCTGAAGCGAGGGTGGACTATGTCCAAAAGGCAGCAGACTTTGCTGAACGCGCACATATTGAGCAAATCAGAAAATCAGGCGAGCCTTACTTTGTCCACCCAGTTCAAGTAGCAGGTATTTTAGCCGAATTGAAAATGGACCCGGATACAGTCATTACTGGGTTCTTGCATGATGTTGTGGAAGATACCGGTATCTCATTAGACGATATCGCCTACTTCTTCTCACCGACAATTGCCACCCTAGTAGATGGCGTCACCAAATTAGGGAAGTTTAAATATAAATCACATGAAGAGCAATTAGCTGAGAACCACCGTAAAATGTTGTTAGCCATGGCCAACGATTTACGGGTCATCATGGTGAAATTAGCCGACCGTTTGCATAATATGCGGACGCTAAAATGGCATAAGCCAGAGAAGCAAGTGATTATCTCTACAGAAACGTTAGAAATTTATGCCCCCCTAGCTGACCGCTTAGGTATGAACCAGATTAAATGGGAACTAGAAGATACAGCGCTTCGCTATATGGATCCAGAATCGTATTACTCCATCGTTCAATTAGTAGATTCAAAACGCGACGAGCGGGCAGAATTTATTCAAACGACTATTGACGAATTGGAATCACAAGTAGAGGGGGCTATTACTGGTAAGTTTGAAATTTACGGTCGACCTAAACACATTTATTCTATTTACCGGAAGATGAAAGACCAAGGCAAAGAATTCGACCAGATTTTCGACCTGCAAGCTATCCGAGTGTTAGTGGAATCTGTTCGTGACTGTTATGCAGTACTTGGGATTGTCCACACTAATTGGAAGCCATTGCCAGGCCGATTTAAAGACTACATTGCCATGCCAAAAGCCAACATGTACCAGTCAATCCATACGACGGTTGTCGGTAACCAGCCAAGTCCAGTAGAAGTGCAAATTAGAACCTACGAAATGCACGAGGTTGCTGAGTACGGGGTTGCTGCGCATTGGGCTTACAAAATGGGTAACCATGAAAAGGTGGAGGCTTCACCTTTAGACGCCCAGCTAGATTGGTTTAACCAAATTGCAGAGTTGCAGGACGAATCTAAAGATGCCACCGATTTCATGGAAAGCGTGAAAGAGGACATTTTCCAAGACAATGTCTACGTTTTCACCCCAACTGGCGATGTGACTGAATTACCAGCGGGTTCCTACCCATTAGACTTCGCCTACTCAATTCACTCAGAAGTAGGGAATAAGACGATTGGTGCTAAGGTCAACGGCAAGATTGAGCCTTTGAACTACCAATTGAAAAACGGGGACATTGTGGAAATTCTGACATCACCGAATTCGGCAGGACCATCGCGGGACTGGGTAAACTTGGTGAAAACCTCGCGGGCCCGCAACCGAATCAAGCGATTCTTTAAATTGCAGGACCGTGACCAAGCGGTAGAACAAGGTCGACATGCGCTTGAAGAAACCCTTGATAATCTAGGCTTCAAATTAAAAGATGTCTACAAAAAAGAAGATATCAGTAAAACCCTAGACCGGTTCAACTTCTCGACTGAAGAAGACTTGTTTGCGGCGATTGGCTTTGGTGAATTATCATCAACTGCAGTCGCTAACCGTTTAACTGAGCGGGAACGCCGGTTACGCGCAGCTGAGAAGAACAGGGAATCTGTTGAAGAGACCCTAAAAGAATCAGGCGAACAGAAGAAACTCAGCAAGACTCAAAAGCAATCTAGTCATGTGCGCCGTAAAGCGTCTAAATCTAGTTCTGGTGTCATTGTTGAAGGTTTGGATTCACTCCTAGTCCGTCTAGCCCATTGTTGCAATCCTGTACCAGGAGACGATATTGTGGGGTATATCACTAAAGGGAGAGGAGTTTCCGTCCACCGCAGAGACTGTAAGAATGTGCAAGTCCCTGAAGATCAACAAGACCGCTTGATTCCAGTTGAGTGGGAAGATGCCAACAAGAATGTGGACAACCAATATGAAGTGGAAATTGTGGTTGAAGGTGAGGACCGGTCTGGTTTCTTGAATGAAGTTTTACAGATCATCACGCCGATTGCTGGATCAGTCACTAATATTAACGGGAACGTGAACCATGACGATAACTCTGTCAAAGTGAGACTTCGTTTTGTCATTCAAAACGTCAATCAACTAGATAAGATTATCGACCGGGTGAAAAATATACCGGATGTTTATACTGTTACCCGTGCTAAGGAATAAAGTAAAAATTGATAGTAATGAGTAATTTAATGGAGGGGTTGGATGCGAATTATCGTGCAAAGAGTTAGCCAAGCTAACGTTGCCATCGATGAAAAAGTTGTTGGTGAAATTAATAAAGGGTTCGTGCTTCTAGTAGGTGTTCATGATGAAGACACGCCGGAAACGGTGGCATATATGGCTAGAAAGATCGCTAATATGCGGATTTTCGCTGACGAGGATGATAAATTGAACCTAAACATCGACCAGGTGTCAGGTGAGATATTATCTATTTCGCAATTTACTCTTTATGCCAGAACTAAAAAAGGCAACCGTCCATCATTTATCGATGCCGCCAAACCAGACCATGGCGATAAAATGTACCAATTATTGAATAAAACATTAAGCAATGAGTATGGGTTAAAGGTTGCTGAAGGTGAATTTGGTGCTGATATGCAGGTATCATTAATCAATGACGGTCCAGTGACCATCATATTAGACTCGGATGAAGCTTAGAATAAAGCTTTATTAGATTCAACAGAAAAAAATACCGACTGCTAGAGAATTTCCGGCAATCGGTATTTTTCTTATTTTGGCATCAATGATTAAAAATCAATTATTGATAGTATATCACTAAAGCGTTGTATATGGCGTCGGCAACTTGGTTCCAGTATTCTTCTTGACTGAATACGGCCACGTCACTTGGTGTTGACATGTAGCCAAGTTCTAGTAGGACACCTTCGCCAGCTAATTCCCGGATGACTTGGAAGTCACCGAATTTAACACCGTTAGATTCTAAAGGTAATTGTTCCATTAATTGAGCTTGAATCTCTTGGGCTACAGGGATGGAATCATCGCCGTAGTAGTAAGCTGTTGTTCCGGATGCACCTGTTGATTCAATTGCATCATAGTGGAAGGAAATCAATAGGTCAGCATTTGCTTGGTTGGCTGTATATGGAATATCAGCTAAAGCAACATCTGAATCATCATCTCGGGTTAAAATCACATTTACGCCGGCTGCTTCAAGTTTTTCCTTAACGGTTAGGGCAGTTTGTAAGGTGACTTCTTTTTCATATAGACCGTCTGTTACAGCACCTGGATCGATACCACCGTGACCTGGGTCTAATACAATGGTCCGGCCAGCTAATGTACTGGTTGCTTCCGCTGCTTGTGCCTTATCTACCATGGCAGTTGAATCACTTTCTGATAACCAGTTAACGATATAACCCTCTGTACCATCGACTGAACGTACATGGTAGTATTCATTTTCTTGACCAAGGTAGGCAAACTGTTCGTTCAAGGCACCTTTGGCTAAGATTTCAGAATCTTTATTGGCTTCGCTACGAATATTTACGCCATCAGCAGTTGCTTTGACAGTGAAGTCGTAATCAGATAGAAATTCATCATAAGTTGATTGTTCTTCTTCTGTAATTTCAGTATCTTCCTCGTAGGCAATTGTTCCTGGTGTCACATCGATTTCTGTTTGTTTCACCCAACCAATTTCACCAGAAAGTTGAATTTGGGCCCAACCATCCGCTTGGTGTAAGATTTGGTATTTTGAATTCTTTTCGGCAGATGTTAAGACCGTCGCGTCCTCTGAGTTTTCTTCGTAGATTTGAATATCATCTATTAAGGTTGTGGCAATGAAATCAGAGGAATCGATATCTTGGTTATCAGCTAACCAAGTTGGTATCCAACCTACTTCATTGTTATCGAGTAGGACGTAGTACCAATTATTTTCTTGTCTGAGTATTCGATAAGGATTATTGCCGTCAAGTTGGTCTTTAATATCATAAGTTATCCCAGGTCCTTCACGAAGGTTGACAACATTGGTAGATAGTTCCTTATAGGATGCTTTGTTGTATTGATACAATTGTAATGAGGAGAAACCAACGATTCCTGTTACAAAAATAAGGTAGAGTAGGTAGACTACTTTATTTTGTTGGAAGTGGTTCTCAGAATGATCTGTCAATTCGCGTACACCTCAATAGTTCACCAGAAATTCCGGTAGAAAAAGTTTATATTTTTGCTAAAATTTGGCATTATTATAACTCAGTTTACCTTTCTTGTGACAAATGAACAACTAGAAAATATACTATCTTGACACTTTTTTTGTTTTGATATAAGATATGGGATGAATGATCCAATGAAAGAGCAAGAATAATTGTCGACATTTCTAGAGAGAGCTAACGGGTGAGAATGCTCAATGTCATTTATTTGCAAACACTCTGGAGGAGAATAGTGCAAAGCTATTCCGTCACGCACGTTACGCGTCGAGCAACAGCCATAGCTGTTGAAATTAAGGTGGTACCACGAAGTTAACTCGTCCTTATATTCCTATTATCGGAATGTAAGGACGTTTTTTTATTTTTATTTTTAAAGGAGGGTTATTGTGATTCAACGACCAAAAGGGACTGCAGACATCTTACCTGAAGATATGAATCTATGGCATTATATAGAAGAAACTGCCAGAAGAGTTCTAGACCAATATCGTTATTTTGAGATTCGTACACCCATGTTTGAAAGTTATGAATTATTTTCCCGTGGTGTAGGAGAAACAACAGATGTAGTGTCTAAAGAAATGTATGATTTTTATGACAAGGGTGACCGTCATATTGCCTTGAAACCTGAGGGGACAGCACCAATTGTCCGGGCATATGTGGAAAATAAATTATACGCACCTGAACAGGTGAAACCTTATAAAGTCTATTATATGGGACCAATGTTCCGTTATGAAAGACCACAAAGTGGTCGCTTACGCCAATTCCATCAAATTGGTGTTGAAGTATTTGGTGAAGCAAATGCTGCCAAAGATGTAGAAACGATTGCTTTAGCAATGGATCTATTTAAATCGCTAAATATCCAACATATCAAGCTAGTGATCAATTCATTAGGGGACACCAGTTCGCGTCTTGCTTACCGCCAAGCTCTAATAGACTATCTAACACCATTTACGGATGAATTATCTGAAGATTCGAAAACACGTCTACATAAAAATCCGTTACGCGTATTGGATTCAAAAGATAAAAAAGATATCGAAATCGTGGCCAATGCGCCGTCAATCTTGGATTACCTTTCTGAAGAATCAACTAAACGCTTTAATGATGTGCAATCTTTATTGACAGCCTTAGGTATTGATTTTGAAATCGATCCAAATATGGTACGTGGTTTAGACTATTACCAAGATACTATTTTTGAAATCATGTCTGAAGACAAAGTCTTTGGGGCCCAAACTACTATTTGTGGTGGTGGTAACTATGATGGCTTAGTTCAAGAAATTTCAGATGGTAAAGAGTCTGTACCTGGATTTGGTTTTGGGTTAGGTATTGAGCGTTTGATCTTATTGATGAAAGCTCAAGCAGTGGCGGTACCTGAAATGCATGCATTAGATGTCTATGTTGTGAATATCGGTGAAGGAACAGATGAAGCGGCTATGAAGATCATGCAACATATTCGTCACGCAGGTTTCTCAGCAGACCGGAATTTCTCTGGTGCTAAACCTAAAAAACAATTTAAAGATGCTAATAAATTAGGAGCAGATTTAGTTGTTACTATTGGGGAATCCGAATTGGAAAATAACCAAATCACGGTTAAACATATGACCTCTGGTAAAGAAGCTGCCTACCCGCTAGAAAAATTTGCGGATGATTTTGCAAGCATTTACCAAGAATTAAACCAGTAATAGTTATTTTTAAAATAGAGATACGAAACAAAAGAGATTTAAAATAAAAGGAGCTGCATATAATGCAACGTAGTGTGTATTGTGGAAATGTGTCTAACGAATTCGTTGGACAAACTGTAACATTAAAAGGATGGGTACAAAAACGTCGTGACCTAGGTGGGGTAATCTTTGTTGATTTACGCGACCGCGAAGGTATCGTTCAAGCTGTATTCAACGTGGAAAACTTAGGCAACCAATTTGCTGAAGCTGAACGTTTACGTTCTGAATACGTGATTGAGGTAACTGGTGAAGTTGTGTTGCGTGGTGAAGGATTGGCGAACCCGAAAATTAAAACTGGTGACATTGAGGTGATGGTTTCTGATTTAACAATCTTAAACATTTCAAAAACACCACCATTCCCAGTTGAAGATGACATTGATGTAAACGACGAAATTCGTATGAAATACCGTTACGTTGACTTACGTCGTCCAAAAATGGCGAACAATATGAAATTGCGTCATCAAGTAGTATCAACAATCCACCGGTACTTAGATGATCAAGAATTTATCGAAGTAGAAACACCTTACTTAACAAAATCTACGCCAGAGGGTGCGCGTGATTACTTAGTACCATCTCGTGTACATCCAGGTGAATTCTATGCATTACCGCAATCACCACAATTATTCAAACAATTGTTGATGTCTGCAGGTATGGACCGTTACTACCAAGTTGTTCGTTGTTTCCGTGATGAAGATTTACGTGGAGACCGTCAACCAGAATTTACGCAAATCGACTTAGAAACAACTTTCTTAACACAAGAAGAAATTCGTGATTTAGTAGAAGGTATGTTGAAAACAGTTGTGAAACGTACTAAAAACATTGATATCACTGAAAACTTCCCAATCATTACTTATGACGATGCAATGGCACGGTACGGTAACGACAAGCCAGATACTCGTTTTGGTTTAGAATTAGTGGAAATTTCTGATATCGTTGACCAATACGAATTCAAAGTATTCAACCAAGCAATTGAAAAAGGTGGCATCGTTAAAGCTATCAATATCAAAGGTGCTGGTGACAACTACTCGCGTAAAGACTTGGACAACTTAACACCATTTGCATCTACATACGGGGCTAAAGGTGTGGCTTGGATCAAAGTCACTGACGAAGGTTTATCTGGTCCAATTGGTAAATTCTTTAAAGACAATCCTGCACCATTAATGGACCGTTTACAGGCTGAAACTGGTGACGTCTTAGTGTTCGTTGCAGATAAAGAATCAGTTGTAAACCAATCATTATCTGAAATCCGTTTGAAATTCGGTCGCGAATTAGACTTAATGGACAAAAACCAATTCAACTTCCTGTGGGTAACAAACTGGCCATTGCTTGAGTATGATGAAGATACAAAACGCTTCAACGCAATGCACCACCCATTCACTATGCCTAACGAGGAAGACGTGGATAAATTAGCTGAAAACCCAGAAGATGTATACGCACAAGCTTACGATATCGTTTTAAATGGTTATGAAATCGGTGGTGGATCATTACGTATCTACCAAAAAGAAATGCAAATGCAAATGTTCAAAGCTTTAGGCTTTACAGAAGAATCTGCAACTTCTCAATTTGGTTTCCTATTAAATGCTTTAGACTACGGTTTCCCACCACACGGCGGATTAGCTTTAGGTCTAGACCGTTTAGTAATGTTATTAGCTGGTGAAGAAAACATCCGTGAAGTGATTGCCTTCCCTAAAAATGGTCGTGCATTTGACCCACTAACAGAAGCACCAAGCCAAGTATCAGAACAACAATTAGAAGAATTATCATTATCAGTCACTACAATTGATTTTGATTAAGTATAAAAAAATGGCCTCAAGGCCATTTTTTTAATAATCATCGTAAACTTGAAGTGTCATATCTAACAATTTTGAAGAGTAAATATATGTCGTATGGTAGAATATACTTAGATATATATTTACTTTTTTATTTGGAGGAGGATTAAGTTAATGAGTAAAAAATCATGGATATTAGCAATTGTTGCTGTTATTATCCTCGCACTGGGTGCATTTGGTAGCCAATTGACCAGCCAAACCAATGTCAATAATCTGCTTTCTGAGGGATCAAATGTGTTTTCAAGCGCGCAAAATATTATTGAAGTAGGGGACACAAACCGTCAGGTGGCGGTGTTAGAAGTCGATGGAACGATTGCAGACAACTCTGGGTCAGGTTCTTTTTCTGAAGGGATGGATTACCAAGGTATCCTAGATTCTATTGAAGAAATTAAAGAAAATGATGATGTCCAAGCACTATTATTAACCGTCAATTCACCAGGTGGTGGGGTATATGAGAGTACAGAATTATATAATGCCTTACTTGACTTAAAAGAAAGTCGTGAAATCCCAATTTATGTTTCAATGGGGCAAATGGCTGCTTCTGGTGGTTATATGATTTCAATGGTCGGTGATCAAATTTATACAGATAGTGAAACCACTACTGGTTCAATTGGTGTCATCATGCAAGTGCCGAACTTCTCAGGCTTTATGGAAGAGCATGGTTTAGCTATGGATACCTACAAATCAGGGGCATTGAAAGATATGGGTTCATCATTTAGAGGTGCTTCTGATGAAGAAAAAGACGTCTTAAATTCTTTCATTCAAGAGAAATACAACCGTTTTGTTGAAATTGTAGCGAATGGCCGCGGGATGTCAACTGATGACGTGAAAAAATTAGCTGATGGCCGCATTTATTCAGGAAGTCAAGCCGTTGAAAATGGCTTAGCTGACCAAATTGGTTACGAAGAAGATGCTTTAGCAGCCTTAAGAGCTGATAACAACCTGGAAACAGCTACCGTTGTAGACTACTCACCTACATCTGCTACTTCATGGCTGACTGATTTTATGTCATTATTAGCTGAGAAAAACTTATTTACTAGTCAATCAGAAACCAATACAGCGGATGAAATGACACAAATTTTAGAGGTTTTAGAAGATACCTCAACACCTCAATTCTATTACATGTACGGAGGTGAATAAGATGTTTAAACGCCGTAAAAAAGCTAAGGATAATCAAGATAGTGTTGAATTGCCGAAGCTAAATGAACGTCTTTATGAAGGGTCAGTAGAAATAGATTTTAAAGAAAAACGTCGTGAACGCAAAATTAAATCTTTGCAGGCTTCACCGCAAGAAATCTTTTCAAATTATCGCCGTAACCTAGAAGCAGATATTGCTTCAGGCTATGCTCGTAATCTGTATGGCGGTTTCTGGATTCGTTTGGTTGCCTTCTTAATTGATTTACTGATGGTATACGCCTTACGTTTACTAGTCACGGGTGTCTTAAATGCAGTAACACAAGGCGCTTATAGCACCTTACCTGCTGCAGTAACTTTCCTAGTCGATCAATTCGTCTTAATTGCCTACTTTACCTTGTCCACATACTTTACCAATGGCCAAACGATTGGTAAAGGGTTACTAGGCCTTCAAGTTGTAACCAACAAGCAATATAAATTATCCTTTATGACATGTTTACTTCGTGAAGGTTTAGGGAAAGTGATTTTAACGACAATTCCGTTTTTAGGTTTGATGGTTGTTTTCTCAAACAAGCGTCAAAATTTCATGGATTACTTTACAGATACAAATGTCATTTCATTAGGACAATTTGCTATGTTGTTTGAAGAAAATGCGATTTAATAATTTACAAAAGGTGTAGCTGAAACGCTACACCTTTTGTGGTACTTTGGCTTATGAAAACTGTGCCGCTTCTTGCACCCATTGAATAACTCTTGATTTTTTTTTTAGGTGCGTTATAATAATGAGAAATAAATGAAAACCTTTAACTTGCGTCCAGAGAGACGAAGAAGGCATGACACGTCTAGTTTTAACCGAATGGGGAAAGACTACTTCTTTTTGCGCACGCAAGTAGGGAAGTAGTCTTTTTTCTTACTTAAGCAAATAATGGAGGTCATACCATGGTAAAAGTGATTATGAATGAAAAAGAAATTGGCCGCGCTTTAACACGTTTATCTCATGAAATTATCGAACGTTATAAGGGTATTGATAATTTGGTACTTGTTGGGATTGAAACGAGAGGTGTTCCTTTAGCTGAACGTCTAGCTGCTAAAATTGAAGAAATTGAAGGAGTTGTTCCTGTCGAAAAGATCAATATCGATGGTTACCGTGATGACGCAGAAGAAGCTATTCAAGTGGCAAAAAAAGGGACAGATTTAACGGGTAAAAAGGTCATCTTGGTAGATGATGTTTTATATACTGGCCGGACAACACGCGCTGCTTTAGATGCTTGTGTTGACCTAGGTCGTCCAGCTGAGATTGCCTTAGCAGTTTTAGTTGATCGTGGACATAGAGAATTCCCAATCCGTGCAGATTTTGTCGGAAAAAATATCCCAACTGCTCGTGAAGAAGATGTGGTTGTGGCTTTAAATGAAGTAGATGATAAAGACGAGGTTTTAATTAAATAGACGTAGTGTATTACTTTAAGTGGGTCCGAGAGGCTACAAGTGATTTTTCTATGTGAACTGGTTTATGTAGAACCAGTGTATTCACCTAGCGAAGTGCTTGTAGACATGGATCTACAAGCACTTTTTTCGATGAAAGTAGGTATATGAATGCGACATTTCTTATCCGTAGAACAATTTACCAATGAAGAATTTATGATGTTAGTGAGGAGAGCGTCTGACTTTAAACATGGACGAGACAGTTTTAAGAGCGACCGAACGATCGTGAATATGTTCTTTGAAAATTCAACGCGAACCAAAATGAGTTTTGAGATGGCTGAACACAAAATTGGCATGCATCGGATGAACTTTGACCTGACAACGTCATCCGTTAATAAAGGGGAGTCTCTATACGACTCAGTCCTGACCATGCAAGCAATCGGTGCCGACGTTGTGGTTATCCGCCATCCTGACGCTAACTATCCTGACCAACTGGTTAACCTTGATGTGCAGGTGGTAAACGCGGGTTCAGGAGCAGGTCAGCATCCCTCCCAATCTTTACTTGATATTATGACCATTTACGAAGAATTCGGTGACTTTAGAGACTTAGATATCGCCATTATTGGTGATATCATGTATTCAAGGGTAGCCGTTTCCAATATGATGATGCTAAATCAATTAGGGGCGAATGTCATTTTTGCTGGGCCAAACCAATACTTTGATAAGCGCTATGAAAAATATGGTGAGTGGATGTCAGTTGACGACGCTGTGAAAACGGCCGATGTCGTGATGATGCTGAGAGTTCAATTGGAACGCCATCCAAACGGGGACAAGCCTTTTGAAAAGGCAGACTACCATGAAAAATTCGGTTTAACGCGAGAACGATTCCAAACCATGAAAGACCACGCCATTATCATGCACCCAGCACCAGTTAACCGGGACGTTGAGATTGCGGATGAATTGATCGAGTGCGAGAAGAGTCGGATTGTGTCACAAATGTCCAACGGGGTTTATGCACGTATTGCAATTTTGGAATGGGTATTGAAAGGAAGATATGATGAGCTTAATAATCACAAATGGTAAACAGGTTACAAAAGATAATCAACTAGTAGATATTCATTTAAAAATTGACGGCAAAAAGATTGTCGCAGTTAGCGAGCAATTAGATTTCGACGTTGCGGATAATGACCAAGTTATTGATGTGGCTGGGAAGTTAGTCACACCAGGATTGACAGATGTCCATGTCCACTTCCGCCAACCCGGTTTTGAAGATAAAGAAACCATTTTAACTGGTAGTCAAGCAGCAGCTCGGGGTGGTTTTACTCGCGTTGCGGCCATGCCTAACTTGAATCCAGCACCTGATACACCAGAAAAATTAACAGCTATCCAAGAATTGATTGATCAAGATGCAGTTATTGAAGTCTTACAATATGCACCAATTACAGGTAACCTTAAATCAGATGACTTAGTCGACATGGAAAATATGCCAGAAGCCTTTGCCTTTACCAATGACGGGTTTGGGGTTCAAACTGCAGGCACTATGTATCTGGCTATGAAAGAAGCAGCCCGCCTAGGTAAACCAATCGTTGCCCATACGGAAGACGAAAGTCTATTATTTGGCGGTGTAATGCATGAGGGTGTTAAAAATAAGGAACTTGGTTTACCTGGTATCTTAAATGCAACAGAATCTAGTCAAATTGCACGTGATATTCATTTAGCGGAAGAAACAGGTGTCCATTACCACGTTTGTCACGTATCCACTAAGGCATCTGTCGCAGCTATTCGTGACGGTAAAGCGCGTGGTGTGCATGTGACAGCAGAAGTTGCACCACATCATTTAATTCTAAATGAACTAGATATCCCAGCTGACGATGCTACTTACAAGATGAACCCACCTTTACGTGGTGAAGAAGATCAAGCGGCTTTATTAGAAGGTTTGTTAGATGGTACTTTAGACATGGTCGCAACTGACCATGCACCGCACACTTTGGCTGAGAAGGCTAACGGTTTTATGGGTTCACCATTTGGAATTGTTGGTATTGAAACTGCGTTTGCTGTGATGTACACCCATTTTGTAAAGACAGGTATCATGTCTCTAGCCTTTTTACTTGAAAAAATGGTTACAGCACCAACAGATGTATTCGACTTAGCACCTGCTACACTATCAGTTGGTAGTTCAGCAGATATTGCAGTTTTTGATCTATCGCAAGCCTATACAATTGATCCAGCAGACTATTTATCAAAATCACAAGTGACACCATTTAACGGGGAAGAAGTATTTGGTATGTGTGCTTTGACTATTTATCAAGGAAATATCGTTTATCAACAATAATGTGTACCAAGAGTCATTTAAGGAGGCTATTATGTCACGTTTAAGTGTTAAATTACCAGGTTTAGAATTAAAGAATCCAGTAATGCCAGCGTCTGGCTGTTTTGGTTATGGAGAAGGTTTTGCAGACAAATATGACTTAAGCATTTTAGGTGCTTTAGTAGATAAATCAACAACTGTAGAAGTTAGAAAAGGGAATCCAGATCCACGTTACTACCACTCCGGAGAACGTATTTTAAATTCAGTTGGTCTTAAAAATCCAGGCGTTGAAGGGGTTTTAGCAGAAAAATTACCTTATCTAGCACAATTTGATGTACCCATTATTCAAAGTGTTGCCGGGTCAACAGTTGAAGACTATGTTGAGGCAACGAAAGCTTTATCTAAAGCTCAGAATGTAAAGGCTATCGAATTAAATATCTCTTGTCCAAATGTTAAACTAGGTGGTCTACAATTTGGTACCGATCCAGAAGTAGCAGCAGATTTAACTAGACAGGTAAAAGCCGTAACGTCTTTACCTGTTTATGTAAAATTAACGCCTAATGTAACAGATATTACGGTTATTGCAAAGGCGGTAGAGGCTGCAGGTGCCGATGCTATTGTAATGATCAATACAATTACAGGTCAAACATTCGACCTACAAACAAGACAACCCGTTTTAGGTGGGATAACTGGTGGCTTGTCTGGTTCTTCCTTGAAATATGTTGCCTTAAGAATGGTACGTCAGGTTGCACAAGTAGTAGATATTCCTATCATTGGAGTAGGTGGTATCGAAAGCATTGATGATGTATTAGAAATGATCATTGCTGGTGCAACAGCTGTTCAAATAGGTTCTGCCAACTACGCCAACCCAATGGTTTGTAAGGAAATCATCGAAGGCTTGCCAGCACGTATGGATGAACTGAATATTGAATCTATTGAAAAATTAGTCCAAGAAATGAAAATGATGATCAAACAATAAATACATTGAAAAACAGCGCTCATGACAATCATGGCGCTGTTTTTTTTATTTTATAGTGTTATTTTAAGCTGAGCGGTTTCGCTCTCACCCTGGGTAGTCGGGTTTGAGCTTCAAGACAGGACTGCATTTCAGTTTAAGTTGTAGCTGACTTTGGCCATCTACTGCCTTAAACTTCCAATGTTCCTGTCTGAACGTCGGCTCTCTCACCCTGGGTAGTCGGGTTTGAGCCTCAAGACAGGACTGCATTTCAGTTTAAGTTGTAGCTGACTTCGCCATCTACTGCCTTAAACTTCCAATGTTCCTGTCTGAACGTCGGCTCTCTCACCCTGAGGTTTTGGTTGAGTTGAAGAACATGATGATCAACGTGGCTGTTTCTTCAATTGACCGGTCAGCCACGTTGATGACTGGACAATTCAACTCTTCGTATAGTTTGTTGGCGTAGGCCAATTCTTTTTCAATTCGGGCATCATTTGTATATAGACTGGCATCTTCAATCCCATATGAGCGCATCCGTTCACGACGGAACTTATTTAAAACATTGACGTCATTGGTCAAGCCAATGATTTTTGACCGATCAATTTTATAAATAATATCTGGGATTCTAGATTCTGGGACCAACGGCAGGTTGGCCACTTTATAACCCATATTCGCAAGATACATACTTAATGGGGTTTTAGACGTTCTAGAAATCCCTAATAAGACGATATCCGCATCGATAAAGCGTTTGGGTTGTTGACCGTCATCGTTATTGACCGCAAACTCTAAGGCCTCAATTCGTTTATAGTATTCATCGTCAAGTTGGTGGCGAATACCCGGTTTTCCGGACGGTTTCACATTTGTTTGGCTCACAATCTGATCCATTAATTTGTCAAGGACATTCAAGTAGAAAATCCCCGCCATTTCACAATAATCTTCCGCAATTTTATTAAGGTCTTTATTGATGAAAGAAGCAACGATGGATGCTTTTTCAATTTTTGCCTGTTTTAAAATAGGTAGTAGCATGTCATCGTGTTGTATGAAAGGGTAATTAGTGATATCAAATTCAACGGATGGAAATTGAACGGACACGCTTTGGAAAATATCATTCACTAGCGATCCAACTGCATCAGAAATCAGGAAATACTTTGGCTTTTGTGGTGTGACTTGGCTCATCTTTTTGCCTCCAATAATCTATATATTAAGCTTATTCTACCATATATAATATGACAGAAAAATCGAAGATAAAACAATTTGAATTCGAAACAAAAGTATGATATATTATTAATACGAATTCGAAATATAAAAACTTAAAAGATATTTCATTAAAAGGGAGCAATAATTATGTCAACAGATTTATTAGGTATTCACCACGTAACGGCTATTACTTCAAGCGCGGAAAAGAACTATCAATTTTATGCAGGTGTTTTGGGCATGCGTTTGGTTAAGAAAACAGTTAATCAAGATGATATTCATACTTACCATACCTTCTTCTCAGATGATGAAGGGAACGCGGGTACAGATTTAACATTCTTTGACTTTCCGGACGTGCCAAGTGGTTACTATGGTACAAACTCAATTTCTCGTATCGGTTTACGTGTGCCAAATGATGCATCCTTAGCTTACTACGAAGAACGGTTGAAATCATTTGATGTGAAGACTGAAGAAATTAAAGAAGTTTACGGAAAGAAAGTTTTACGTTTTGAAGATTTTGACGGTCAACGCCTACAAATCTTCTCAGATGAAAAAAACGAGGGTGTTGCACCTGGTAAACCTTGGAAAAATGGTCCAGTCCCAGAAGACAAAGCGATTTACGGATTAGGACCAATCGAAATTTCAGTATCTTACTATGAAGACTTTGGAAAAATTCTCGAACAAATCTATGGCATGAAACAATTGTCAGACGATGGTCAAGAAGCCCTATATGAAGTAGGCGAGGGTGGTAACGGTGGTCAAGTTATCTTACGTAAAGACTTAGTGACACCACCTGGATTACAAGGATACGGTGAAGTTCACCATGTATCATTTCGTGTCGCTGACCACGATGCCATCCAACATTGGGTCAACAAGTATCAACAAATCGGTCTACCAAGTTCAGGTTTAGTCGATCGTTTCTTCTTTGAAGCCCTATACGCACGTATCGGTGACATCTTGATTGAAATCTCAACTGATGGACCAGGTTTTATGGGTGATGAACCATATGAAACGTTAGGTGAATCATTATCATTACCGCCATTCTTGGAAGAAAACCGTGCGCATATTGAGTCGCAAATCCGTCAATTTGATACAACACAGCCCAATGATTATGGCTTCAAATCGTAATCAATCCGTGTTAGAATAAGTAGGAACTGGAGTGATAACTATGAATTTTGTAGATGAGTCCATGCAAGTCCTACACGAAGCTGGTTTTAAATATACCAAGAAACGTGCTGACATGTTAAACGTCTTTGATGAAGAAGGGGCCTATTTCCTGAGCGCCAAAGAAGTGCAGCAACGATTAGAAAACTTATATCCAGGTATCTCATTCGATACCATTTACCGGAACCTAAAATTATTCGAAGACCACCACTTCCTTGAAACCTCTGAAGTCAACGGGGAGATGGTCTTTAGAAAGCATTGTGATCCACATTTAGGACACCACCATCATTTTATCTGTACAAATTGTGGCAAGTCGATTCCAATCAATTCTTGCCACATGACATTCTTTGCTGATCAATTACCAGGTTGTGAAATTGTCAGCCATACCATTGAATTACAAGGGCTTTGTAGTGAATGCCAGTAAGATAAATATTTCGGAAAAGGAGCTAGAGACCATTTCTAGCTCTTTTTTCGTAGGTAAAATCGCAGCTAATTGGGCTAGCATTTTCCTGGTAAAGACTTGGGACATTTTCCCTTAGAAATACTTAAGACATAATCACTTGTGAATAACACAATTCTCAACAAATTTACCTTAGGATAATTGACTTTATAAATATAATGGCGTATAATTCACTAGAACGTTTTTTCAAGTATGAAAGAACGATTTGTAGTAACGAGGGGAGGGAAATGTCATGTCAAAAACTGTAGTTCGTAAAAACGAATCACTTGACGACGCTCTTCGTCGCTTCAAACGTTCAGTTTCAAAATCTGGCACAATACAAGAAGCACGTAAACGTGAATTCTACGAAAAACCTTCAGTAAAACGTAAGAAAAAATCTGAAGCGGCTCGTAAACGTAAATTCTAATCGTTTACCTTGCGATAAAGGAGGCGGATCATGGCGTTATTAGACCAACTAAATACCGATATGAAGGTAGCCATGAAAGCTAAAGATAAATTTAAGTTATCTGTTATCCGTATGTTAAAAGCAGCAGTTCAAAATGCTGAAATTAACAAGGGAAGTGCATTGTCTGAAGATGAAGAAATTGAACTTTTGGCTCGCGAGTTGAAGCAACGAAAAGAGTCGGAAGCAGAGTTCCGTCAAGCAGACCATGTAGAATTAGCAGATAACGCAGTTGCTGAAATTGCGATTATCGAAGAATACTTGCCTGCACAATTATCAGAAGCTGAATTAGACGAGGGTGTCAAACAAGTTATTGACGAAGTTGGCGCTACATCTATGAAGGATTTTGGTAAAGTCATGCAAACTGCTGTGGCCAAATTTAAAGGTCAAGCGGATGGTAATGCAATCCAAACAGTAGCAAAAAAATATTTAGGTTAATGAATCTAGATCTAAGAGGGAAGTCTTCGGACTTCCTTTTTTGTTGGGCAAAAAATCGGTTCTCACACTTTAAATGAGAAAATAATTAAAAATAAATTAAAAACAACTTGCAATCACATCTTGTTTTTGATAAATTGTAGTTAGCAATTTGAAAGGAGTGACAACAATGCGCCAATTTAGAATATCTTCCAAATATATCATGCATGCTGGCGTATTTGTTGCGTCTCCATTTAATTCAAAACAAGATTTATTATTATTAGCTAAGTAGGATTCTTCTCTAGGAGAGTCCTTTTCCACGTGAAACGGGCTCTAGCTAATGAAACGGCGGCCTGTTGACGGTCGTCGTTTTTTTATTAGCTGAGGGCAAAGTCGTGAAGAATAGTAAAAGTCTGGAAGTTAAGTGGAGCCTTTTTTCAAATCAAATAAGATCTTAAAAGATAAAGGAGCGATTTTGATGGATTTAGGATTAAAAGGTAAAGTAGCAGTCATTACAGGGGCAAGTAGAGGTATTGGATTTGAAACAGCGAAAACACTTGCTGAGGAGGGTGCACAAGTTGTGATTACAGCCCGCCACGAAGACCGATTAATTGAGGCACAAACAGCTATTAAAGAAGCGACAGGGGTTGAAGTGGATTACGCAGTAGCTGATGTCACAGATTTACCCGCTGTCCAAAAGGCGATCGCGGATACGGCATCCAAATACGGGACTATCGATATCTTAGTCAATAATGCGGGTGGCCACAGAGCGGGCTCATTTGAAGAAGTAGATAATGACACATGGCGATTCGACCTGGAAATTAAAATTATTGGTGTGGCCAATTTTACCCGTGAAGTATTGCCTTATATGCGTAAACAAGCTTCAGGTTCAATTATTAGCGTGGTTTCAAATTCTGGTAAGACGCCAGGTCCAAAGTCTGTACCGACTTCACCAGCTCGTTCAGCTGGTTTAGCTGTCATCAAAGAATTGAGTAAGGAGTACGGTGAATACAATATTCGTGCAAATGCGGTATGTATTGGTTATATCCGCAGTGAACAGGTTGAAAAGATGTGGCAAAATGACCCAGAAAATCCAACTTGGGAAGAGTTTTCAAAACAAAAAGCCAAAGATACGCATACGCCAATGGGCCGTGTTGGTGAAACAACAGAAGCTGCTAAAGTGATTAGCTTCCTTGCTTCAGATGCCGCCTCATATGTGAGTGGTGCAGCTGTCAATATTGATGGTGGCGCATCAGACGCTATGTAATTCTAAGGAGAAAAAAGCTTATGATGGATCAAGAAATTATTCACGCTAGTAAGACACTATATCAGGCAGATAATGAAAAAGTGCCGGTACAATACGGGAAATTTGGAATTGTCAATGAAGAAGACGGCTACCGAGTGCAACAAGCTGTTTTAGATTTAAGAAAAGAGGCTGGTGAAAAAGTTGCAGGTTATAAAATTTCCTTGTCAGCAAAAATTCAGCAGTCATTTTTTAAGACCACAACGCCTTTATACGGCGTCATGACGGACAAAGGCGTTTGGGGTTCGGATATGGACCTGAGCAAATTTATGGGTCCTTTGTTAGAATTTGAAATCATATTCAAGGCTGAAGAAAGGATTTCGTCTGACGATTCAGTGGAAACCATTATGTCTAAATGCAAGGTGGCGACAGGATATGAAATCCCTGATTGCCGGTATGACGATTGGTACGGGAACATTTCAAAATTTGAATTGATTGCCGATGGGGCAGCCAATGCAGGTGTAGTAGCTGGTGAATACGTCAAACGGACTTATCAAGAAATTGATGACGTGATGGGGACAGTAACAGTAGATGGTCAACCATACACCCAAGGTTCTTCAAAAGAGGTGATGGGTCACCCAGCTTATTCAGTCCAATGGTTGGCACAGAAATTGGCTGAAACAGGCAAAGCTATTGAGCCGGGCATGTTTGTGGCTTCAGGTGCCGTTAATATGCCGAAAGTTATTAAACCAGGCGTTTATGTTGGCCAATTTGAAGGTCTACCTCCAGTTACGCTAAACGCTAAATAAAGGCAAAATAAAATCAAAAAAGCATTTGCTATTCCGAGATTTAGGAAAGCAAATGCTTTTATTGTCTATTTGACTTATTGTGATTTAATAGCCTTTTTCTTTTGAAACGACATTGACTGATAAATCGCCATCTTTTGTGTAAGCTGCTAAGTTAGCTTGGAATATCTTGTAAGTTTCAATTGCAAAGTGTTCTACTTGACCAGTCATATGTGGCGTCACATCAATCTTGTCATGGGCCCAGAAAGGATGGTCTGCTGGCAAAGGTTCTTCTCTAAAGACATCAAGGGATGCATAGGCAATGACACCTTGATCAATAGCTTCAATTAAGTCCTGGTCTACAATGGCTGATCCACGTCCCACATTAATAAATAAGGGTTGTTTTTCTTGACGACCGAAATATGTAGCATCAAAGACGTTTTGTGTGGCGTCTGTTTCTGGTAGGACGTTGACGATGATATTGGCATCAGTCACTTGTTCAAAGCCGTCCGCTGTTTTCACTGTTTGATCAAAGTAGTGTACATCGCGGCCTGAAGTATTCACACCAACAGTTTTTAAACCGAATGCTTGGCCGATACGGGCGATTTCTTTCCCTACATTACCAGCACCAAACACGACCATTTTCTTTTCAGGCAAAGACATGTGTTGGGCATATTCCCAATGTTGTTTTTCTTCACGCGCCTTATAAATATGTAAACTCCGGTAGTAGTTCAAGATGTAACCAAAAACGGTCTCTGCGATTGGTGTCGCATGAATCCCACTCATGTTTGTGATTTGAATCTTTTCATCAGCGACGACTTCTTTAGGTAATTGATTGATGCCAGCGAATTGGACTTGGATCCAGCGAAGGCTATCATAACCATTTGCTGCATATTTTTCAGCTAAATCAGCATCCCAGCCATATTGAATTTCAATATTGGGGAAGTCTGTGTCGGTCAACTCGTCCGCCATTTTCACCTGATAATTACTTGCTAAGTCTTTGATATCATCGATTTGCCAATCCTTTACAAGGTTTGCGATGGCTAATATTTTTTGCATAGTGTGTGCCTCCCTAAAGCGTTTTCTCTATTGTATCATTGATTGGTTGACTTGCGAAAACAAACACTTTTTTTCGGTAAAAGGGCTAAGCATTCGAAAATTAACGACCTGTTATTCGTATTTATGCCAGATTTTTGCTATAATTTATTTAATACGAAAAGGGGGAAGTTTTCATTTGACAGAATCTGCAATCAGTAAAAGTGTAGCCTTGATGAATCCAGCATTAGCCGTACAACTATTTGGTACTGAGGACCGTAATCTTTCTTTGATTGAACAAGCTTTTGAGGTGCAAATATTTGCCAGAGATGAGCAAATTGAAGTAACCGGACAAGAAGCGGATGTTGCCCAAGCGATTGATTTACTGACAGAATTACAAGTTATTCTACAATCAGGTATCACAATTGGTGACCGTGATGTGGTTACTGCGATTAAAATGGCAAAGAATGGGACTATCAACCACTTTGTAAGTTTATATGAAGAGGAAATTGGCCGGACCTTTGAAGGGAAAGCTATTCGAACAAAAACTGTAGGTCAACGTCAATATTTACACGCTGTCAATAAACATGCCATTACTTTTGGGATTGGACCAGCTGGTACCGGGAAAACTTTCTTAGCAGTGATGATGGCCGTTCAGGCTTTAAAACAAGGACGGGTAAAACGGATTGTCCTAACGCGTCCAGCAGTTGAAGCAGGGGAAAGCTTAGGTTTCCTACCTGGTGACTTGAAAGAGAAGGTTGATCCGTACTTACGACCAATATATGATGCCCTATATACTATTTATGGCCGGGAGCATACTGAACGCTTACTGGAACGTGGCGTGATTGAAGTGGCACCACTTGCTTATATGCGTGGTCGGACTTTGGAAGATGCTTTCGTCATTCTTGATGAAGCACAAAATACAACGGTTGCCCAAATGAAGATGTTCTTAACACGTCTTGGTTTCGGGTCTAAGATGATTGTCAATGGAGACAAGACACAAATTGATTTACCTAGAGGTGCTAAATCCGGGTTAATCGATGCGGAAAGACACTTGCAGGGGATTAAAGATATCGACTTTGTGCACTTTACAGCGACTGATGTTGTTCGTCACCCAGTGGTTTCAGCAATCATCAATGCCTATGCCAATGAAGATAAGGGTAATTAACGATAGACAAGGCAAAAAGAAAAAAGGTGAAAAAGTGTTAGATTTAATTTTTGAAGATAAGACGAATGGGCTTTCTAGTAAAGATAAAGAGATGTTGCATGAATTATTGGATTTTGCAGCAGATTATTTGAAACTTACTGGAGAAATTGACTTATCTTTGACCATCGTGAACGATGCAGAAATTCATGAAATCAATAAAACTTATCGCAACATTGACCGTCCAACTGACGTGATTTCTTTTGCGATTGAAGATTTAGGTGAAGATGAATTAGCAGTTATGGGCTTGCCAGAGGATATGCCACGTGAATTGGGCGATCTTTTTATCTCGATTGATAAAACACGCGAACAAGCAGCTGATTATGGCCATTCTTTTGAACGTGAACTAGGCTTTTTAGCTGTCCATGGATTCTTGCATTTGAATGGTTACGACCATTTGAATGAAGCAGATGAAAAGGAAATGTTTGGCCTACAGAAAGAGATTTTAGATGCTTATGGACTTAAAAGAGCGTAAACAAGTACCAAAACCACCAAAAGTGGATAAGAACCATAATTTTTTTGAATCAATGGGGTATGCCTTAAGTGGGATAAAATTTGCCTTTATTCATGAACGAAACATTCGTTACCAAATTTTGGGGTTGATTTTAGTCATGTCGGCCGCTTGGTTTTTTGCTTTGTCCATTGAAAAGTGGTTAATTTTAATTTTAACCTGTGCTATTGTGATCTGTATGGAAATTACCAATACCATTGCTGAGTGGATTATTGATTTAGTGACCGACAACCAATACCATCCCATTGCAAAAAATGTGAAGGATGTAGCGGCTGGTGGTGTACTGATTTCATCTACAATGGCTGTAATTGTTGGCTTGCTAATTTTTGTACCTGAGATTTTACTTTTTTTCAAATTAACATAAAAATAAGGGAGACTATTTTTGAATATAGAAGATTTTAATATAAATGATTTTGACAACATTGAGGATTTAGAAAAATTACTAGAGGATGACGGAGACCAAGCTGAAGATGACTTTGATGGTTATAAGTCAGGATTTGTAGCCATCGTTGGCCGTCCTAATGTTGGGAAATCAACCTTTTTAAACCGCGTTGTGGGGCAAAAAGTAGCCATTATGTCTGATAAGGCGCAAACGACGCGTAACAAAATCCAAGCGGTTTATACAACAGATGAGGCGCAAATTGTTTTCATTGATACACCAGGTATTCATAAACCTCATAATGAGTTGGGCGAATTTATGAATAAATCTGCCTACCAATCACTTGAAGAAGTAGATGCCATCTTAATGTTGGTGAATGCGGAAGAACCTATTGGTCCGGGTGACAAATTTGTCTTTGAAAAGATTAAAAACTACAAGACTCGTAAGTTCTTGGGTGTCAATAAAATTGATAAGGTATCCCCTGAAGCCTTAGCGGACTTTATGCAAACTATTCCAAGCCCAGAATCTTTTGACGGGATTATCCCACTATCTGCTTTAAACGGCAATAATGTGGAGACCTTGATCGATACCCTAGTTGGTTTATTGCCGACTGGACCACAATACTATCCATCTGAATTTATCACAGACCATCCAGAATACTTTGTGGTTTCTGAATTAATCCGTGAACAAATTTTATTAAATACGTATGAAGAAATCCCACATTCAGTTGCTGTTCAAGTAGACTCCATGCAAAAAGATGAACTGGACCGCGTGCATGTGTATGCAACCATTATCGTCGACCAAAAGAGTCAAAAGGGGATTATCATTGGTAAGGGCGGTAAGATGATCAAGAAAATTGGTGTTGAAGCCCGCAAGGAAATCGAAAATTTACTTGGGTCTAAAATCTATTTAGAACTTTGGGTGAAAATCATCAAAAACTGGCGTAACAACAAGGCTAACCTAGGTGACCTTGGCTACAACCATAAAAACTATAAGGGTTAATAAATGCATCGCTAACAAAATGGCATCATATTGACATGCAAAACGAAAGGGGACAAGACCATGCGAAAAGACCATTACGCGCGTTTCGATGGGATTGTCCTTTTTACGCGGAAATACAAGGAAAAAGACCTGCTAATTAAAATATTCACCAAGGAATTTGGTAAGCGGATGTTCTTCATTAAGAATATTCAACGACAGAATAACGGTTTAAGGGAAATTGCCTTTCCCTATATGCGAGCCTCTTTTGTGGGAACCATCAACGATAAAGGTTTTTCCTTTCTTAATGATACGGACGATGTTCTATTTCCAAAGGCAACGATCTCAAATATACAGGCTAATGCCTATGCAGCCTACATGACAGGGTTGACCGATGCCGCCTTTGAAGACTTCATTGAAGAAGACAAGGTGTTTAACCTGCTCTGGCAAGGTCTAGGCAAAATAGAAGCCGGCGTCGATCCGTCAGTCGTGGCCAATATATTTGAAATTCAGTTGCTGCCGAAATTCGGGGTGGGCCCTAACTTTAGGTCATGTGCTATTTGTGGCCGTGATCAAGGCCGTTTTGACTATTCCATGCAATATGCTGGCGTTTTATGCGAACAACATTTTCACATGGATGATAGGCGTCTCCATTGGTCACCACGGGCAAGTCATTTTATTCGACTGTTTAGTCAAATACCATATGACAAACTAGGTCAAGTGGACTTACAGGCGACAACAAAAACTGAAATTCGGCAAGCCTTGGATGATCTTTACGAAGAGTATGTAGGGATCCACTTAAAAAGTAAGCATTTTATCAGCCAAATGGAAACTTTCGTCAATCCGCTTGACGACAAAAGAGAAAAAAAGTATGATAATAGCTGAATAAAAGAAGTGCAGTGAAAATACTAAGTAAGAAGATGTAGATTCCAAAGCGAAGCCGGATAGTGGGAGCGGCTGGATTGAAACCTTGTGAAGGCATATTGGAGCACTTAACAATAAAGTGCTGATGGATTTTATCCGTTAGAAGTAGGGTGGAACCGCGAGATAATCGTCCCTATGTGTTTGTTTTTTCAAATACATAGGGGCTTTTTTGTGTCTTCTGATGTATTTGACCACTATCATAATAGATTAAAAAATGAGGAAGTGAACATCTTGGCAACGAATCAAAAAACATTTCAAGATATAATTTTAACTTTACAAAACTACTGGGCTGAACAAGGTTGTTTAGTTTTAAACGCTTATGATACAGAAAAAGGTGCGGGTACCATGTCACCTTATACTTTCTTGCGTGCAATTGGTCCTGAACCATGGAACGCTTGTTACGTAGAACCATCTCGTCGTCCAGCAGATGGTCGTTACGGTGAGAACCCTAACCGTTTATACCAACATCACCAATTCCAAGTGGTGATGAAACCAAACCCAGATAACATTCAAGAATTATACATTGAAAGCTTGAAACAATTAGGAATTGACCCATTAAAACATGATATTCGTTTTGTAGAAGACAACTGGGAAAACCCATCACTTGGCTGTGCTGGTTTAGGTTGGGAAGTTTGGTTAGATGGGATGGAAGTCACTCAATTTACTTATTTCCAACAAGTTGGTGGTTTAGAATGTAAACCTGTTACATCGGAATTAACATATGGTTTAGAACGTTTAGCTTCTTACATCCAAGAAGTAGATTCAGTTTACGATATTGAATGGGTTGAAGGCGTTAAATACGGTGAAATTTTTGGTCAAGCAGAATACGAGCATTCAGTTTACTCATTTGAAGAATCGGATGTAGATATGTTATTCTCTGCCTTCAATAAGTATGAAGCTGAAGCCTTGAAACAAATCGACAACGAATTAGTCCACCCAGCTTATGACTACATTTTGAAATGTTCACATGCATTTAACTTACTAGATGCTCGTGGTGTGATTTCTGTTACTGACCGTGCAGCTTACCTTGCTCGTATCCGTAACATGGCCCGCCGTGTAGCTAAAATGTTTGTGAAGAAACGTGCTGACTTGGGTTACCCATTGTTAGACCGTGAAACAGCAGAAGCGTTATTGAAGGAGGAAAAATAATGAGCCAACATACATTTTTATTTGAAATTGGTTTGGAAGAAGTACCTGCTCAATACGTACGTAATGCCGTGAACCAATTAAAATCACTAGTAGAAAACTTTTTATCAGACAACCGTTTAACTTTTGACAATGTCGAAACATTTGCGACACCTCGCCGTTTGACTGTACGTGTTAATGGTTTAGCCGACAAGCAAACAGACTTTTCTGAAGTAGCTAAGGGACCTGCTAAACGTATTGCCCAAGATGAAGAGGGTAATTGGACCAAAGCTGCCCAAGGTTTCGCTCGCGGTAAAGGTGCCTCTGTTGAGGATATTTACTTTGAAGAAGTTAAAGGTGAAGAGTATGTTTTCATTAATATTTCGGAACCAGGTAGCCAAGCGGCCGACATTTTACAAGATGTGGTTTCAGTTATCGACCAAATGTCATTCCCTGTTTCAATGCACTGGGCGTCTTATGACGTTAAATACATTCGTCCAATCCACTGGATGGTTGCCTTATTAGATGACCAAGTCTTACCGTTAACATTCTTGAATCTAACAGCTTCAAATATCTCTCGCGGACACCGTTACCTAGGTTCTCAAGAGGTTGTGATTGTGGACGCTAATGCTTATGAAGCAGCCTTGGCAGATGAATTTGTTATTGTAAACCAAGACGAACGAAAAGCATTAATCGAACAACAAATCGAACAATTAGCGAATGAAAACAAATATCAAATCGATATCGATGCTGACTTACTTGAAGAAGTTACCCAAATTGTTGAATACCCAACTGCCTTTATCGGCAACTTCGACGACAAATACTTAGCGTTACCGGATGAAGTATTGATCACTTCAATGAAGAACCACCAACGTTACTTCTATGTTAAAGACCAAGTAGGCAAATTGTTGCCATTATTCTTAGCTGTTCGTAACGGTAACGCTGATCACTTAGATAATGTCCGTAAGGGTAATCAAAAAGTCCTGACTGCACGTTTGGAGGATGGTTTCTTCTTCGTCAATGAAGATAAAACCAAAACGATTCAAGACTTCCAAGACCGTTTAGCTAAGGTAACTTTCCATGCTGAAATTGGTTCCTTACAGGAAAAAATGGCCCGTACTGGTCAAATCGCCAAATATCTAGCCGAAAAATGGTCCGGTCAGTTAGCTGACGTCCAAACCGGAGACATCACTCGTACTGGTGAAATCTACAAGTTCGATTTAATGACCGGTATTGTGGATGAGTTCTCAGAATTACAAGGGATTATGGGTGAAAAATATGCCTTAGCCTTTGGTGAAGTACCTGCAGTTGCTACTGCTATTCGCGAACACTACATGCCAATTTCTGCTGAAGGTGAATTGCCTGCTAGCCAATTGGGTAAATTGTTTGCTGTGTCAGATAAACTAGATTCAGTGATTTCATTCTTTAATATTGACCGAATTCCTTCTGGTTCAAACGATCCGTTTGCTTTACGTCGACAAACATCAGGAATTGTGCGTATTCTAATCGAAAATGAGTTAACTTTTGACTGGAAAACTGATATCATTAGTATCTTGCAGACTGTTTATGGTATTGAAGACCAAGAGCGCCTAGTTGAATTACAAACAGCTTTAAGCCAATTTGTGAATGACCGCTTGAAAGCTATCTTAAATGACCAAGAAGTTCGTTACGATATTGCGGATGCTGTTTTGCAAAGTCGTTCAGCGGATATCTTAAGAAAACTAGCGGCAAGTAAAGTCTTACAAGCAGCTAGTGAAAAAGCGTCATTTAAAGAAACGCTTGAAGCATGGAACCGTATTTTGAACTTGGGTGCGAAAGCCCGTGAATTAAATGTCCAAGATGTTACAATAGAAGAAAGTCGTTTTGAATCTGATTCAGAAGCTGCATTATTCAATGCCGCCAAAGGCTTAGAGATGACAAATGACATGCAGGACAACTATAATCAACTTGAGGCTTTAACACCAGTTATTACTGAATTCTTTGATAACAACATGGTATTTGCTGAAGATCAAACAGTACAAAACAACCGGTTAGCCATCTTAAGCATGATTGCGCAAGCCATTTTAACGCTTGCTGATACAAACCGTATTAACACGAAATAAAAGCAAAAATAAAAGAAATTGAAAGGAGGGGTAACATATGTCAACATTTTTTGATTATGCCAAGATCTGGGTAAAAGCAGGTAAGGGTGGCGACGGTATGGTTGCCTTTTTACGAGAAAAATATCGTCCAGATGGAGGTCCAGCTGGAGGAGATGGCGGTCGCGGAGGCGACATCATCTTCAAAGTTGACGAAGGGTTAAGAACCTTGATGGATTTCCGTTACAACCGACACTTTAAGGCGAAACCAGGTGAAAATGGGATGCCAAAAGGTATGTACGGTCGTGGTGCAGAGGATATGTATGTCGCTGTACCCCCTGGAACTGTTGTCAAAAACTTTGACACTGGTCAAATTATTGGTGATTTAGTGGAGAACGGTGAAGAGCTCATCGTTGCACATGGTGGTCGTGGTGGCCGTGGAAACATGAAATTTGCGACTCACAACAACCCGGCACCAGAAATCGCTGAAAATGGTGAACCAGGTGACGAAATTACCCTACAACTAGAATTGAAATTGATCGCGGATGCTGGATTAGTTGGTTTCCCATCAGTTGGTAAATCAACCTTACTATCTGTTGTTACAGCGGCAACACCTAAAATTGGTGATTACCACTTTACAACAATTACACCGAACTTGGGTGTGGTAAATACCCGTTCACATGAATCTTTTGTATTAGCCGATTTACCAGGGTTAATCGAAGGGGCTGCTGACGGTATTGGTTTAGGGTTCCAATTCTTACGCCACGTTGAGCGTACTAAGGTGATTTTACATGTAATTGATATGGGTGGTTCTGAAAACCGCGACCCATTTGATGACTATGTAGCCATCAACAAAGAATTAGATAATTATGATGATAATTTGATGTCTAGACCAACGATTATCGTAGCCAATAAAATGGATATTCCTGAAGCTGAATTATATATTGAAGAATTCAAGGAAAAACTTGCAAGTTATTTTGCAGAAAACTATCCAGACTTGGAATTGCCAGAAATCTTCCCAATTTCAGCTTATACTAGAGAAGGCTTAGATCCTTTAATGGACCATACGGCTGAATTGATCCGTTTAGAAGAAGAGCGCATTGCTGAAGAAGGTAAACAAGCGTCTACTGAAACAGTGATTTATGAAATTCCTGAAGACGAAGAGCCGCCATTCTATGTAGGCCGTGAATCTGATGGTACCTTCTACCTGTACGGTGACAAGATTGAGAAAACATTCAAGATGGCGAACTTGGAATATGATGAGTCGGCATTACGATTTGCTCGTCAGTTGAAGAATATGGGCGTTGATAAAGCCTTGGCTGCACGTGGTGCGAAACAAGGGGATATTATCCGTATTTTAGATTACGAGTTTGAATTCCAAGAATAGTAGGTGCGACAAAAGTCGTTTAGAATTGACGGGCCGGATCAAAAGCCGAACAATTACTTTAAAAGTAATTGGCGTATTTTGGGAAGCATCGTATAATTCTGACTTTGGGCGCCTGATATCATGAGGATTGTTGGTGGGGGGTGACTCTTTAGTCTCAAACCCATCAAAAGACGAGCGCACATTGAACAGGGAGACTTGGATTTAATGTGCGCTCTTGATTTTTTTACGAATATATAAAATAGAAATGAGCGAAAAAAGTGGAGATAACTTTTTTGGGAACAGGTGCTGGCGTTCCGAGTAGAAGCCGTAATGTGACAAGCATCATGTTAAAACTATTAGACGAAAGTAATGAAATGTGGATGTTTGATTGTGGGGAAGCAACGCAACATCAAATTATGAAAACCACATTGAAACCGCGTAAAGTTACTAAAATATTTATCACGCATTTACACGGAGATCACATTTTTGGCTTGCCAGGATTTTTATCTTCAAGAAGCCATCAAGGCGGGGAAGCTCCGGTGACCATTTATGGACCTAAAGGGATTAAAGCTTATATTGATAACTTTCTTAAAGTTACCCGTACGACCTTAGGATATGATCTAATCATTCAGGAGTTAGCCGATGAAGGTATGGTCTTTCAAAATGACCAATACCAGGTCATCTATAAGACTTTAGACCACGCCGTTCAGTCTTATGGCTTTAGAATCATTGAGGCAGACCAAGTAGGGGAGTTGTTGATAGATAAGGCTAGGGAAGCGGGCGTACCAAATGGGCCTTTACTAGGTCAATTAAAACAAGGTAAGACCATTACTTTAGAAGACGGTACCCAGTTAGATGGTCGTGACTTTATTGGACCTGACAAAAAGGGCCATATAGTAACCGTCCTAGGTGATACCCGTTATAACCAAAATGCGGTAGCTCTTGCTAAAGATGCGGACCTTTTAGTGCATGAGGCGACCTTTGCTGCCGGCGAGGAACGCATGGCGCGTAATTACTACCATTCAACCGCTAAACAAGCTGGTCAGGTGGCTAAGGAAGCCAATGTCAAGAAATTATTACTAACCCATATCTCAGCTAGATATGTAGGAAAAGCCTCACAACAACTAGAGGCAGATGCCAAAAAAGTGTTTGCCAATAGCCAAATTGTAAAAGATTTTGATTCAATCAGTCTCGGATAAGTAGCCACATTTATAGGAGTGATGAAAATGTCTCAAACATACACAGTCATTACGGGTGCATCTTCTGGAATCGGTCAAGCTTTTGCTTATAAAATGGCCAGCGAAGGTAGAAATATCATCATCAACGGTCGGAATAAAAAGCGGTTGGACGAAACAAAGAAACAGGCCAAAGAATTAGGTGCTGGACAAGTTTTAGCTTATACAGCCGACTTAGTGACTGGTGACGAAGCCGAGAAATTCGCCCAATATTGCTTTGACAAAGGACAAATCGAAAATTTTGTCCATTGTTTAGGCTTCGGTGATTTTTCAACAATTAGTGACCAAGCTTATACGCAAATCGCAAAACTGACCCATACAAATTTATTATTAACCATGTTTCTTTCAAAACGCTTTGCTGCTGGGATGTTACACCAAGATACGAAAGCCAATAACATCACCTTAATTGCGTCAGTTGCTGGCTTAATTCAAACGCCTAAATCAGCTGTCTACGCAGCCAGTAAAGCGGGCGTTCATGCCTTTGCCAACGGCTTAAGACAAGATTTGTGGTCAACCAAGATTAAAGTGACTTGTATCTTGCCTGGTCCAGTTGACACTGCCTTCTTTGATATCGCGGATAAAGATGGGTCATACTTTAAAAATGTCCAATCTTTTGCCACCACACCAGAGATTGTTGCTGACAAAATGGCAACCGCGATTGAACGTGGCCAGTTTGAGGTAGTCGTGCCATTTTACTACGACATTATGAACCGTCTAATGAGATTGGCGCCAAGCCTAGCCTATCGCTTGATTCATATGACCTATGAAAAAGGCCAATTTAGAGACTAATTTTCTACGAAACTTAGAAATGAGGACAAATTTTGTTGCAATCAGTTTATGAATGGATAGAACCTGAATACTTAAGCAATGCAGATGATACAGCTGCAGCCTTTATCCAGCAGCTAGCTGAAGAACTATCCTTACCAAAGATGGTCGTACAGGTCATTTATGATAAGGGCTACCAAACACCTGAAGCGATTCAAGCTTTTATCGCTAAAGAGCCCGTATTTCATGATCCATTCTTATTAAAAGATATGGAAAAGGCCGTTTCAAGACTACAACAAGCGGTTGAAGACTATGAAGAGATTTTAATCTACGGGGATTATGACGCAGATGGGATCACTTCAACGACTATTTTGTATGAAACCCTAGAAATGCTTGGGGCCAATGTATCCTTCTACTTACCTAACCGGTTTGAAGATGGGTACGGACCAAACAAGGATGTCTATGCTTATTACATCAAGAAAGGGACCCAACTAATCCTTACTTGTGATAATGGGGTAGCAGGACACGAAGCCGTAGCTTACGCCAAAGACCAAGGTGTTGACGTGATTATCACGGACCACCATGAAATTGGAGACAGCTTGCCGGAAGCCTATGCCATCGTCCATCCACGCCACCCAGAAGGCCAATATCCTTTTGGTGATTTAGCAGGTGCTGGTGTCGCCTTGAAATTAGCCACAGCCTTACTTGGTGAAACGCCAAGTGATTTACTGGATGTTGCCGCTATTGGCACTGTTGCTGACTTGGTGTCATTAACTGACGAAAACCGAGTTATTGTGGCATCTGGTTTAGACCAAATGAAGCATACCGAGCGGTTAGGCTTACAGATGTTCTTTGAAAAAGAAAGCATTCAGCCAGACCAAATCGATGAGCAAACGATTGGTTTTATACTGGGACCAAGATTAAATGCTTTAGGTCGTTTAGGCGATCCAAACCCTGGTGTGCGGTTCTTAACCTCTTTTGATGACCAAGAAGTTGGTGAATTGGTTGAGTTACTAGACTCAGAAAATAACGCCCGTAAAGCCATCGTTGATGAGATGGTGAAGGAAGCGGAAGCTTTAGTTGACGGTGAAAGTCAATTACCGCAAATGATTATCTTGAGCCAAGAAGGTTGGCATGAAGGAGTCCTTGGAATTGTAGCCAGCCGTTTGGTTGAAAAATACCACCGACCAACCATTCTACTAAGTAAGAATACTGAAAATGGCAGCTATAAAGGCTCTGGCCGTTCGATAGAAGGGATTGACCTTTTCCAAGTATTACAAGCCGGTAAAGACTATGCGGACAAATTTGGTGGTCATGAAATGGCCGCTGGGATGACTGTAGCTATCGACCAGTTTGAAGCTTGGAAGACGGCTTTACTTGACCGAGTGGCTGAATTTGAAGCCGTACTTACTGAGCAAACACCTCTAAAACTTGATGGGATTATTGGGATTACAGACATTACCCTTGAAAACATCAAAGCCCTTGACCCAATTAAACCCTTTGGTACCGATAATCGACAGCCCTTGTTTTTAATAAAGGACGTCCAATTATCACAAATCCAATTGATTGGGAAGGACAAGAATACTTTAAAACTGACAGTAGCAGATGCAGATGTCAAAACAAGTATGATTGCTTTTAAATCTGGCGCCTTAGCCAAACAATTAGTAGCGAACGAACCAATCGATGTGGTGGTGACCTTGTCCATCAACGCATGGAACGGGAACCAATCACCGCAAGCTCAAATCAAGGATATTCGCCAGTCTAGTAAAAGTATTTTTGACTTGCGAAATATGCGTGAGCGTGATCAAATTATGTCAATTGAAAATGCCACTTATGTCTTTGAAAATGCGCCGTTTTTCAAAGCTTATAAAGACGAAATCCCTTTCACAAGTGAAGCCATCATGACCAGTGAGATTGATCAAATACTTGAAAAAGGATCAGCATTTGCTAGAAAGAATAGCTTAGTTATTTTTGATATTCCAAAGGACTTATCAGCAGTTAAAAACCTGATAAACCAGGCGGCCATTGATAATATTTATATCTATGCTTATTCTGCGGTCAATGCCTACATGGTTGGAAAGCCAACCCGGCAAGAATTCGGCCAATTATATAAATACTTACAAGGCCACGGAACAGTTCCACTGGCGGGTAAGGAACAGGCATTGGCAGATTTCTTCAAAATTTCTAAAGTGAAACTTGATTTAATGGTGAAAGTCTTAGAAGAAGCGGAATTGGTTAAATGGCATAACACAGATTTAGTGACCTTACCGGTAAATGAAAAGGTAGACTTATTGGCTACTCAAACCATGGCCGATTGGGAAACCCAAATCAATAATGAACGACTCTTACGGTATAATGATGTTACGATGATTAAAGATTATTTCTATTCAGGAGGAAAATAATGGATTTTAAACAATATATTGCAGACGTACAGGACTTCCCAGAGAAAGATATTTTATTTAGAGATATCACGCCTTTGATGGGGAATGGCCCAGCCTTCCACGAAGCAATTAATGAAATCGTGGAATTTGCACGTGAGAAAGATGTAGATGTGGTTGTTGGACCAGAAGCCCGCGGATTTATCGTTGGTTGTCCAGTTGCTTATGCATTAAATATTGGCTTCGTTCCCGCACGTAAAAAAGGTAAATTGCCTCGTGAAATCGAGTCAATCGATTACGGTTTGGAGTACGGTCAATCAACCCTACAAATCCATAAAGATGCGATTAAACCTGGCGATAAAGTCTTAATTGCAGATGACTTATTGGCAACTGGTGGTACCATCGAAGCTTGTGTATCATTAATTGAAAAATTAGGAGGCGAAGTTGTCGGTGCAGCCTTCTTAGTAGAATTAGATGAATTCAAAGCCAGAGAAAAAATTGCTGGTACTGACGTATTCTCATTAATGCACTACTAATATGAAGTAGTAAAATAACAGAAAACATGACCAAATCCCCATAGGGCGAGACTTGGTCATGTTTTTTTGCATAAATAATAGCATTTTGGTCGAACAATCATCATAAGGCGGTAATATTCAATTCAGATACAGCTCATAAGACGGTAGCCCCGGCCAACGTGACCTGATCTTCACTAACAGAACATCTTACGGTCCCGTCCAAGCTTCTTTAGGACTTACGCTTAGTAAAGCTACTATTGCTTCGCTTACAGAAACAGGTTGCAATTTATAAAACGGGGAGGCCATGACCGATTGGTCACCATCACAAGTTACTGTTAATTGACCACTAAGTGTATCAAAAGAAACTTGAATCGATATAGTTCATGATGACGAAAGCTGTCGCAGGTCCACGAAAATCAATTTACCGTCGAGGGTAAACTAACGTAAATGGTAGTTGCCAGCTTCTTTAACCGCGATGGCTGTTTCTGACAGGATATTTTCCTTTGTGATGTTAATTATCAAGTTTTCTGGTAACTAATTGTCTAAAATACAGAAGCAGGATTAGCTTCAAGTAATTGTTCTGCAAATGCATCGACGATATATTGCTTCATATACTTTACGCCTGCAATCTGGAATATCTCTTGCGATTAATTTAGTGGATATTTCAAAAATGTAAATAGGTGATTGTCGTATAGGCATCGACATGGTTAATTTGAGTGCAAAAAAACCATGATGATCATCGGATAATGGATGCCACCATGGTATAAGGAATTAATAAGTATGTTCTCTAAATAAACTGATTACGCGTCCTAAAATTTGTACGTCTGGTAAAATAATAGGCTCTAAGCTATGGTTTTCTGGTTGTAGGCGAATATACCCATCCTCTTTAAAGAATCGTTTACAAGTAGCTTCACCTTCGTCTGTCATGGCGATTACAATATCACCATTTTGGGCAGATAATTCTTGACGAACGATAACGAAGTCTCCGTCTAAGATACCCGCTTCAATCATTGAATCACCACGGATTTTCAGCATAAATAGGGATTCTGATTGGTTCTTCAAAGTAGGTGGAATAGGGAAATAATCTTCAATATCTTCAACGGCAGTAATTGGTTGACCGGCAGTTACCGTACCAATCATTGGGATACCTTGACTAGATACACCTAGTAATTCCAAGCCTTTTTCTGTGATTTCCATAGCACGCGGTTTAGTCGCGTTCCGAAGTAGATAACCTTGCTTTTCTAATTGAGAAAGGTGGCCATGGACTGTAGAAGTTGAAGATAGGTTCACGGCTTCACAGATTTCCCTTACTGTTGGGGGGAACCCTTGACTTTGAATGTTTGAATAGATACATTTTAGAATTTGCAGATGACGTTCTTTCATTAGCTGTACTCCTTTTTTGTGGGTTATGAGTTCTAACTATTCACGTTTTATTTATAATCAGTATAGCACATACGTTCGGTCAATACAAACGTACATTCGATGAATGTGAAAATACTGACCAATATTCGTCTGATAGCCTAGTGTTTGGTATAATAGAGGGCATAATCATACACGTAATAAGATAAAAGAGGTGTCAAACATGGGAAATAAGGGTTTCTTATTTATTTTTAACCAAGCTGCTGGGAAAAAGAAGAAGGCCGATATAAATGCATTGGTATTAGACCGGGCTTCAAAAGCAGGATTGAATAAAGACGATATCTTTTTAGTGTATTCGACATCAAAGGCGTCTAGCCAATTTTTGATTGACCGTTTTTCAGAAAAATATCGAGATGGGGTAGTTGTTGCCTGTGGTGGCGATGGAACTGTCCATTCAATCGGGAATTTGATGATAGATACTGCGCTTACTTTTGCTATCTTGCCCTTAGGTACTGGGAATGACTTATATACTGGCTTATATGGCAACCGTTCGGTTAAAGACCAGATTGACCATATTTTTAAGGGTAAAACGAGCGAAACGGATGCCATTTATATTCCTGAATTAGACTTGTATACTATGAATATTTTGAGTGTTGGCGCCGATGCGAATGTTGTTTTTCAAGCCAATGACTTTAAAGAAAAGCATAAATTCTTGCAAAAATACGCCTACATGGCTTCGATTCCAAAGGCCTTACAAGCCGGTACGGCATTCGATATTCGCCTAACAGCCAGAAAAGAAGGGGCAGAGTTGATGCTGATGGATGGGCCATATATTCTGGCCGCATTATGCAATGGGGTTATGTATGGTGGAGGTTTTAAGATCAACCCTGATGGTCAAGTGAATGACGGCCTTCTAGAATTGGTTTATGTACAAACTATGCCTATGAATAAAATTTGGACTGTCCTATACAAGTTTTTCGCTGGAAACCATGAAGATTTGGAAGAGCTACGTAATGTATTATGTGATGAAGTGGTTTATGCCAGTAAGGATGGCAGCCCGATGGTTCTGAACTGTGATGGGGAAATTTATCAATTACCAACATTTACCTGTCAGGTGAAGAAACACGCTTATAAACGGATTATTTAGAAAATATATGTAGTAAAAAGACCGACTGGTTTGATGACTACCCTTGCTAGCGAGCTAGGGGGTGAGCAATCTGCCAATCGGTCTTTTTGCATATTCAGTGATGAGTTTTTAATATCTACACTTAAACGATTTTTGTTGGTGTGACAAAGATGGTTTTTTGTTCAAAGTAATTCACGAATCCAGGTTTACTTCCGTTTGGTTTTTTTACGTGTTTTACTTGTGTGTAATCAACGGGCACATTATTGGATTGGCTATATTTTGAAAAGGCTGCGGCTAATTCAGCTGCTTGGATGATTTCAGCTTCACTAGGTTCATCGGTTTCTAAAATAACATGTGAACCAGGAATATCCTTGGTATGGAACCAAAAGTGGTTTTTATTGGCCTGGCGCATGGTTAATTGGTCGTTTTGTTTGTTGTTTCGACCAACTAAAATCCGGTTACCTTCCACTGTTTTATATTCACGCGGTTTAGCTGAGGCATTATTTGACCGTTTTTTCTTATCTTGTTTTTGTTTTTTAAGATAACCCTGGTCAATTAATTCATCCCGTATATCCGCCAACTCATTTGGTTCGGCGAAGTTCAATTGGGTTTGGATGGATTCTAAATACTGGATCTCAGCTTCAGCAACGACTTTTTGTTTTTCGATATGATTTATGGCATTCCGTAGTTTATTGTACTTATGGTAGTATTTCTGCGCATTTTGTGACGGTGTCAAGGCAGGGTCTAAGCTAATGGTAATGGGTTGATCATTGTCGTAGTAGTTGGCTAAAGTTACTTCAGTTTGGCCTTTTTCAATTTGATAAAGGAAGGTTGTCAATAATTCACCTTTTAACTGGAAAGTATCGGCCTTAGATGATTTCTCCATATCCTGGTTTAAATTGGCCAACCGTTTATGTTGGTGAGTCAGATTTTTCTCAACGACTTGAATAATGGCGTTACCCACCTGACGGACATAATCATGCTTACTTTTCTTTGCATAATAAGCCGTTAATAGGGCGCTCAAATCGTCATAATGACTTTCTTCCCCTGAAATTGTTGTGTAAGGGAAGACTAAGAAATGTTGCTTATCATCTTGGACCACTAAGGTTGGATTTGGATTTTCAAAGTCCGCACAGAAGTCTTGAATCACTTGATAAGGTTTACGACTATCTTTTTCAATTAAGCTTGCCAATTCAATTGCTGAATCACGACCTAACCCCATGAGTTGACTCTGTAGGAACTTGGCCGTCATTAAGGACTTGTCCTTTTCAAAGTTTTCGCCAACCTTAAAGGGGTTAACCTGGTTTTGGATTGGGGGCAGTTGGTAAGTCGCCCCAGGTAAGATCGTTCTAAAAGTATTTTGGTACATGGGCACATGTTTGATGGCATCGATAATCTTTTTATCCTTATCTAATAAGAAAATATTTGAATGACGACCCATAATTTCAACAATCAATTGTTGCTGGCTAGCGTCGCCTAATTCATCTCGTCTAGTTAAATTGAAGATGATAATCCGGTCATTGTCGTACTGTTCAATGCTATCAATAATGTTCCCTTCAACGTACTTACGCAATACCATAGTAAAGTTTGGTGGGGTTTCTGGGTTATTATAAGCTTGTTCTGTAACTTGGATACGCCCAAAACTTGGATGGGCTGAAATCAATAATTTGTGGTTTTTGCGATTTGCGCGGATTGTTAAGACCAACTCCATCTCGTATGGCTGTTGGATTTTATGAATGCGTCCGCCTGCAAATGTTGTGTTTAGTTCTTTAATTAATGCATGGGTAAACATACCGTCAAAAGACATGTAAGCACCACCTTCCTAACATTTCATTATAAGGGTTATTGGCAATTTTGGCAAAAAAGGCGATTTTTCACCGACAAAATTTTTTCTAGGCAGAACTTGTCATTTTTCAGATATTATACTTGTCATTTTTCTCATGATTTGTTAATATTTGTTTAATGAGATATCAAAGACGAAGGGAGCTACTCAAATGTTAACTGCTGTGCAAACAATGAAATACTGGCAAAGCCACATTAATTAGTTGTATCTGCACGAGTGCGCATAGATACAACTTCAGTTTTCTGGACTGTATTTATGTGGAGATAAAATTTGAGCCTTTCAAAATAACCCCACATAGACATGATAGTGATGATTTATCAATCAACTATGTGGGATCTAGCGTCCTACAGTTTAGAGTGGGGCGTTTTTTATTGTCAAAATTAGGAGGAAACACATGAAAAAAATTTCAAGTATGGGTGCGGTATTAGTGATTGCCCTTTTTGCATTATATCTAGCAATGCCAACCCTTATTGCAAAACGAGAAGGGCTAGAAGCTACAGGTCAAGAGGTGGATGAAACGCAATTAGTGGAAACAGATGAAGACATCACTATCGGTTTATTACAATTTATCCAACATCCTTCATTAGACCAAATTAAAGATGGTTTCTATGATGGCATGGCTGAGCGTGGCTATGTAGATGGTGAAAACATCACAATTGACTACCAAAATGGCCAAGGAAACCAATCTGATTTAGCCATGATTGCGAATGCTTTTCTTGCTGAAAATGCAGATATTTTAGTCGGCATCGCAACGCCAGCTGCTCAAGCTTTAGCCAATGCTGCTAACGGCGATCGTCCGGTGATCTTATCTGCGGTATCAGACCCAGCTAACAACGGTTTTATCGCTTCTGATGAAAAACCAGGGGCTAATGTAACAGGGGTTACAGATATGGCACCAGTTGCAGAACAATTTGATTTAATGCAAGAAATTTTACCAGATATGGAAAATGTCGGCATTATTTACAATTCTTCAGAATCGAATGTAACCAAAACGGTTAATGAAGCCAAGGCTGAAGCTGAATCAAGAGGATTGAACGTAGTAGAATCTACCATTACTTCAACAAATGACCTAGCATCAGTTGCAGAACAATTGGCTGGTCAAGTGGATGTTATCTGGGTACCAAATGACAATACAATTGCTAGTGCTATGGATACCTTAATTCAAGTAACAGATGCAAATGGCATTCCAGTTATTCCAGTAGTAGACGCTATGGTTGCTGACGGTGGGTTAGCGACAGTTGGTATCAACCAATATCAATTCGGTTTAGATACAGCGACGGTAGTAGCAGATGTCATTGAAGGCGCAGATACGGCAACTTATCCAATTATCTATAATGATAAGACAGATACTTACATCAATACAGCTAAAGCTGAAGAATTAGGCATTAAACTACCTCAAGAATTGATTGATGCGGCAATTGATGTTAACAGTGACGAATATGCTAAATTAGTTGGCGAATAAGGAGGAGACCATATGGACATGATAATTAGTGCTTTTTCTCAAGGGACAATCTGGGCTGTAATGGGTCTCGGAATCTATATTACTTTTAGAATTTTAAATGCACCGGATATGACGACTGAAGGGTCGTTTGTATTGGGTGGTGCCATTGGTGCCCAAATGCTTTACTTTAATATTGATCCTTTTATGACATTGTTGATTTCATTTTTAGCAGGTATGGCTGCAGGTGCTATTACAGGGTTTTTAGTAACCCGCTTGAAAATTAATCCGTTATTAGCAGGGATTATTACCATGACAGGGATTTACTCAATCAACTTGAAAATCATGGGTAAGGCCAACATGTCATTATCAACGGTGACGACTTTAAAAAACGCGATTGCTGGTTTATCCTTGCCACGTAATGTAGACACCATTGTGATTGGTTTAATCGTTGTGGCAGCTATTATTTTCCTGTTAACTTATTTCTTTAAAACAGAAATGGGGCAAGCTTTGATTGCAACAGGTGATAACATGCAAATGGCTAAATCACTAGGGATTGAAACGTCAGAAATGACTATGCTTGGTTACATGCTAGCCAATGGATTGATTGCTGTGTCAGGTTATATTGTCTCTACTGATAACGGCTATGCTGATATTCAAATGGGTGTTGGTACTGTTGTTATCGGTTTAGCTTCTATTATTATCGGGGAAGTCCTCTTCCGCAATGTGAAATTAGGGGTTCGCTTTATCACAATCCTAGTGGGTTCAATTATTTACCGTTTACTATTAACGATTGTCTTAATGATGAACTTTGAAGCGAATGACTTCCGTCTATTCTCAGCAATTATCGTTGCTTTATGTCTGGCTGTTCCAACCATTCAAAATAAAGTGGCTGACTACCGTGAATACAGAAAGGTGGCTAAATAATGACGACCTTATTAGAAATTAACCAAGCGAGAAAAGTATTTAACAAACGAACACCGGATGCCTTTGCAGCCCTAGATGACTTATCATTAACAGTAGAGAAGGGCGACTTCATTACCATTGTTGGGGGTAACGGGGCAGGGAAATCAACCCTATTGAACGCCATTGCCGGCACCTTCCTGTTAGACTCCGGTGCCATCACTTTAAACGATAAAGTTATTAGTCGTCTTGCTGAAGAGGACCGGGCTAAATTTGTTTCCCGCGTATTCCAAAACCCGTCAATGGGGACAGCACCACGTATGACCGTTGAAGAAAACTTATCATTAGCTTTGAAACGCGGTCAAAAACGAGGTCTAGGTTTAGCTATTAAAGAGGACAACCGCAAACAATTCCAAGAGGCATTAAGCCAATTGCATTTAGGCTTAGAAAATCGATTGGATGCTGAAATCGGCTTATTATCCGGAGGGCAAAGACAAGCGATTGCCTTATTAATGGCAACTATCACTAAACCAGATATTTTACTATTAGATGAACATACAGCAGCTTTAGACGCAAAGACATCTAAACGTATTCTAGAAATTTCATCTGACCAAGTAAAAGACCACAACCTAACAGCCTTAATGATTACTCATAATCTACAAGATGCCTTACTATATGGTAACCGGATGATCCTTTTACACCACGGTAAAATCATTAAAGATTTTAGTAAAGAAGAAAAAGACCAGTTAACAGCAGGTGATTTATACCAAATCATGGCTGACTTGGCTGAATCAGACTATCAAGAACAAGAAAGTTCTATTTAACCAAATAAAAGCGTCACAGTCCAAATCCTAAATCATGATGATGAGGAAAAGGGCGTGACGCTTTTTTTATAAAAACGACTGAAGCTTATCCTTCAGTCGTTTCATTTAATTTGATTAAACTAATTTTGCTAAACGGTCTGGTTGGAAACCGTAGAAAGCTTCTTCGTTTTCAGCAACGATTACAGGTACAGCTTGGAAGCCCATGCCTTTAACTTCAGCTAATGCTTCTTCTGATTCTGTAATATCGATTGTTTGAAATTCGATTTCTTTTTCAGTTAAATATTTTTTTGTGAAATTGCATTGCATGCAATTTGGTTTTGTATATACAGTTACCATTATTATCCCCCTAAATATGCCACATGTAGTTGTGATTTATCTTATGAACACAATATATAGGGTTTATGGTCCTGAGTCAAGTTGTTTAGCCCAAAATCTTTTTGCAAAAAATGTAACTCGTTCTAAAAGCTTGATGTATGGGAATTTCCAAATCTAGCAAAATTTAATGAGTATTTAGAAGTGCAAATTTGGTACTTCATTCATTATTAATGATCGAAATAACCAAGTTTTAATTCTACCAAAAATAAAAGCCCTTGTCACTTGTAACTTGAAAACAAGGGGGACAATTGTATAATGAATCAAATGCTATCAAGAAATGTGGGAGGAAATATATATGAAGAAAATAGCGTTGGGACTAGTGGCAGCAGCAATGCTTGCGGCTTGCGGTGATTCGGGCGAAAGTACAGAAAAGATATTGAATATCCAATCCACGGATGAAATTCAATCAGCTGATACGGCCTTTGCAGCATCGAATATTGCGACCATCACAGCCAATATGAACTTTTATAACGGTTTGTACACGTATGATTTGGACAACCAATTAATTACGGCTGATGCAGACGATATGCCGACAGTTTCCGAAGACGGAACTGTCTACACCATCCAGTTGAAGGAGGCAGCGACTTGGTCAAACGGCGACCCTGTAACCGCAGGTGATTACGTCTATGCATGGCAACGAATGGTTGAACCTGACTTGGGTGCACCCTATGCCTATATGTTTGACGGTACAATCAACAATGCCACAGAAATCATGGCTAGCGAATTAGATACCAGTGAATTAGGTGTTCGGGCAGTGGATGATAAAACTTTGGAAATCACCTTAGAAAATCCAACAGCTTACTTTAAAGATCTTTTGACCGTACCTGCTTACTACCCTCAAAATCGAGAGGCAGTTGAAGCAGCAGGTGACCAATACGGGTCTACCAGTGACTCTGCTGTCTATAACGGACCATTTGTTTTGACTGAATGGGATGCAGCGACTGGAAACACTTGGACTTTTGCAAAAAATGACCACTACTGGGATGCTGACAATGTGAATTTAGATACGGTTAATTTCCAATACCTACCTGAAACAGCAACCGCACTAAATTTATACGATTCTGGCCAATTAGATGTCATCGAATTAACTGGTAACTTTGCGGTCCAAAATCAAAACAATGAAGACTACAAAACTTATCCAATCCCGCGGACGAATTATATCGAAGTTAACCACGAAACACCGGGATTAGATAACTTGAATATCCGCCGTGCCCTCTACAAAGCCATCGACCGGGAAGCTTTTGTAAATAATATTCTACAAAACGGTTCAATTGCTACCAACGGCTTTGTATCACGTGAAGTGGCTTGGAACCCTGAAACTGAAGCTGATTTTAGAGATGATGCGACGATTGAAACAGATTACGATTTAGAAGTTGCCCAAGAAAATTGGGAAAATGGTTTGGCGGAGGCTAACCTAGAAGGATTATCTTTAGAGATGGTTGCGGCCGATGACGAGGAAAGTCAAATTTTTGCGGAGTATATTCAATCGCAATTAACAGAAAACCTACCGGGTATTGAAGTTACCATAAAGACTATGCCGTCATCTGCTCGATTTGCAGCCTTATCTGATGGAGACTATGACTTAGGCGTCACTTTCTGGCAAGCTGATTTCGGGGACCCAATAAACTATTTAGAACGTTTTGATTCTACTATTACCCGGGGGAACTACCAATACGAACAATTAGATGAATTGGTGGCCCAAAGCCGCGCGCAAGCCCTTGACCCAAGTGGTAGATGGGAAACGCTGATTGCGCTTGAAAAAGCTGGTTTAGATGACTATGCTGTTCAAATTCCAGTGTATCAGTCCTATCAAGCAATTTTACAAAATCCACAAGTATCTAATATCAACCGACCAGGTCAATCTTATATCAACTATAGATGGGCCGATATTCAGACAGCGGAGTAGGGTAATGACAGATAATCTAACGTAATAGCCAGTACTTTCAAAATTCTGTGTAAAAATGTTTATCATTTTGTCACAAAAAACTTTTCTTATTTGGTGATTTTGTATATAATAATAGCAGTTCTCATTATATTGTAATAATTAAGAACAGAAAGTAGGAATTAACATGAATGCACAAGAATATATTAAGGTCACTCAAGAAAAATGGCACAAACAATATGAGGCTGAACCGGAATTTATCCAAGTTTTAGATGAATTCTTAGATTCTGTTGCGCCAGTAATTGAAGAGCATCCTGAATATGTAGAAAAAAATATTTTACAAATTCTAGCGATTCCAGAAAGAATCATTTCATTCCGTGTTCCTTGGACTGATGATAAAGGAAACGCACAAGTAAATACTGGTTATCGAGTTCAATTTAACTCAGCTCTTGGACCTTATAAAGGTGGGCTTCGTTTCCATCCTACAGTTAACCAAAGTATCCTAAAATTCCTAGGTTTTGAACAAATCTTTAAAAACTCACTTACCGGCCAACCAATTGGTGGTGGTAAAGGTGGATCTGACTTTGATCCAAAAGGTAAGTCAGACAATGAAATTATGCGATTCTGTCAAAGCTTTATGACGGAATTACAAAAATATATTGGCCCAGATCAAGATGTACCTGCAGGTGATATCGGTGTTGGTGGACGAGAAATTGGCTTCTTATTCGGTCAATACAAAAAATTACGTGGCTTCGAGAATGGTGTTTTAACCGGTAAACCATTATTATACGGTGGTTCACTAGCACGTACGGAAGCTACTGGATATGGTGCTGTATACTTCTTAAATGAAATGTTAAAAGCTAAGAATGAAACGATTGAAGGTAAGCGAGCAATTATCTCCGGTGCTGGTAATGTAGCCATTTATGCTGCTCAAAAATTGCAAGAATTAGGTGGTATCGCAATTTCAGTATCAGACTCAACTGGATATATCATTGATGAAACTGGTATTGATGTAGCTCTTTTACGCGACGTAAAAGAAGTGCGTCGTGAACGTTTAACTGCTTATGCAGAAGCAAAATCTACGGCAAGTTACTTTGAGGGATCTGTTTGGGATCATGAAATTGCAGCTGATTTAGCTATCCCAGCAGCAACACAAAATGAAGTGAAAAAACCTCAAGCTGATCAATTAGTAAAAAATGGCGTGAAATTCGTTTCTGAAGGTGCTAACATGCCTTTAGATGCACCAGCAACAGAAACGTTATTAGCAAATGATGTTTACGTTGGACCAGCGAAAGCTGCCAATGCCGGTGGTGTAGCGGTTTCATCACTAGAAATGGCACAAAATAGCCAACGTCAAAGTTGGACATTTGAAGAAGTTGACGGCATGTTACAAGATATCATGAAAAATATCTTCAGCGAATCGAAAGAAGCTGCAAGCACATATGGTAAAGAAGATAACTTAATTGCCGGTGCAAATATTGCTGGTTTCAAAAAAGTTGCAGACACAATGATTTCTCAAGGTTTAGTATAATTCAAATACATTACACACGATGTGTAAGCGAGAGGTTGGCTAATATGGTCAACCTCTTTGCGTGTAAAGGGTTAGGCATATTCTTTTACTAGTGCTAGAATGAAAGAAAAGGGGTGAAGTTTGTGACATTATCAAAGGTTGATTTGAATTTAACGGGTGTTAAAAGACTCATACCAGTTCGTGACGAGGACGCCTATAAAAACCTGTTTGGTCATGTCCTGATTATTGCGGGGAACCATGCCATGGGTGGAGCTGCCCAATTGGCGACCATGGCTACAATCAATTCGGGGGCAGGTTTAACCACGATTGCAACTGATTCAGCTAACTTGCGCGCTATCCATACTGTTTTGCCGGAAGCCATGATTATCGATTGGACGGATGTGTTTGCTATCAAGAAGATGATTGAGAAAGTGGATATATTGTTGGTTGGACCTGGATTCGGGATGGATAACCTGGACTTATGGAAGCTAATCAAAACCACAATTGCATCCTCCAAACGCTCGTTGAAGATCATCTTGGACGCAGATGCTTTAAATTTACTGGCGGCAGATTTGGCAGAAGATGAGGATAAGAAAATCCAAGAATTACTTTCCCCTGATAATCAACATGAAATCATTTTGACACCCCATCAAGGAGAATGGCATAGACTAACTGCAGGAAAAGTCCAGGCCGACGACCAAGAGAGCATTCAAAATTGGGTAGACCAAGCGGGTGCTATCCTAGTATTAAAAGGGTCATCAACGGAAATTTATGTGCCAAATGAGTCGGTAAGTTACCGAAATCCTGGTGGTAATCCTGGCATGGCAATTGGCGGTATGGGGGACACGCTAGCGGGGATGATTGCTGGTTTAGCAGGTCAATTAAACAAAACTGCAGATGCAGTTAAGCTGGCGGTTTTCTTACATTCCTACATTGGTGACCAGCTGTATGAAGATCATTACGTCGTCCTACCTAGTCAAATTAGCAAACAAATTCCTTATGCAATGAAAGAAATCTCAAAGAAAGAAATTTAAAAGTACAGTTAGAAAGTGTGATGAAATGGCAAGTAGGAAATCGCGATATAAAAACCCTTCAGCGGGCATATTAATTTTAACCCGGGAATTGGACGGAAAAAAGCAAGTCCTGTTACAACACAGAGGGCAAACGGAAATGTTAGCGAATGTGTGGGATTGTATATCTGGACATGTTGAAGCGCAGGAAACGGTACGCCAAGCCATGGTTCGAGAAGTCTATGAAGAATTGGGCATTCAAATTCAGGCAGACGATTTAGAATTTGTGGGTTTAACCCACCTACGTGTAGATGATGAAACTACTTACTATAATATTTATCTGACGTGCAATCGATTTGTGGGTACCCCGCAAATTATGGAAACCGATAAACATGATGATTTAAAATGGGTGAACTTGTCCGATTTACCGGCTATGGCGGATGAAATCGTCCAAAATCGTTACCATGCCATCCAACATTTGGGGCAGCCACCATTCTATTCAGAAGAAGGATTTGCGTAAAAGGCGGTAATAAAAAAGTATTTTTTATGGTAGAGGACATGAATTTTGCTGTTCTCTTTTTTATTTTGAAAGAAAATGATTGATTCTGAATGTTTTTGCGTGTATAATGGTTGTGGTATCGAGTAAGCGTTTGCATCTCCTTTACAAAATATTTACATGAAAGGAGTTCGAAAAAGGTGTTATTAGAAGAACGAAAAACCATTATCTTAGATTACTTAAACCAGCACCATATGGTCGATTTGCAGACCTTAGTCACCATGACTAATGCCAGCGAGTCAACCTTGCGTCGTGATTTAGATAGTCTGGAAGATGAAGGACTCTTAATTCGCGTTCATGGTGGTGCCAAGTTGAAGAAGGGTGCTAATCCTGTAATTGGAGAAGAACCCCGATTTAGTGACAAGGTACTCGATAATGCAAATGAGAAGCGAATGATTGCCCAATATGCAGTTAGTCTGATAGAAAAAGGCGAAACTATTTATCTAGATGCCGGTACAACTTCTTTACTAATGCTTGATTTCATCACACCAGACATGCAATTAAATATCATCACGAATGGTGTCAATCAAGCGATTGTTGCAGCTGGTAAAGGCTTGAATATCCAATTATTAGGGGGCACCTTACGGGGTAATACCCAAGCAATTGTTGGTCAAAGCGCTCATAAGCAATTAAAGAAATACCATTTTCACCATGTGTTTTTAGGAATGAATGGGATCGATTTAAATGATGGACTGACGACAACTGACGAAGCGGAAGCCTTTTTGAAAGAGCAAGCAGCCTATCAAAGTATAGACGTTCATGTCATGATTGACCAAAGTAAGTTTGAGAAAACTTATCCAATCACGGTAACCTTAAATTGTGAATTTCAAGTCGTTACAAATATTTTTAAAGACCGACATGCAAAAGAAGATTTTACTCAAGTATATAAAATAAAGGAGGTAAACAATTGATTTATACACTAACGTTAAATCCCTCAATCGATTACTTAATGTACATTGATGAGATCCAAGCAGGGAAGACGAATAGATCAACGCGTGAACAGATGTTACCAGGTGGGAAAGGGATTAATGTATCCCGAATCCTAAACCAATTTGAAGTACCCAATATTGCCTTAGGTTTTGTAGGTGGTTTCTCAGGGGACTTTATACGCGAATGGTTGGAAAAAGAAGGGTCATCTACTCAATTTATCGAAATTTCTAGTCCAACACGTATCAATGTGAAGACTAAAGGAACAAATGAAACAGAAATTAACGGTGCCGGCCCTGTCATTGATGAAGAGGCAATTAACCAATTGCGCCAACAAATTCAAATGATGACTTCAGAAGACTTGATAGTCCTTTCAGGTAGTAAAGCACAAGGGTTACCGGAAGATTTCTACTTAAGCTTAATTAGCTTATTGAAAGAACGTGGTATTCCATTCATCTTCGATACAGCAAGTCAAGAATTAATCAAAGCCTTACCAATGGCACCACTTTTAGTCAAACCAAACCAGGATGAGTTAGGTGACTTATTCGGTGTTGAAATCAATTCACTAGATGACGTTGTATTATATGGTAAGAAGTTACAAGAATTAGGTGCAGAAAACGTCGTTGTATCACTAGGTGGTGACGGTGCCTTATTTATTGACAAAGAGCGTATTGTTAAGGCTGATGCACCTCAAGGTAAAGTCATCAATACAGTTGGGTCTGGTGACTCAATGATTGCCGGATTTGTTGCTGGATTACAACAAGGTTTACCAGCTTCTCAAGCCTTTGTGCTAGCGGTACAAAGTGGGAGTGCCACAGCATTTAAAGAAGACTTGGCAGAGAAGGAAGACATTGATGCTTTAAACGGAGCAGTGGGTCTATCATTTTTACATAAATAAGGTATACAATCGTAAATGAAGGAGATAGATATGAAAATTACGGATATTCTACGTGAAGAGTTAATGATTCTTGATGTAAAGGCAGATAATAAAGCCGCTATTTTAGACGAGATGGCGCAAAAATTAGTGGATACTGGGGCAGTGAGCGACTTTGATAGTTTCCGTTCAGACATCCAAAAACGTGAAGATACTATGAGTACTGGTTTAGGTAATGGTATCGCTATGCCTCACGCGAAAAATGAAGCAGTTACCAAAACTTCAGTTGTATTTGCTAAAAAACAAGGCGGTTTAGACTTCGAATCTTTAGACGGTCAACCAGCTGAATTATTCTTTATGATTGCTGCTGAAGGTGGCTCTGCGGACACGCATTTACAAGTACTTGCTGAACTTTCTAAGTTACTAATGAACGAAGACTTCATTGCTGCTTTAAAAGGTGCCCAAGATACTGCAGCTGTTACAGGTATTTTAAACTTAGCACAAGCACAATTAGACGCAGAAAACAAAGAAGAAGAATCTTCTACTGATGTTTCTGCAGCTGACGTTGACGAAAAGCAACCATATATCATTGCGGTAACTGCTTGTCCAACTGGTATTGCCCACACTTATATGGCTGAAGATGCTTTGAAGAAAAAAGCAAAAGAACTAGGCGTACAAATTAAAGTTGAAACACGTGGATCTGAAGGCGTTAAACATGGTTTAACTAAAGAAGACATCGACAAAGCTGACGGAATCATTGTTGCGGTAAGTAAAAATGTCCCAATGGGTCGTTTCAACGGTAAAAAAGTGGTTGAACGTCCAGTTGCTGACGGTATCAACAAAACTGAAGAATTGATTAATTTAGCTTTATCTGGCGACGCACCAGTTTACACAACTAACCGTCAAGACGAAGATGATGCTTCAAGTGAAGACGGTGCAGGTTCAGGTCGTTTCAACTTCAAATCATTATATAAAGATTTAATGAACGGTATCTCAGCAATGTTACCATTCGTTATCGCTGGTGGTATTATTATTGCCATTTCATTCTTAATTGAACGATTTGCAGGTAGCGAATCTGCCTTATTCTTAGGTTTCAATGGTATCGGTTCTGCAGCCTTTGCTTTCCTAATTCCAGTATTTGCTGGTAATATCGCTAAATCTATCGGTGGTCAACCAGCCTTAGTAGCCGGATTCTCTGCAGGTGCTTTAGCAAATACTGCTGGTGCCGGATTCCTAGGTGGTTTAGTTGGTGGTTTCCTTGCTGGTTATGTGACAATCTTAGTCATTGAAATGCTTAAAGGGTTACCAAAATCACTTGCAGGTACTAGAACAATCCTATTCTACCCAGTACTTACGTTATTAATTACTGGTGTTATCATGTACTTTGTATTAGGGCCAATTTTTGCTGGTATCAATACCGGTATGTTGAACTTACTTGAAAGTTTAGGTACTGCTAACTTAGTATTACTAGGTGCCTTACTTGGTGGTATGATGGCAATCGATATGGGTGGTCCATTCAATAAAGCAGCTTATGCCTTCTCTATCGGTATCTTTACAGATACAGGTGATGGTAAATTCATGGCGGCAGTTATGGCCGGTGGTATGGTGCCACCATTAGCAATCGCTTTGGCGTCAGTTTTATTTAAAAATAAATTTACTAAGACAGAAAAACAATCAGGTTTAACAAACTTCATTATGGGTCTAACATTCATTACAGAAGGTGCTATCCCATTTGCTGCTGCTGATCCATTACGCGTGATTACTTCTAGTGTACTAGGTGCTGCTGTTGCTGGTGGTTTAACACAATTCTGGACAACTAATGTACCTGCACCACATGGTGGTATTATCACTATGGTGGCGTTAGGTAACCAACCATTACTACTAATCTTAGCGGTAATTATCGGTTCAATTATCTCAGCCTTAGTTTTAGGTCTGTGGAAAAAACCAGTAGCTGAAGAAGACAGATAATCATTTAAATAGATACAAGAAATGCACGAAATTGCCGAGAGGTTAGTTTCGTGCTTTTTTTTGGTTAATAATATCATGTATTGCAAAATTGGAAAGCGAATCTGCTATATGAGAAATAGCACATATTTTATAAAGCGGCTCTAGTGATTGTCTTATTTTTGTATTTTTTGAAAAATAAATCAGTAAAGAATTGTTTAAGATAATTGATAAAGACTTAATTACGCCAACTAATCAAAAATTAATGGTATGATATTTTAGAATGAAAATAATCGTGCTAGGAGAGAGTGTATGCGGGTTAAAGATATATTACTTAAAAATAAAGGCCAAGCCTTTTTGGCATTTGTGGCTAAAGTAGCCGAAGCCATTTTAGAGTTATTAGTGCCTATCGTGATGGCTACATTGATTAACATGGGGATTAATCAAGACAATCCATCAGTCATCATAAGACAAGGTATCTTGTTAGCAGTATTGCCTTTACTAGGTTATTTAACGGCCTTGGTTTGTCAATATTTGGCTTCTAAAGTTGCCCAGGATATTGGGACTGAAGTGCGGCTAGAAATGTTTAAAACATTAAACCGTATGGATAGAAAGCAATTGGATACTATTACAGCTTCGTCAGTAGTTCTAAGAATTGAAAATGACACTCAGAACTTACAATTGGCCATTGCCTTAATGATTCGTCTAGGTTCTCGTGTGCCAATTTTATTAATCGGTTCAATTGTGATGGCCTTTTATGTGAGTCCAACATTGGCGCCTATATTTGTCATCGGTGGATTAATCATTGGTGCTATTTTGATATACATTAATATTTTTACTAATAAACAAAATGGCCAAATCCAACGTCGTATGGATCAATTATCGCGCATCGTGCGTGAAAACTTTTCGGGCATCCGGGACATTCGTGCCTTCGCCAACGAAAAACATGAAGTCGACCGATTCGAAAAACAAAACCTGACTTTAAGAGGCGAGCAATTAACCATGGGCGCCTTCCAAGCGCTGGCTAACCCGTCAAGTCTTTTCTTAGTCAACTTAGCCATTGCTTTTATCTTGTTCTTCGGTGGAAGACTGGTAAATAATGGCCAGTTTATGCAAGGGGATGTCGTTGCCTTAGTTCAATATATGAATAATATTCTCTTGGCTTTAAATGTACTCGTGAATATCTTACTTGTATTTAGTCGAGGGATTGCTGGGATTAACCGAATTGATGAGGTTTTAGCCATTAAACCAGAAATCTTAAGTGGCCAGGAAAAACTTTCTGGGCATGAACCCTTAGCCATTCAATTTGATGATGTAACTTTTGGATACGGAGAGCGGAATACCATTGAAAATATCACAGCTGATATCAAACCTGGTTCTTTCTTTGGAATTATCGGGGGGACGGCATCCGGTAAATCAACCTTAGTTAACCTGTTGTTACGTAATGACGATGTCAACCAGGGCCAAATTATCATTAACGATAGCTTGATTCAAAACTTAGACCTGAATGCCTACCGTCAAAAAATTGGTCTAGTCCCTCAATCAGCCTCTTTATTTACAGGGACCCTTAGAGATAATCTATTGATGGGCAAAAAGAACATCAGTGACCAAGACTTGTGGCAAGCTTTAGAAATTGCACAAGCGAAGGACTTTGTCGCTCAAAATGACCAGGGCTTAGACATGCCCGTTCGACAAGGTGGTAAAAACTTTTCAGGTGGACAAAAGCAAAGGCTAACGATTGCCCGTGCCTTAGTTGGCCAACCGCAAGTTTTAATACTAGATGATTCATCAAGTGCCTTAGACTTCGCCACTGAATCGAAATTACGCCAAGCATTAAGCAAATTAAATACTACTATTATCATGATTTCACAGCGAGTATCTTCAGTACAACAGGCTGATCAAATTTTAGTTATGAATAATGGACGCAGTGCTGGTGTTGGTAGTCACGATGACTTATTAGTAAACAGTGACATATATCAAGCGATTGTTGCTTCGCAAATGCAGGAAGAAAAGGAGGATTAGCAGATGGATAAAACAACATTCTCATGGCTGATGGATTACATTAAACGTTACCGTTGGACTACAATCGGCTTATTCCTATTTTCAACAATTACCGTCCTTTTTCAAGTTTTAATACCCATTCAAATCGGACAGGCAGTGAATGAAATCGTTGGTTTGGACCGAGTGGATTTTGAAGCCCTGTGGCAAGCCATTATCTTGCTGGGTGTGTTCGCTCTAATTGCAGCTCTAGCTCAGTATTTACAAAATCAGATGTCTAACCGATTAACCTACCATATTATTGCGGACTTACATAGAGACGCTTTTAATAAGATTCAAAAACTGCCTTTATCATACGTGGATAAACATTCTTTAGGGGACCTTGTTTCTCGTGTCATTAATGATGTCGATTTAGTCGGTAACGGTTTATTACAAAGTTTCAATAACTTATTTTCCGGCCTGATTTTAATTGTCGGGGTTATCGTGATGATGTTATCCCTAGATGTTAAAATCGGACTGATTGTCATTATTTTGACCCCAATTTCTGTGGTTGTTTCTTATATCATTGCCAGTAGAACCTACCACCGCTTTACTGAACAGGTCAATTTACGTGGCGAACTCGGTGGATACGTGGATGAAATGGCTCAAGGGCAAATGATTGTCCGTGCCTTTACCTTTGAGGACGACGCCATTGAACAGTTTACAAGTATTAACCAGAAAGTGCATGAGTCAGGTATGTGGTCACAATTTTATGGGGCTTTAATTAACCCAACGTCGCGTATTTTAAACTCTATTGTTTATGCTGTTGTGGGCGTGGTCGGTGCCTTTACCGTATTATCTGGCCAATTGAGTGTGGGGATTTTCTCTTCATTCTTAACTTACGCCAACCAATACAACAAGCCATTTAATGATATTTCTTCTATTATTAATGAAATGCAAACATCTTTAGCTGCGGCTACTCGCGTACATGAACTGATGGGTGCTAAAGAAGAGACCCCTTCACGTGACCAAGCAGAGCTTGTAACGGTTGAAGGTGCAGTTGATTTTAAAGACTTAACCTTCCATTATGATAGCCAACGACCTTTAATTGAAGACTTAAACGTCCATGTCAAGGCTGGGGATACGGTAGCCATTGTAGGTCCTACTGGGGCTGGGAAAACGACCCTTATCAACCTTCTGATGCGATTTTATGACCCAGTAGCCGGCGGGATTCATATTGACGGTGTCAACACCTTAGATATGCAACGTAGCTATCTACGACAAAACTTTGGGATGGTTTTACAGGATTCTTGGATTTTTGAAGGAACCATTTTCGACAATATTGCATACGGTAAGTCGAGCTCAACCATGGAAGAAGTGGTTGCTGTGGCTAAAAAAGCCCAGATCCATGACATGATTATGCAGATGGACCAAGATTATCAGTTTAAATTAAGTGAGAATGGGGCCAACATTTCTAAAGGGCAACAACAATTAATTTGTATTGCGCGAATTATGCTCACTGACCCCGATATGTTGATATTGGATGAGGCCACATCTTCAATTGATACGATGACGGAGAAGGCGATTCAAGAAACCTTTGATGCAATGATGGTCAACCATACAACCTTTATCGTAGCCCACCGATTATCAACGATTGAAAATGCCGACCAAATCTTATATATGGAAAACGGCCATGTCTTAGAACAAGGCAGCCATCAAAGTTTATTAGAAAAAGAAGGTAAGTACTTCAATCTATACCAATCGCAATTTGATCACCAAGCTGAATAAGTCCTTGTTGAAGAAGGCGCACATCAAAAAGCTAGCGGCAATTTTCGCTAGCTTTTTTGTCTACCTTCGTTTTATAGATAGTTTAGAATCGTCGTAATATCCCGTTGAGTGACAATTCCAATAATGTCTTCAGGTTTACGGACATCGTCTTTTTCCGAAATCAATAAGACTTCATTTCGGTTGTTGCGCATCAAGTCGACCATAAAATCATCTAATTCAAAAATTGGGGTATCTGGTGAAATGATTTGTTTACGGGTAATTTTCTTATGTTGGCTATGATTGATGATTTGCTTTACTTGATATTTGGAGAAGTCCATATAGAACCAAGAATTTTTAGTAATTTCATCCGCAATAAATTTAGTGATCAATTCTGCAGAAATAACGGATACCAAACGATCCTTATTAAAGACGGGTAATTGGGATACTTGATGGTGGTGTAAATCAGTCAAGGCTTTTTCTAGACTATCATCCATATTAATGGCAAAAACTGGTTTAATAAATTTTCTGGTTGACGGAATTTCTGTCAGTAATTTGTTGATTTCAAAGAGTTGTTGATTGGTTTCTTCAGAAGGATAAGCCAGGTTTACTTCAACCTCTGTCTTGTGGTGGGTCAACAAGTTGCGTAACTGGCGAATCTGGTCTAAAAATTGATGGTTACGTTTGATTACTTGGTTCGTTTTGGCTAATTCTTCTACACACTGGAAGAAAGTAGCATCATCATTGACTAATAATCCCTTCATGGTTTGGTGTAGGGCGTTAAAGTGGCTAATAAAAGCGACTGTTACTGAATAGGGTTTATCCCTGGTAAATTCTTCAGAATAATGACTGGTCATCTTGGCAACCTCCTTCTATCTACTGCTTTGATTATAACAAAAAGATGATGGAATAATGAAATGCAATACCCTTGAGCAAATAAATTAAAAATCTTGATATGATTTTTAGATAATCCGTTATCGCTTATAGGTATAAGCTTTTGAAAATATTGAGTGCTAGAATTACGCTAAGCTTGAAAAATATTTTATTAGGAGGTACTTTTGATGAAGAAATTCTTAAAATGGGTCGTATTTTCAACTGTGGCGTTGCTATTAACGGCATGTGGTAATACAAGTTCAGCGGAAACATCCGAAGATAAAGTCATACGAGTTGGGGCAACGGGGCAATCTTTCCCAAACTCCTACCAAGAAAACGGGGAGTTAACAGGTTTTGATGTTGAGGTATTCGAAACAGTGGTAACTAATTTAGGCTACACTATTGAATGGACTACTGGAGGTTTCGACGGATTGGTTACACAATTAAATACTGGCAAACTTGATACAATTGCTAATAACTTTGCGCAAACAGAAGAACGGGCAGAGGTTTATCAATTCTCAACGCCATACGCATACGCACATACAACCTTAGGTGTGCTAGCCGATTCTGACATTCAAACGATTGAAGACTTGGAAGGTAAAACAATTGGTTTGGTTGCAGGGTCACATAAGGTAGATATCATGAAAAAATATATAGGAGATAACGGTTTAGATATTGAAATCCGTACTTATGAAAATCGTGAAGGACCTGAGTTAGATGTTGAGAAAGGTCAGATCGATGCCTATGCTCAGGATTATACGATAATTCAAGCGAGCATCCAATTGAAGGACAAACCATTCCGTACGCTAGACCAGACCTTCTCAAACGACAATGTGGTCTTCCCATTTGCCAAAACTGAAGAAGGGACAGCTTTTAAAGAAGCCTTTGACGCAGAACTTGAAAACTTGCGTGAAGATGGCACTTTAGCTGAAATATCTAACAAATACTACGGCGAAGACGTAACACAAGGATAGGTGAATAAGCATCATCGAGAGGTATCTTAGATTATCAGGATACCTCTTTTTCTATTTGTATAGAGAAATGATCATTTATTAGTAAATGTCTTGATTAAATGATATATCAATATCCGACATTATCCAGTTAAATATAGCTAAAAAGATATAAATAAATATTTTTCAATGATTCTGAGCAAAAAACTAGAGATTTTATTGAAAAATGCTTACAATTTTAAATTGTATTGATATGATTTTTAGATGACTCGTTATCGATTATTGGTATAAGTGTTCATACATATTCAGTGCTAGAATAATTCTATGTTCAAAAACTATTTATTAGGAGGCAGTTCAAGATGAAGAAATTATTTAAATGGGTCGCATTTGCAGCTATCGCTTTGGTGCTAGCAGCTTGCGGTAATGGTAGCTCGGAGGAAGCATCCGGCGATAAAGTATTGCGTGTTGGGGCTACAGGTCAATCTTTCCCAAACTCTTACCAAGAAGACGGTGAGTTAACCGGGTTTGACGTTGAGGTATTGGAAACAATCGCAGCAAATTTAGGTTACACAGTTGAATGGACAACTGGTGGATTCGACGGTTTGGTAACACAATTGAATACGGGTAAATTAGATACTATTGCCAATAACTTTGCGCAAACTGAAGAACGTGCAAAAGTTTATCAATTCTCTACACCATATGCATACGCACATACAGCATTAGGTGTATTGGCTGATTCAGATATCCAATCAATTGAAGACTTAGAAGGTCAAACTATTGGTGGGGTTGCGGGTTCAAATAAAGTAGATATTATAACCAAATATATTGAAGAAAATGGTTTAGATATCGAAATCCGTACTTACGAAAACCGTGAAGGACCTGAATTAGATCTTGAAAAAGGTCAAGTCCAAGCCTATGTACAAGATTACGCGATTATCCAATCAAGTATCACATTAAAAGATAAACCATTCCGTACTTTAGAAGAAACATATTCAGATGACAGCGTGGTATTCCCCTTCGCACAAACTGATCAAGGTACTGAATTGAAAGAAGCTTTTGACGCAGAACTTGAAAAATTACGTGAAGATGGTACTTTAGCTGAATTATCAGAGAAATACTACGGCGAAGACATTACCCAAGAATAGTTTAATAAAACTCAAGGAGGGGCAGATATGAATGAAAACCTAGGGATCAAATGGATTAAACAATTGATCGAAGCAGACCCGACAACAAATGAAGATGCTGTCCGGGAAGCGAAAAAGGGCATTCAAGATTATCTTGCTGCCTCCTTTTTTGCGAATAGGGAAGCAATACCAAAGCAATTAAATAATGGCCAGCCTTTCACTTACTGCACGTCGAACAGCCCAATAGATAAAAAGCAAAGGATTACCTTTGCTTCTAGGCATCATGCCCTTGTTAACGGCTTTCGGGCCCATTACTTAGACATTGACGACACCCAACCGTCCATGCGGGGTCATGCTAGTGCAGTCATCCTTTCAGCCTTATTTGCGGTTGTCCATCCAAATGACGATGGTCAGGACGTCATCTCTGCCTACATTGCCGGCGTTGAAATTGGTGGACGGCTTGGGAACTTATTCAATCCAGACCTTTATCAAAAAGGCTGGCATGCAACTGAATTCATCGGCGGTTTTGCAGCAACAGCAGCCTTAATCAAATACTTGAACTTAAACGAAAGTGAAGCTACTAATGCTTTTTCACTCGTTGCCAGCCAGGCTTCAGGATTTCGCTTCCAGTTTGGAACAGACGCCAAACCGCTACAAGCAGGTATCGCAGCTAGAAATGCCATTGAAGCGGTAGATTGGACCTTAAAGGGTGTCCAAGGGTCAGAAGACTTTTTATTCGGTGACAGAGGTCTATTTGAAATTTTTGAAATTGACCAAGCGACTGGTCAGGAAGTCCTAACTGCATCATGGGATGGGGACTTACAGATATGCAAACCGGGCCTATGGTTTAAAGCCTACCCATTTTGTTCGGCAGCCTTTAGAGCGGCGGACGCAGCAGTGACTATTTTCCGAACAACAGGATACGAATTCTTAGATATTGAACAGGTGACGATTTCCTTTAACCCAGGCCGGGACGCAGCTTTAGTTTACACTACACCAACCACTGGACTTGAAGGCAAGTTTTCAGCAGAATATATTACTTATCTGGGCTTGAAAAAGGGCTACTATGAACCAGCTGACTTTACGACTGACCCAATCGATGAGGGTATTCAAGCCGAATTAGCTAAGTACAGGCGGATTATCACCCCCGAAACGGACAAGGGCTTATCTTCGACAGTGAAAATCACCTTTAAAGATGGTTTATCTGTCCAAGAAGAGGTATGGTATCCAACTGGGTCACCGGAAAATCCCCTATCTAACAAGATGCAATTTAATAAGCTTTCGGACAGCCTGCAAAATAAACTATTAGCTGAAAATATTCAGCGGGATATTCAAACACTGGATCAAACAAAAATCAACACATTTTTAAAACATATTAACGGAGGCAATTCATGGGATCACATGCACTAGATTTAATCACAATCGGCAATAATTTTGGGACGGCAGAAATGCGCGCCTTATGGGACGATAAAGCCCGTATCCAAAAACAATTAGACACAGAAGCAGCCCTGTCTCAAGCAGAGGGTCAGTTGGGCATTATCCCAGTTGACGCTGCCGCTAAAATCAAAGAGGCAGCGAATGTCGACCTATATGATATTGAAGATATCGCTGCTGAATCGGCACGTTTACGTCATTCTTTAATGGGGACGATAAACGCCTTAGAACGCCAATCTGGTGAGGCGGGAGAATTTGTCCATTTTGGTGCTACCACCCAAGATATTGTGGATACAGGGATGATGTTACAATTGCGGGATGCCTATGACATTATCGAGCGCGATGTGGCGATTGTTTTAGACTTGTTAGCTAAACTAGCTAAAACCCATCAGGATACGGTTATGATTGGTCGAACACATGGTATGCATGCCTTACCAACAACTTTTGGCTTTAAGGTTGCTGTTTGGGTGGATGAATTCATCCGTCATGCAGAACGTTTAAAGGAATCTAGAGATCGAATTTTTGTTGGTAATATGAACGGGGCGGTTGGAACATATGCCTCATTTGGGCCTAAAGGTAGCCAGCTCGAAGCAGCGACTATGGACATTTTAGGTCTAAATACGCCTAATATCGGCTGGCAATCAGCTCGTGACCGTTTTTCAGAATTTGGTAATATTGCGGCATTAATTAGCGGAACTGCTGGTAAGATCGGGAATGAATTTTATAATTTAATGCGGACGGATATTGGAGAAATTGAGGAACCCTTTAGTAAGGGTGAGATTGGTTCTTCAACCATGCCACACAAACGAAACCCAGCTTTATTTGAAGGCCTAGCATCATTGACGCCGCCAGTTTTGAAATCGGTCGCCCTTTTGCATGAATCAATGGGTACTGAACATGAACGAGACGCTATGCATTGGCGCCAAGAGTGGGTGGCTTTACCTGAAATTGCTATCTACCTATCTGGTCAGTTAAATACCTTGAAAAATGTATTAGACGGTTTAACTGTACGGGAAGACCGGATGCAAGCCAACTTAAACCGGCAAGCTGGCTTAATTATGTCTGAAAAAGTCATGTTTGAATTATCTGACTCACTTGGTAAGCAAACTGCCCACGCTAAGGTTTATAGTTTAGCTATGCAATCATTTGAAGAGGGGCTTGACTTTGGGGACGTTTTAAAAGATGACGCTGAAATTTCTGCCAACCATCAACCTGAAGAAATTGACCAGTGGTTAGACCCGAGTGCTTATACAGGATTGGCCCACGAGAAAGTAGACCAAGTCCTAGCAGCTTACCAAGCCTTTAAGGCAGGTCTTGCTGATGGTAAATAAGGATTTAACGTTTAGACGATTACATATGACGGACCAACCAGCTTATCAAGACTTGATTCACTCGGCTTACGGGTCGATTGACCAAAGTGTGATATCTTTTGAAGCGGCTAGTGAAAGCCAAGCGGATAATATCCACTGGTTGAAGAGTGTGCCAACATTTGGCCTCTTCAATGAAGACGGTGATTTGGTGTCAGGGGTGTCTTTACGATACCCTTGGGGGCCAGAACCGGGTCCTAAACCTTATCCTCATATCGGACGCTTGGCAACTCATGCGGATTTTAAGGGTCACGGCTATGCTAGGATCACATTTGATTATATAGAGGATTATTTACGTGATGAATTGAAATGCCCAGTGGTTACGCTAGGGACTGCTGATCAGTTGCCCTGGTTAGTTGCCATGTATGAGCGGTGGGGTTTTGTTGAATTCGCCCGAAAACGATTGGGCAATAAAAAGCACATCACTGTTTATTTACAAAAAAACCTTATATAATTCTCCATATTTGGAAACCAGGATAGTGCCTGATATAGGCAACAAGAATGCAAAGGATTTACAAAAAGGAAGTGAATGAATATGGATTTTCCATACATGCTAGAAATCTTACCAGAAGTTGCTAGCTACATACCTACAACGCTTGTTCTAGCGTTTGTCTCTATGTTTTTCGCTGTGGTGATTGGGTTAATCGTAGCCTTTGGTCGCCGTAGCAAAAATAAAATTATCTCAAATTTATCAGCCGCATATATTTCTGTATTCCGCGGGGTACCAACCGTTGTGCAATTATTTATTATCTACTTTGGGCTCCCACAATTATTCCCGTCTATGTCTAACTTGTCTGCAATGAGTGCAGCGATTATCGGTTTATCTTTTAAAGAAGCCTCTTATTTAGCGGAAATCTTCCGTGCAGCTCTAGACTCTGTAGATAGCGGACAAATTGAAGCTGGTTTATCAGTAGGGATGAAACCTTGGAAAATTTACCAAACTGTAGTCATCCCACAAGCAGTTGTGAATGCTGTACCGGGTACTTTAAATGTCTTTATTTCTCTAGTTAAAGAATCGTCAATCGTCTTTACTTTAGGGGTAACCGAAGTCTTTGCTTCAGCGAAATTGATTGCTTCATCATCAATGCTGTATTTTGAAACCTATGTTGTAGTTGGTTTCATTTACTGGGTAATCATCGTGATCATTTCATGGTTACAAGGCAAACTAGAACGCAAGATAGCTGTTCCTTACAAACGCAGCTAGGAAAGGAGTACCAATATGATTACAGTTGAAAAATTAGTGAAAAAATTTGGCGATAACACCGTATTGAAGGGAATTGACTTTCAAGTGAATGAAGGGGAAGTTGTCGCAATTATCGGGCCGTCAGGTTCAGGAAAATCGACCTTTTTGCGGAGTTTAAACTTACTGGAATCACCAGAATCAGGAACCATTGTAATTAACGGGGTTAAAGTCATAGCACCGGATATCAAGAAGCAAGATGCCTTTGCCTTAAGACAGCAAACTGCCATGGTATTCCAACACTATAATTTGTTCAGAAATAAGACAGCTTTAGAGAACGTTACTTTATCGTTAATTTCAAATAATGTCATGAAAAAAGACGAAGCTGCTGAGTTTGGTGAAAAATTATTGAAACAAGTGGGCTTGTCAAAACAAAAAGACCAATACCCAGTGACTTTATCAGGTGGGCAACAACAACGCGTAAGTATCGCCCGGGCACTTGCTGTACAACCTAAAGCAATTCTACTAGATGAGCCAACGTCTGCCTTAGACCCAGAATTAGTGAATGAGGTGCTTGAAACCATCGAACACCTGGCAAAAGGGCACACAACACTAGTTATCGTGACGCACGAAATGAATTTTGCCCGCAAAGTGGCGGACCGGGTTGTCTTTATGAACGATGGTGTAGTTGTAGAATCAGGTCGTCCAGAAGAAATATTTACAAATCCCAAAGAAGAGAGAACTAAACAATTCTTGAAAGAGTATATTGGGGTTAATGAATACGTGATTTAGAGTGCTTAATATACATACAAAATAAACTTTTTATAACTTAAAAGTATAAGATTGTATATTATTGAACTTACTAATTGACTTTTAAAAAGTAAGCGTGTAGACTGGAAATAGTTCTAAATGGAACTTGTTATTGATAAAAATGGATTTAAGAGGAGTAAAATTAACATGTCAGATTTTAAAGACTTATTAACTAAACGTCGTTCTCATTACGCTATCGGTGCTAACACTGATGTGACTGCTTCAGATGTAACTGCTGCTTTAAACGAAGTGATTCCAACTGTACCAAGTGCATTTAACTCACAAGGTGTACGTGTTGTTGTCGTTTCTGGTGAAAAAAACCAACAACTTTGGGACTTGATTAAAGGTGTACAAACAGAAGTATTAGACGAAGGTACATTAAACTACATGACACCAATCATGGATGGTGCGCGTGAAGCAGTTGGTACAATCTTATTCTTCGAAGACCGTGACGCTGTTGAAGCAGGTATCCCTGGTAACCCAGAACGTCGTTCAGTTTACAAAAATCACGAATCAGCAAATGCGCAATTAACAGCTTGGTTAGCATTAACTGAATTAGGTTTAGGTGCAAACTTACAACATTTCAACATTGGCTACGAGCAAGGATTTGACGCAGCAATTCGTGAATTGTTAGATTTACCTGAAGCTTGGGAACTAGTTGCTGAAATGCCATTCGGTTCAATTGAAGCACCTGCTGCAGAAAAAGAAGTTATTGCTGCTGAAGAACAAGTTATCTTAAAATAATCACGTCATATTAGACGTTAACAAAAAGGATCATTTACCTCATGGTAAGTGATCCTTTTTTGTGTTCATTCATTGGTTTTACGGAATTGAAGGGGACTAACCTGATAAGTTTTCTTAAATGCCTTACTAAATGCTAAAGGATCAGTAAAACCCACGGAACTAGCAATTTGAGAAATGGTCAAGGAGGAATTGATTAACAAATCACAACTTTTCTTCATTTTGACCATTAATATATAATCTTTTATTGACTGTCCTGTTTCTTCCTTAAATATCTTATAAAGATAACTGCGGTTCAAATTTAATTTTTCAGCTATTGTGGTAACTTGTAGGGGGGTATCATATTGACTATGAATAATCTTCAAAGCTTGCTTCATATACTTCTTGTGGTTGTTATGACTTTCCTGCGCTTCCTGGTTTGGAAATTCTTCAATCAAGAAAGCCAACAATTTATATAATTCACCTATAATTTCTAATTCATTACTTTCAGTAAATTTTTTATCCGCATAGGCAATTAAACGATACATTTGATTCAAAATTTTTGAATCCTTTTGACTTGTGGCAAAACATTTTGCCATAAGACTAGATTGCAATAAAATGCTTTCCGCTCTCGATCCGGAAAAACCAACCCATATGTAAGACCACGGCTGATCACCATCTGCTTGATAGTAAGTGACGGCATCTTTAGGTAGGATAAAAATATCTCCAGCACCTAATGACGTCACCTTATTATATATGGTGAATTGCCCACTTCCTTCAATAATATAATGTAGTACAAAGTTATTACGAACGCTTGGACCGAAAGCATAATTCGGGGGACAGGATTCAAACCCATAATGATCAATGTTTAAATCAAAATTATTATTATCAAATTCATTGTATGTATTTAAAGTCATCTTTTATGCCTCCCTAATTAGGCAACATTATACCATGTTTAGGAAACAAAATGCCATTTGTAAAGCGCTTACTTATTGGTAAACTTTTAGTAAATAAATTAGTAAATCAATACTAATGAATCAAAAGGAGAAAATTATGGCTCATTTCATCACATTTGATACGGAAACACAGGTTTTTCACCTGAGAAATGCAAGTATTTCATATCTGTTAAGCGTTGAAGAAGGTGGCTTATTAAGTCATCTGTATTTCGGATCACGTATTGAAAACTATCATGGACAAAGAAAATACCCACGTATAGACCGTGGTTTTTCAGGTAATTTACCAGATAGTATAGATAGAGGCTATTCACCTGATACTTTGCTGAGAGAATATAGTGGCACTGGTGAAGGTGACTACCGTATTCCAGCAATATTAGTGAAACAAGGGAATGGTAGTCAAGCCACTCGATTCATATATAATCGCTACGAAATTATTACAGGCAAGCCCAAACTAGAGGGACTTCCGTCATCTTACGTAGACCATGATGATGAGGCTGAAACGTTAGTCATTTGGTTAGTTGATGCCCGTGCTGGTCTTGAATTAGCATTATCCTATACCATATATGCTGAACGTTCTGTCATAACGCGGTCAGTAAAATTACATAATATTTCCAATCAAACTATTATGATTGATAAAATCGCATCTATGGCACTCGATTTACCTGCGCAAGATTTTGATTTGATTTCCTTACCTGGAGCTCATGTCAATGAACGTCATATTAGCCGACAATCATTGACATATGGCCAAACACGTTTAGCAAGTCGTCGCGGCACCTCAAGTCATCAAATGAATAATACGATGATTTTGGCGCAAAGACATACCGACGAGTTTCATGGTGAAGCCTATGGTTTTGCGCTTGTATATTCAGGAAATCATGCGTTAGAAATTGAACGCGATCAGATTCAACAAACCCGTGTGGTGATTGGTATTAATGAAGAACTTTTTTCTTGGCAACTTGCATCCGGCGAAAGCTTCCAAACACCTGAAGTCATCATGGTGTATGCCAATAACGGTTTAAATCAAATGAGTCAAACATTCCACGGATTGATTCGTGACCGCGTGGCTCGAGGAAATCATCAACACGCACTTCGCCCAATCTTGGTGAATAATTGGGAAGCAACTTATTTTGATTTTAACGAGGAAAAATTGCGTCCAATCGTAGATGAAGCCAAGCAATTAGGTATTGAAATGTTCGTATTAGATGATGGTTGGTTTGGACACCGAGATAATGATGATAGTTCACTTGGAGATTGGTTCGTAGATAAACGGAAATTCCCTAAAGGATTACGTCAATTTGCCGATTATGTCCACGGTCAAGATTTAAAATTTGGCTTATGGTTTGAACCAGAAATGATTTCTGAAGATTCTGAATTATTACGTAAACATCCTGACTATCGTTTAGCAGTCCCAGGACGAACACCATACCCGAGTCGTCAACAATTTGTATTAGATATTGGCCGTAAAGAGGTTAGAGATAATGTCATCGCCCAAATTGAAGCCATTTTAGATGAAGGCTACATTGACTATATTAAATGGGATATGAACCGACATATTTCAGATATTTATTCGGCCAATTTACCTGCACATAAACAGGGTGAAGTCTTACATCGATATACTTTAGGTTTGTATGAAATGCTAGAACACTTAACAACAAAATACCCTGATATTTTATGGGAAGGTTGTTCAGGTGGTGGTGGTCGTTTTGATGTTGGTTTCGCATATTACATGCCTCAATCATGGACGAGTGATAATACAGATGCCATTGCACGGTTAAATATCCAATACGGGACATCCTTATTTTATCCAACTTCATTGATGACATCACATGTATCCGCAGTACCCAATCATCAAACAGGGCGTATTACACCGTTTGATACCCGCGGTGACGTAGCAATGAGTGGTGTATTGGGCTATGAGTTAGATTTAACGCAACTAAGTCCGGCAGAAAAAGACTTAGTCAAAACACAAGTCGCCGCTTATAAAGAGATCCGACCACTCGTACAATACGGTGATTTCACTCGTTTAGAAAGTCCTTTTGAAGGTAACGAAACGGCATGGATGTTTACCAATGAAGACAAATCTGAAATATTAGTTTTTACTTTTGGGGTATTGAATACAGCCCAAGCATCGATTCATCAAGTGAAATTACATGGACTTCAATCAGATAAAATCTATGAAAATGTGGCTAGTAAAGAAGTTTTTACGGGTAGCGAATTGGAGTGGATGGGATGGTATGAAGCGCCAATGACAGAAGATTTTGTTTCGCACCGTTATCATTTTAAAGCAATGAATTAGGAGGAAAGTGGCATGAAAACGTTTAAAAAGCTCCGTTATTTGGTTATTGCCACTGCCAGTGTGCTTGCGTTAGCTGCATGCGGTAATACTGAAGAAACAAGTACGAATGGCAAAACGGTCATTGAATTTTTTAATCAAAAGAAGGAGATGGAGGGTACTATAGAAGAAATTATTCAAGATTTTGAAAAATTACATCCGGATATAGATGTGCAAATGACGAGTGTACCGGATGCTGGTACTGTCTTAAAAACGAGAATGCTATCAGGTGACGTTCCAGATGTTATCAACTTATATCCACAAAATATTGACTTCCAAGAATGGGCAAATGCTGGTTACTTCTATGATATGACTGGTCAAGATTATCTAGATAATTTAAAAAATCAATACGCTGATAAATATGCCATTAACGGCAAGGTATACAATGTGCCCTTAACAGCGAATGTATCAGGCATATATTACAATAAGACAAAATTTGAAGCATTAGGGTTAAAAGCGCCTGAAACATGGGATGAATTTGTCCAACTAGTGGATGAAATCAAGGCAGCCGGTGAAACACCATTTTCTATCGCAGGGACAGAAGGTTGGACCTTGAATGGTTACCATCAATTATCTTTAATTACAACAACTGGCAGCGCCGATGCTGCAAATGAATACTTGCGATATTCACAACCAAACAGTATCTCAGATGATGATATCTTAAAAGCTGATGCTGCAAAACTAGATTTACTGGCTGATGAAGGCAATCAACAAGCTAATTGGAAAGGTGCCTCTTATAACGATGCCATTGTTGCATTTACATCTGAAGATGCTTTAATGACGACCAATGGATCATGGGCACTAGCAGCGATGCGACAACAAGAGCCTACTTTTGAAATTTCTACCTTTGCGTTCCCAGGTGAAGAGCCCGGACAAAGTGCTACTGTGGGAGCTGGTGATTTTGCCTTGTCTATCGCTGCAGAGACGGAAAATTTAGAAGCAGCAGAAACTTTTGTTGCCTACATGACAACGCCAGAGCCTATGCAGAAATATTATGACGTGGATGGTTCGCCAGTTGCCGTAATTGGGGTGGAAGAAGATAGTGATTCACCACTAAAAGCCTTAAATGAACTAGCCTTCACTGACAAACATTATGTATGGATGGCGCAACATTGGACGAGTGAAGATGATTTCTTCACCGCAACAGCCAACTACTTAATGACGCAAGATATAGAAGCTTTAGCGGATGAACTGAATGCCTTCTTCAATCCAATGAAAGCAGACCTAGACTAGGGGGAAAGATCACATGAGAAAAACAATTAATAAATATTGGGGTTGGGCCTTTTTAATTGTCCCACTACTACTTCAAGCTATTTTCTTCTATTTCCCCATGTTTCAGGGGGCCTTTTACAGTTTTACCAACTGGACTGGGTTAACATATAACTTTGATTTTGTTGGCCTAAACAACTACATTATCTTGATGTCTGATAGTAAATTTATGAAAGCAATTGGATTCACCTTGATTTTAACTGTGTCTTTAATCGTCGGTGAAATTGTGATTGGCATTTTAATTGCCCGGTTATTAAATTCAAAAATCAAGGGACGCACCTTTTTTAGAGCCTGGTATTTCTTTCCAGCAGTGCTCTCCGGATTGACCGTATCGTTAATTTTTAAACAGGTATTTAACTATGGTTTGCCGGCTATTGGTCAAGCACTGAATATTGGCTGGTTACAAGAGTCTCTACTAGGTTCAACTAGTGGCGCCGTATTTGCAGCTATCTTTGTCCTTTTATGGCAAGGTGTGGCTATGCCAATTATCATTTTCTTAGCTGGTTTACAAAGCATTCCCGAAGAAATAATTGAAGCGTCTGCCATTGACGGTGCTAACAGCCAACAAACATTCTTCAGTATCGAATTACCGTACTTGTTACCAAGTATCTCTATGGTATTCATCATGGCATTAAAAGGTGGCTTAACAGCCTTTGATCAAATTTTTGCCTTAACCGGTGGTGGTCCAAGTAATTCAACAACTTCAATCGGTCTGTTAGTTTACAACTATGCCTTTAAGAGTAATCAATATGGTTATGCCAACGCAATTGCCATCGTCTTATTCTTAATTATCGCTGTTGTCTCTATTATTCAAATTCGCTTGTCACGTCGCTTTGAAATCTAGGAGGAAAACCATATGAAAAATGAAGAACGATTCAATCTAATTTGGAAATACGTCCTCCTAATTGTTGGAGCAATCTTAATCTTGATTCCGCTTTTAGCGACAGTATTTTCATCATTTAAAACAACACAAGACATCATGCAACATTTCTTTGCCTTTCCAAATCCAGCAACACTTGATAATTATGCTCGGTTGATTGCAGATGGTATAGGGCATTATTTCTGGAATTCCGCGGTTATTACGGTACTGTCTGTAATCCTTGTAACCCTATTTATCCCAGCAGCAGCCTATTCTATCGCCCGAAACATGTCGAAACATAAAGCCTTTGCGATTATGTATTCACTATTGATCTTGGGAATCTTTGTACCATTCCAAGTAATTATGATTCCAATCACTGTCATGATGAGTCGCTTAGGCTTAGCAAATATGTGGGGTTTAATCATCTTGTACCTAACATATGCCATTCCTCAAACCTTATTCCTATACGTGGGCTATATCAAATTGAGTGTACCGGATAGTTTAGATGAAGCCGCTATGATTGATGGTGCAGATCGTTTTACGACTTATCGTAAAATAATCTTCCCAATGCTGAAACCAATGCACGCAACGACACTCATCATTAATGCTTTATGGTTCTGGAACGACTTCATGCTACCTTTGCTGATTCTAAACAAAAATGCTGAAATGTGGACATTACCTTTATTCCAGTACAACTATACAGGCCAATACTTCAACGATTACGGTCCAAGTTTTGCATCATATGTGGTCGGTATCATCACGATCACAATCGTTTACCTGATTTTCCAAAAGAATATCATCTCTGGTATGAGCAACGGGGCCATCAAATAATCTACTACTGAGAAGAGGAGCATATACATGACATTTCAAAACAAAACCATGTTGATTACCTATTCTGATAGTTTAGGTAGCAACTTAAAAGAATTGAAGACGAATATCGACCAATATTTTGGTCAAGCCATCGGTGGTGTGCATCTACTGCCATTCTTTCCCTCTACAGGTGATAGAGGGTTTGCTCCGGTTGACTACGGTCAAGTAGATCCAGCATTTGGTAACTGGGATGATATCAAAGCCCTAGGTGACAAATACTATCTCATGTTCGATTTTATGATTAATCACATCTCCCGCCAGTCCACGTATTACAAAGACTTTCAGGAGAAAAAGGACGCTTCTGACTATGCCGATTTATTTCTGAGATGGGAAAAATTCTGGCCAAGTGGACGACCAACACAGGCCGACATCGACTTAATCTATAAAAGAAAAGATAAAGCCCCCATGCAAGCCATCACCTTCGCCGATGGTACTACGGAACATTTATGGAATACTTTTGGGGAAGAGCAAATCGACCTAGATATACGCCATCAAGTCACAATGGACTTCATCAAAGATACGATTGAACAGCTAGTGGCAAACGGTTGCGATTTGATTCGACTTGATGCCTTTGCCTATGCAATTAAAAAACTAGATACCAATGATTTTTTCGTGGAACCAGAAATTTGGGACTTACTAGACCGAGTGCAAGCGGTTGCCCAAGAAGCAGGCGCGGATATTTTACCTGAAATTCATGAACACTATACAATTCCTTTTAAACTTGCTGATCACGGCTACTTTGTTTATGACTTTGCTTTACCAATGGTTACCTTGTATTCACTGTTCTCGGGTAACACAGACCAATTAGCTAAGTGGTTGAAGATGAGCCCCATGAAGCAATTTACCACCTTGGATACCCATGACGGAATAGGGGTTGTCGATGTAAAGGATATTTTAACCGACGAAGAAATTGATTTTACATCCAAAGCCCTTTATAAGGTAGGGGCTAACGTTAAACGCAAGTATTCTTCTGCAGAATATAATAATTTAGACATCTATCAAATCAATACCACCTATTATTCAGCGCTAGGTGACGATGATAAGAAATATTTCATCGCGCGATTGATTCAAGCTTTCGCACCAGGAATTCCACAAGTGTATTATGTGGGTCTACTTGCTGGTAAAAATGATCTAGAACTCTTAGAAAATACCAAAGAGGGGCGTAATATCAATCGCCACTATTACACTAGTGATGAAATTGGACGTGAAATACAACGTCCATTGGTCCAAAAATTATTGCAATTATTTACCTTCCGTAATGAAAGTGAAGCTTTTGATTTAGCTGGTGGTATCGAGGTTGCTACACCGGATGCACATACGATAATCATTACACGCTATAATGCTGACAAATCAGTAATTGCTGAAGCAAACATAAACTTACTTGATTTACGCTACAGTATCTTTGAAAACGACCGTCCCGTTCATTTTGAATAGAAAGAGAGTATAACATGGTAGAATTAAACCTAAACCATATTTACAAAAAATACCCCGACGCCACTGACTACGCTGTAGAAGATTTTAATTTAGATATTAAAGATAAAGAATTCATTGTATTTGTCGGACCTTCTGGTTGTGGTAAATCCACTACATTACGTATGGTCGCTGGATTAGAGGAAATAAGCCAGGGGGAACTAAAAATTGATGGTGAAGTAGTGAATAACAAATCACCTAAAGATCGTGATATTGCGATGGTATTCCAAAACTATGCTTTATACCCACATATGACGGTTTACGATAACATGGCTTTTGGTTTGAAATTACGTAAATACGACAAAGTTGAAATTGACCGTCGCGTGAATGAAGCAGGAGAAATACTAGGTTTAACTGATTTCTTACAACGTAAACCAGCAGACCTATCAGGTGGGCAACGACAACGTGTAGCTATGGGACGAGCAATTGTCCGTGATGCTAAAGTATTCCTAATGGATGAACCTTTATCAAACCTTGATGCCAAGTTACGTGTTTCCATGCGGACAGAAATTGCCAAAATCACTCGTAAAATTGGGGCAACGACCATTTATGTTACACATGATCAAACCGAAGCAATGACATTAGCAGATCGAATTGTGATTATGAATGCAACGAAAAATTCTGATGATTCAGGCACAATTGGTCGCATTGAACAAATTGGTACACCACAAGAATTATATAATGAACCCGTAAGTAAATTCGTAGCTAGCTTTATTGGAAGTCCTTCAATGAACTTCTTTACAGTAACAGTAGGGGAGAATCGTATTACCAATCAAGATGGTTTGGACATTGCTATACCAGAAGGCCAAGCTAAAATCTTACGTGACCGTGGTTACCTGGGTAAAGAAGTCATTTTCGGTATTCGTCCAGAAGATATCTTGGATACTAATATTGCCATTGAAGCCTACCCAGAGGATACCGTGACAGGTGAGGTAGTCGTTTCTGAATTACTTGGTCCTGAAACCATGTTATACCTAAAATTAGGTCAAACTGAATACGTTGCACGTGTATCTGCTCGTGACACATTTGAAGCGGGTGACAAAGTTGCCCTAACCTTTAACATTACGAAGGGACATTTCTTCGACTTGGCAACAGAACAAGCAATTCGTTAATATGCGAAGCATATCTTAGCTGGGGACAAAACTTCCCAGCTATTTTTGACATTATTAATGCAAACGCTTGCACAAACTGGTAGAATGGACTTAACAACATAAAACATCATAAGGAGTGCGTGAAATGGAAAAACATTGGTGGCACAAAGCAACTATCTATCAAATCTATCCTAAATCCTTTGCAGATGCGAATGGCGATGGTATTGGGGATTTAAAGGGCATTACCAGCAAATTAGACTACTTGTAAGAATTGGGCATAACTGCCATCTGGTTATCACCAGTTTATGATAGCCCTATGGACGATAACGGTTATGATATTGCGAATTATGAAGCGATAGCAGACATGTTTGGTGACATGAATGATATGGATTTGTTACTAGCCGAAGCCAATCAACGTGGTATTCGTATTATCATGGACCTCGTCGTAAACCATACATCAGATGAACATGCCTGGTTCGTGGAAGCCCGCGACAATCCGACAAGCCCAGAACGTGATTATTATATTTGGCGTGACGAACCTAATGACCTAACTTCAATATTTAGTGGCTCAGCATGGGAAAAAGATGAAGCATCTGGTCAATATTACCTGCACTTCTTCAGCAAAAAACAACCTGATTTAAACTGGGAGAACGCCTCTTTACGTCAAAAAATTTATGATATGATGAACTTTTGGATCGACAAAGGTATCGGTGGGTTCCGTATGGATGTTATCGACATGATTGGTAAAGTTCCTGATCAAGGGATTGTCAATAATGGCCCTAAATTACACGATTACATCAAGGAAATGAACACTGCTTCCTTTGGTAAACATGAATTATTAACTGTAGGTGAGACATGGGGTGCTACGCCGGAAATTGCCCAATTATACTCAAATCCTGACAGTCATGAACTATCTATGGTATTTCAGTTCGAGCATATTGGTCTGCAACATAAGCCGGATGCAGCTAAATGGGATTTTGAAGACGAACTAGATGTACCTGCATTAAAAAAGATTTTTAATAAATGGCAGACAGAATTAGGGATTGGTCAAGGTTGGAACTCTTTATTCTGGAACAACCATGATTTACCACGCGTCCTTTCTATTTGGGGCTCAACTGGCCCAAATAGAGTGAAATCAGCCAAGGCATTAGCCATTCTCCTACATCTGATGCGAGGTACACCTTATATTTACCAAGGTGAAGAAATAGGAATGACCAATTATCCTTTTAACAATTTAGATGAAATTGATGATATTGAATCCTTAAACTATGCACGAGAAGCTACGGCAAATGGTCAATCTATGGGGCAAGTCATGGACAGTATCCGCATGATTGGTCGAGACAATGCTAGGACACCTATGCAGTGGGATGAAACGAAACATGCCGGATTCTCAAGTGGAGACACAACCTGGCTACCAGTAAATCCAAATTATCATGAAATTAACGTCAAAAACGCCTTAGCTGATCAGGACAGTATTTTTTATACTTATCAAAAATTGGTTCAATTACGCCAAACTTCAGAATGGTTAATCGATGGCGATTTTGAGCTATTAGATACTAGCGATAAAGTATTTGCCTACATCCGAAGAACACCAAGTGAAGCATACTTAGTAGTCGTGAATGTATCTGATGTAGCACAAACATTTAGTTTTAATGGTACGTATGAAACAATTATTATCAGCAATCATGTGGTGCCAACCGATTTACAACAAATCACCTTGGATGCTTGGGATGCATTTTGTGTTAAGCTGACAAAATAAAAAATAATATCAAAAAAGGGTAACCGCAATCGTTTGCGGTTACCCTTTTTTGATATTTATCCACTAGAATCACGTATTGTTAACCGAGTGGCAAGTCTAGTCATAGTAGGTACTACTTCCGGGTTTATCAATTGACGATTCAGGGTATCCACAGCAATTCGACCCATTTCCTCAGTGAAAACGGTCACACTAGATAGGGCGGGGAAAATCTGTTTCGTCAACGGGGTATCATTAAATGAAATAAGACTCACCCGTTCAGGGACAGCAATACGCGCCTCCTGAAGGGCACGTAAAGCACCAATAGCTAATGTATCATTGGCCACAAAGAAAGCTTGTGGAAGGGCTTCTCCATGTTCAGTGATGGCCTGTTTCATCAAATCATACCCAGCTTGTGCTGAAAAATCACCAATATACGTATATTTTGCATGGTAAACACCAAGTTCAGATGCATAGTTTCGGAAAGTTCTGAACCGTTGATCAATTAACTGTTCCTTACCATCTGTCGTTTTCTCTTCACCGGCAATCATACCTATCGATGTTAACCCATGCTGCATAAAATAATCTAATACTTGAATCACGGCATTATCAAAATCAGTTGTCACACAGGGATGACCAGCATTTAAGGTATCTGAATCCACAAAAACCAATTTGCGATTATAGGACTCTAACCGTTTAATTTGTTGATTAGAAAATTTACCGATGGCAATAATTCCAGCAATATCATCAGCAATTTGAATAATTTGATTATTGAAATAACGGACAATGTCATAGGTTAAATCTTCGGCACGTTTTTCTATCCCAATCCGAATAGCGTAATAATATAAATCATTTAATTCTTCTTGCTCACTATACCATTGGACAACAGCAATTTTTTGTCGCTGTTTTGGTATATTCGTCGTCTTTTGATGTTTGGTATAGCCTAAGTCGTCTGCAATGGCTAGAATACGATGTTTCGTGTCTTCACCAACAGAAAGGGTTTCATCACGGTTCAACACTCGTGAAACGGTCGCTTGCGAAACTTTTGCTAACTTTGCAATATCTTTAAGAGTAGCCATATCCTTACTTCCTTTATCATGTATTTTTATCCATTGTAACATATTTGCAACTACATTAGTAAAAGTTTAGTAAATATATCGAATATTTTATCTGAATAATCTATAATAAAATTATCATATAAATCAAGGAGATTGCTTATGGACACGACAACATTAAATCAAGCTTTTACAGACATTTTCAACGAACAAGCTGATGCAACTTTTTTCTCACCAGGACGTATTAACCTAATTGGTGAACATACAGATTACAACGGGGGCCACGTATTCCCAGCAGCTATTTCACTGGGCACTTATGGTGTTGCCCGTAAACGAGATGACCAAATCTGTCGCTTTTATTCAGCAAATTTCAAAGATGATGGCATTATTGAAATTAACCTAAATCAACTGATTCTAACAAAGGAAGACGGTTGGACGAACTATCCTACAGGGGTCATTAAATTTTTAATAGAAGCGGGTCATCCAATTGATACCGGTTTTGACCTATACGTATATGGGAATATTCCAAATGGTTCCGGTCTTTCATCATCAGCTTCACTTGAATTACTCACAGGGATAGTTGCGGAAGAATTGTATGATTTAACACTAGAAAGACTAGATTTAGTAAAAATTGGTAAAAAAACCGAAAATGATTTTATCGGTGTCAATTCGGGTATTATGGATCAATTTGCCGTCGGGATGGGGGCAGATAAACGTGCGATTTATCTGGATACAAATTCTCTCGACTATGAACTCGTTCCGCTAGATTTAGCTGATAACGTAATTGTAATCATGAATACCAATAAACGCCGTGAATTAGCCGATTCTAAATACAATGAACGCCGGACTGAATGTGAAACAGCACTCGCCGAACTTAACCAAAAGTTGACCATTGATTCACTGGGTGCGATTGATGCCAACACCTTTGATCAATATGCTTATTTAGTTCAAGATAGTAATCGTTTGAAACGTGCACGACATGCTGTTTGGGAAAACCAACGAACGTCACTTGCACGACAAGCATTGCAAACTGGGGATCTATTAGCATTTGGTCGCTTAATGAATGCCTCCCATGTATCATTAGAACACGATTATGAAGTTACCGGAATCGAGCTAGATACCCTGGTCCATACAGCATGGGCACAGGAGGGTGTATTAGGCGCGCGTATGACGGGCGCAGGATTTGGAGGATGTGGCATTGCCATCGTCGCAAAAGACAAGGTGGATGCTTTTAAAGAGCAAGTAGGATGTGTATATACTGAAACAATCGGCTATCCACCACAATTTTATATCGCAGAAATCTCAAGTGGCGCGCGTGTACTAACAAGGAGATGATGACATGGCAAAACTAATTGATGCCTTTGTTACACAGGTTATTGAAAATAGTGATTATACAATAGACGACCATTTTTATTTACGCAATCGAATCTTAGCATTAACTGGTGAAGCAGGTGCCAATCAAGAAACAACTAGAACCACCCTTATTTCCTTACGTGATGCCTTAGTAGATGTTGCTGTTGACAACGGAAAAGTAGGGGATTTAACAGAAGAGCGAGATACTTTAGGCGCTGCATTAATGGATTTTATCACGCCAGCCCCTAGTGTTTTAAATCAACACTTTTGGGATACCTATCAAATTTCTCCAGAACAGGCCATCCAGGAATTTTATGCGCTGAGTCAACGTAATGACTATATTAAAGTAGGGGCCATTGCTAAGAACATTGCGTATACAAGTCAAACAGCCTATGGACCAATGGAAATTACCATTAACCTTTCAAAACCTGAAAAAGATCCCAAGGCAATCGCCGCCGCCAAAAAAGCGCAATCTTCTAGTTATCCTCTTTGCCAGCTATGCATGGAAAATGAAGGGTACCAAGGACGAATCAACCATCCGGCGCGCGCTAACCACAGAATTATTCGTCTTCAATTAGGCGATGAGAAGTGGGGGTTCCAATATTCACCATATGCCTATTTCAATGAGCATAGTATTGTATTAAACACACAGCATGTCCCCATGGTTATTTCAAAACAAACATTTGAACAATTATTAGACATTGTAGCTATTTTTCCTGGATATTTTGCTGGATCTAATGCCGATTTGCCGATTGTAGGAGGTTCAATTCTAACGCATAATCATTATCAAACGGGACGTCATGATTTCCCTATGGCTAAGGCACCCTTTGAAAGTCAATTCACGTTTGAAGGTTACCCAAACATCCAAGCTGGGATTGTCAAATGGCCCATGTCTGTGATACGTCTACAAGGAAAAGAACGCGGAGATTTGGTGACCCTGGCCGATAAAATCCGACTGGCTTGGCAAACATATGAAGATCCAAATCTAGATGTAATTGCATATACAGGGGACGAAGCTCATCATACAATTACACCTATCGCCCGCAAAAATGGGGACAAATTCGAACTAGATTTGGTTTTACGTGATAATCATACTTCATCACAATATCCAGATGGCGTTTATCATCCGCATCAAGATGTGCAACATATTAAACAGGAAAATATCGGTTTAATTGAAGTAATGGGCTTAGCTATATTACCATCACGCTTAAAAGATGAAATCTCGGCAGTTGCTGACTATCTATTAGATAAAGAAAATAATATTGCAGCTTATCATTTAACATGGGCACAAGAATTAAAGCAAAATTATCACCATACTTTTACTCCAGATACAGTGCATACTATTTTAAAAGATGAAATTGCAAATGTTTTTGTACGCGTCTTAGAAGATGCTGGTGTGTATAAAGATACACCAGCAGGAAAAGATGGCTTTAATCGATTTATTCAATCGGTAGGTATCGTTTCTTAAACTTTTGATGCCCTCGTTTCTTGCTATTTGGAGACGGGGGTTTTCTTTTTCTCTAATGAAAATCAAATGCTATAATGGCATTAATGAAATTTAGAGGAGAGAACGTCTGATGCAAAAAGAAGTAATAAAGCTATATAATGATCGTGATGATGTGACCTTAACTAGCTACGTGATTGATCCAATCCGCACAAGTAATGTGAATATTGAACGACCGGCCGTGATTATCTGTCCCGGTGGTTCATATATGTACTGTTCAGATAGAGAAGCTGAACCAGTGGCATTGGCATTTAATGCTATGGGCTTTCACGCATTTGTCTTGCGATATTCGGTCTATGGGCAAGGGAAAACAACTGCAGAAATCATTGCAGAAGGGCAATTTCCGGTTAAACCTGATGTTATTTTCCCCCATGCGCTACAAGAAACTGCTAAGGCATTTGAAATTTTGCATCAATATGCGACTGAGTGGCGCATTGATACTGATAAGATTGGCCTAGCAGGATTTTCTGCTGGTGGTCACAATACCGGGATGTACAGTAATGTATGGCATGAAGATGTGATTCAAAATGCAACAAATTTGAAGGGCAAAGCCTTGAAACCAGCATTTAATATTTCTGCCTACGCCCTAACTGATATTGCCTATTATTATCACCAAAACATTGCCAATTCTGACCCAAATATCAAGGCCTATGCAACAGCCATATCTTTAGCTTGCTTTGGAAAACCACTACCTAGTGAAGCAGAAATTGAACGTTATTCTGTCCCAGCTACTGTGAATGAACATACTGCACCAACTTTTATTTGGGCAACACGTGAAGATGATGTTGTTAACGTACGTGATTCCTTATCACTAGCCTTAGCATTAGAAGAAAATCACATTCCGTTTGAAATGCATATCTTCCAAGAAGGACCACACGGCCTTTCAGTGGCTAACGAGCTTTCTGCAACCATGCCCAATCAAGTGAATAAAACTGCCGCGCAATGGATACCTTTGGCAGAAACTTGGTTAAAAGAATTGATTTTAAAATAAAACAAAAACGGCAACTCCAGCTCATTATGAAAGTTGCCGTTTTTATTTTGCGGTTATTTTTCTTCTTGTTGAGCCATCCAATGCTCCTGATGACCGCGAGATATACGCATGATTTCAGTATATAAATCAGCTAATTCTTCTTTTAGTTCAGGGTTTTCTAAGTAGCCTTGAACTTTCTCAATGACTAACGCTTCACGACCAGCATCTAAAATGTCTTTATTATTTGCTAGCTTAACTTCAGCTACCTGTTCAACCATTTTCGTTCTTTCCTCAAATAATTTCACGATTTCTCGGTCAAGGCGGTCAATCTCTGTACGTTCTTTTTCTAACATGTCTTTCTCCTTTAATGGGTCATTTAACTTTGTGATTTTTGTAAGTCTAGAATTTTATATCGGGAGGCGGATGACGAAGACAATATACTAGCTAGCTTGTCCGAACAATCCACTTTATCTAAGATATTTATTTTTCATAATATTGATTTAAACATTACTACTTCGTCTAATCCATTATAAGTAAGGACCAAATCAAAAGCAATTGCAAATGGGGATTGTCTACACTATCTAAATTTATTGACGAACGCGGAAAAAATCGTTATGATTTTTGAGTTGAAAAATGTGCATTATACAAAATAAATAATATGAAGGGTGGATAGATATGTCAACAGAATCTATATCTAAAACAAGAGAACAGGTGAATCAAAGAACATTAGGTGATATTCGTGACCGTAAGCCCGTTTTTTGGGAGAATGATAGCCATGTACCTTTCAAGAACTTAAAAGGGCAACTGGATGTGTCAGTCCTAGAGATTAAAGACGCAGAGGCACGATTAAAACGATTTGCACCATTTATCAAAGCAGTCTTCGAAGATACGGTGGCTTTAGATGGTCTGATTGAATCGCCAATTTCTGACATTGACAAATTCAAGAACGCGTTAGAAACCACTTATGATTTTTCATTTCCTGGCCAAATGTTCCTAAAACGGGATGACTTATTACCGATTGCCGGTACTATTAAGGCTCGAGGGGCTATTTATGAAGTCTTGCATCATGCTGAAGCATTAGCCTTTGAAGAGAAATTATTATCAGGTTATGACGATGACTATTCGAAATTTGCGACTAAGACATTCCAAGATTTCTTTAAACAGTACACTGTAGTAGTTGGGACGACTGGTAATCTTGGTATATCTTCAGGTGTGATGTCTGCCAAAATAGGCTTCAATGTCCAAGTTCATATGTCCCACGAAGCCAAGCAATGGAAGAAAGACTACCTAAGAAGCCACGGTGTCCAAGTTATCGAACATAAGACCAACTTCACAGAAGCCGTAGACCAAGGGCGTCAATCAGCTCAATCAGATCCCTATGCTTACTTTATTGATGACGAACATTCAATTCAATTGTTCTTAGGTTATACAACTGCAGCGTCAAGACTAGAAAAACAGTTAGCTGATCAAGGAATCGTTGTCGATGAAGACCATCCACTTATGGTGTATCTACCATGTGGTGTGGGTGGTAGTCCAGGTGGTATTACTTATGGTTTGAAACAAATTTACGGTGATCATGTTCACTGCTTCTTTGCTCAACCAACTCATGTACCATCTATGTTACTAGGGTTAATCTCTAAGAAATTTGCAGATATTTCAGTCTATGACTTTGGGATTGATGGCTTAACCGTTATGGACGGTCTAGCAGTACCTAGAACCTCTCAAATCGTGGCTAAATTAATGTCAGGTATCTTTGATGGTGGTTATACATTGACTGACAAAGAGTCTAATCGCCTATTAACAACACTGAAAGATGTAGAAGATATTTTTGTAGAGCCAGCAGCCACAGCAGGATTAGTTGGTCCACAAAGACTCTTCACTACTGAAGCGGGGCAAAACTATCTGCGTCACAAGAACTTAACAGATAAAGTAGCTAACATGACCCATATTGCGTGGGCAACTGGTGGGTCAATGGTACCAGCAGACGAGCAAGTGTTATTCTACGAAAATAGTAAAGCCAATCAATAGTGTGAATCGATAAGTCGAAATCACTATAGAAGAAAAGGGTAATTGAGTGTCAAAGCTCACTTACTCTTTTTTATTTTGCCCAATTTTTAGCAACAATTGCTCTCAACCTATATCTCAAAAGCTAAAATATTGCAAAAAATTATCAGATTGCAAAAAGAGTGTTTTTAAAAAGAACAACTTTTGTTCTTAAAAGTTGTAAAATTTGTCCAAAAGCCGGAGTTTAAATTAAAGTTGTACTTTAAGAATCTTGTTAAAACCTACAATCCTTTGATGTTTCTTAAAAATAAGTTTGCAATTTTAATAATAAACCGTTTACATTCTTGACGCTATTGAGTACAATATTAACTATAAATAAGTGCACTAATTAATTTATATTGTGAAATTTGCAAAAATCACTTGAGACAAAATTGTGGAGGTTATTATGAGTCAAGAAAATAAATTGAGAGTAAGCCGTTCTTTCGGCATGCGCGACAAGCTAGGTTATTTGATTGGGAATATCGGTAACGATCTAACATTCTTCCTTGCTTCAAACTATTTCATGGTATTCTATACAAACGTTATGGGTGTTTCACCAGCAATGGTTGGTACACTATTTGGTATCGCTCGTTTAGTTGATGCTTTTACTGATGTTGGTATGGGTGTTATTGCGGATAATGCTGTTACAACTCGCGTAGGTAAATTTAAACCTTGGTTACGTAGAATGGCTTTACCGGTCGGAATTGCAAGCGCTTTAATGTATAACAGTTTCATTATAGACTGGACACCAACAGCTAAAGTTATTTATATGTTTGTTACTTATTTATTATGGGGATCAATTTTCTATACTTCAATCAACATTCCTTACGGTTCATTAGCATCTGTGGTATCTGGTAAATCAGAAGACCGTGCGAACTTATCTACTTTCCGTTCAATGGGATCTACTTTAATCCAATTTAGTTTAGGTTTCGTTGTACCATTAATTGCCTATAGTGCAGACGGTAAAGTATTAGCTGATAACTTCATGTGGTTAGGTGTTGCCTTAGGTTTAGCCGCTGCTTTATGTTACTTAGCTTGTTACGGTATGGTTGAAGAACGTGTTGAATTACCACAAGGTGAAAAATTCAGTGTCGGACAAATGTTATCTGACCTTGGTGAATTGATTAAAGACCGTGGATTCTTAGGTTTAATGTTCTCTACAATGTTTATGTTGGCTGGTTTAATCTCATTAGGTCAATTATTACAGTACATGTACTTAGACTACTTCCAAAATACACGTATCTTAACAATTGCCACTGCAGGTATGACTTTAAGTGCTTTATTAATCGCACCATTTGTAAGTTCAATTACGAAAAAATTTGGTAAAAAAGAAGCTGGATCATTCGCCCTAATCGGTGCAGGCTTAATCTATGTCATTGCTTTCGTATTAAGAATTCAAAATCCATTAGTATTTGCCATCTTAGTTATCGTTGCTGGTATGGTTATGGGTTACTACACTATGGCAATGTACTCTTACGTAACAGACGTTATTGATGACTTCTACATCAAACGTGGTACACGTAAAGATGGTACAATCTACTCAGTTTACTCATTTACACGTAAAGTAGGTCAAGCGATTGCTGGTCTCTTAGCCGGTGCTTTACTAACACAAATTGGTTATGTTTCAGGTGCTGAACAACAAACTGCTGAAGTAGCGAATAGTATCTACAGCCTTGGTACAATATTACCAGGTGGATTACTATTAGCAGCAGGTTTAATCTTGTTATTCATGTATCCGCTAAACAAACAAAAAGTAAACGAAAATACACGTATTATCGAAAGCGAAACCAAATAATTCTTTTTGTAAAATGAATGCTTTATTCAAGCATTCATGAAAACGCTTCATTATAGAACGTTCTTAGTTTTATCCGATGATCAGTCATCATCAGGTTAACTAGGGGCGTTTTTTTCTTGGCTTTTTCAATTAAAGAATGATTCGTCATTTTGCAAAAAGCACCGAACCTTTCCAACTAAAGTGAAGGTTCGATGCTTATAGGCGTTTATGAAGTTGAATTTAACTCAATATTTCTCAACAAAAGACTTCAATCTGATGGTTATGCTGTTCTTTAATCTTGCCTTCATCAGCTAATTGATGCAGGGACCGGCTAAGCGTTTCAGATGACATACCTAAAAATCCTGCTAAAAACCGCTTCGTTTCCTCGTGATAGAAGATTCGGTGGCCATTCACCAACTCGGCTTCCTTACAAATGAAATTGAATAACCGGTCTTTTGCGGTACAAGTAGATAACAACATGGATTGCTCTTCTGAAGCGTGTAGCCGCTGAGACAGGGCCTCAATCATCTTAAGGGATAATTGCGGGTAGTCCACCAGCAATTGTTTAAATTGTTGATTTTCAATCAGGTAAATTTCACTTTTTACCATAGCTACGGCATGCGCCTTGCGGATACCTTCAAATAGGGCTAGTTCACCAGTAAATTCCATCGGTGCAATCATCCGGATGATTTGTTCGTTTCCCAACTCTGATAATCTAAAGATCTTTACTTTACCAGTTAATACAAAGAGAAAATAGCGGGCTTCTGTATTGGTTGCGTAGACCACTTCATTTCGTTTGTACAAGCGTTTAGTAAAATAAGGGACAATTTGTTCAAGCGTTTGACAATCAAGCTCTTTGAATAGGTCAAATTGTCTTAGATCATTGATTTTATCCTGGGCTAACATATTTTCACCTCATTGTTATTTACTTTCTACTTGTTTAGCTAAAGCTTTGGCAAAAGCAACCGCATCGCCGACATACCCGACATCTGATTCTTTAAAGATAGCGGCTTTCGGGTCCTTATTTACAGAAAATACAAATTTTGCCTGATTCATCCCGACAGTATATTGGATGGCGCCCGCAATCCCGAAATTCAAGAGTAATTGCGGTTGGATAGTGACCCCACTTTGACCAATTTGCTCGTCATGTGTGTACCAGCCGTTCTCTGCTAGGGGACGGGTAGCACCAACTTTTGCGCCAAGTAGGTCGGCTACTTTTTCAGTATAGACTAAATTGTCTTGCATCTTCATCCCGCGACCAACAGCAACAACCTTATCTGCCTCAGTGATTTGATTCGTTTGTGGTTGACCTGGAATTCGTTCCAAGACTTGGTAGGTATAAGGCCGTTCTAAGGCAATCGTTAGGTCTATAATAGCACCTTGACGGGTATTGTCAAAGGGGAGAGTGTTAAAGACATTTGGCCGGACTGTGGCCATTTGTGGACGACGGGTTGGTGTTAGAATTGTACACATCAAGTTGTCCCCGTATGAGGGTTTAATCTGTAGCAACTGACCCTTATCATTGATAGATAGGTCGAGGCAGTCTGCGGTTAAACCCGTTTGCAGGGCACCTTGTAGTCTTGGCGCTAAAGCTCTTCCTTTAAGAGTGGCTGCGAATAGAATAATATTTGGTTGGTAATCGTCAGCTAATTGCTTGATAGCTGTTTTTGATAATACAGGATCAAAGTCAGCGAATAAGTCATTTTTCACAACAAACACTTGGTCAGCACCGTGGCCAATAAGACTTGCTGCGTGATTAGTTTGACTTGTTTCTAAGAGGATGGCTGTTACACTATCTTGGCTATTTTGACTCATTTCATGGGCTTTACCTAATAATTCTAGCGTTGAAGGGTGGATGATTTCTTCTGAAATTTCAGCAACCACCCATATACCTGATGATTTTCCTTGATTCATGGACTTACCTCCTTAGATGATATGTTTGTCTGACAAAATGGCTAACAATGCTTCGGCCGCTTCCGTCGGGGACCCTTCAAGCATGGTCATCTGACGGACTGATTCTTCCGGCACAAAGCTTTCAGTCACAATAGTAGGGGACCCTTTGATACCGATTCTATCAAGGTCACAATGTAGGTCACCCTCGTTCCATACCGTAATCTCTTTTTGCATAGATTGTTTAATCAAAAGAGGCGTTTGATACCGCGGTTTATTGATTTCATCACCAACACTCATAACTAAGGGGTAAGAAACACGGATGACTTCTTGGTCCACTTCCAAATGTCTTTTGACATCAATGGTTTGATTAACTGAATCAAGGTCGACTATACCGGATGCGTTGGTGATTTGTGGTAGATCCAACTCTTCAGCAATTAATGGGCCAACTTGTCCTGTATCCGCATCAATTGCCTTTAAACCTGTCAAAATAAGATCCACGTTCCCAATCTTGCGTACAGCTTGAGCTAGGGTATAAGCAGTTGCTAAGGTATCAGACCCAGCAAAGGCACGTGAAGATAGTAGATAAGCCTCGTCACAACCCATGGCTAGGGCTTCATGCAAGCTCAATTTAAAAGAATCAGGGCCCATGCTGACAACAGATACTGTACCACCAAATTTTTCTTTTAACTGAACAGCAGTCTCAATGGCATGTTCATCAAAGGGGTTAATACGGCCGCGAACACCACTCCGAATAAGGTTATTCGTTTCTGGGTCAATTCTAACGTGGTTACTGATAGGGATTTCTTTTATAAATACGACGATTTTCATAGCATAAATTCCTCTCTAGATTCAAATAAGACTGAATTTGCGATGTCTAATTGGAGTTTTTCATACGCACCTTCAGCATATTGCAAGGCCTTAGCGTCACGCCATAAGTGCTCAACTGGATATTCTTTGGAGTAACCATAAGCCCCAAAAATCTGCATAGCGTGGTTAGCCGCTTTCAAGGCTTGGTCTGAGCCAAATAATTTAGCGGTTGTTGTTTCCATCTTATGGTCAACTTCTTGATCTCTTAACCAGGCAGCTTGGTAGATGATTAGTTTTGTTGCATGTAAGCCCATGGCAATATCAGAGATTCTAAATTTAATCCCATCAAGGTGAGACATCTTACCACCAAATAGTTCACGCTCTTGAATATAGTTGATAGAAGCTTTCAAGGCGGCATCTTGAATACCAGCCGCTAGTGCACCCATTAAAAACCGGGCTGTATGGTGGGCATTGTGTCCAATTTCCATCCCTTGATCAATAGCACCTAAGCGGTCAATATCCGGTACAAGGGCATCTGACAAGTAAATATCGCCGACTGGACATCCGCGCATCCCCACAAAGTCTTCAACACGACCGTTTTCAAAACCAGGATTTTGATTATCTAAGATAAAGACAGTCCGGCTATGTTCGGTATCTTTTTCAGGACTGGTAATGGCTAAAATAAGGTACATAGATGCGGCTTTGACACCGTTGGTTAAGAAAGCCTTATTCCCATTCAATAACCAACCATCTGGAGTCTGAACAGCTGTTGTTTGTTGGGTAGAAGCATCAGACCCACTAGCTGGCTCAGTCTGTCCAAAGGTAAATAACTCCCGATTAGCCCTAGGTAACCAACGGGCCTTGATTTCTTCACTACCATAAATGACAAGCTGGTCGATTGCTTTCCAGTGGGCTTCGAGGGTAAAGGCAACACCAGGGTTAACTTTTGCTAGTTCAGCAATCACCATAGTCTGGGTTACAAAGTCGTAGCCAGCGCCACCATAAGCCTCAGGGACAGCAATCCCTACAATCCCAACATCCGCCATCTTATCCGTTAGGTCTTGTTGGTAGCCTTCCTTTTCAATCTCTTCGTATCTTGGGGCAATTTCTTTTTCCGCAAACTTTTGAATCATCTTACGGAGTAGTTCTTGTTCATTAGTGAGTTTAAAATCCATGTATTTTCACCACTTTCAGTATATTGTGTACTATTTCACCACCCAAGTATACGCTAGACAGATTGTCATTTTCCTTGACTTATATCAAACTTTTGACTAAAAAAATTAAAAATAAAGTGCTTACATAGATTTGATGGTTCAACTTTATATCTTATAAGTTTAAGTGAAGAGGGTCACAAAAAACATCTTACTTAACGATCGCCTAAATCGCTAAATAAGATGTCTCTTAAAATATAAAAAAGTATGATACGACGACAAATAGAATGGAAAATAAGGTACCGATTAAATAGTATTCGGCGAATCCTTGGTTTTCCTCAATCAGTTTAAAGCGGGCAATAGACTTCGCAGTATAGATTAAGCCGATGGAAGATAGGGCATTTAATGACAGGAATATAGCTGATAAAATTCGTTCTAAATTCCCAATCATAGCGCCTGCACCAGGAACAGTGACTATTTCAGTTTGGTCAACTGTATCGTCGGTGTAATTTTGATATTGATTGAAAAGCACTTTAAAGGTAACGTTCGCGGGTTTGGTTATTAATACCGTCAGTAAGGTCCATTTCAAGACCAATGTAGGTATGGATACGGAGACGTCACCGGATGCCGGGAAAACAACCTGACTTAAGACGACAATCAATGAAATATGTAGCAATTGATCAATCAGATAAATATAAGGAATCTGTTCTGCCTGGAATATCCACTTCCGCTGTAGGGTCACCTTCAGTAAATCAATGATGATATGTCCTAGACATACAGCTGAAAATAAGAGAATCATATTCGACTGCCAAGTGAGTAACCATGATATAAACAAAAGTAATCCATGGATAGCTAGGTGTTTAGCAAGAGCGGCGTGACTCTTTCTCTTGGCTTCTGACAGTTTCTCACTTTGAAAATGGTAATCACCTAGAAAGTGGGCAATTAATAATACGAGTGTGATGGCATTATGAATCAGTATCATCGACCTCCTGAATGAAACGTGCCAGCTGTTCTTTTCCAGCTAGATAGATTTTAATATTGGCTGAATTTAGTCGTTTACTTAAAGCTGAGGGTGATAATTCTAATTTTTTAGCAAGTGCTTTTTGATTAAATGATTGCCGGTAAATCCCCGTCTCTAAAAGTCCATTGAAGACATATAGCTGGGTTTTAGTCCAACTTGACCGGATAGTATCCGTCAGTAAGAGCAGGGTATTGATGGTGTCATCTTTTCCCTCTAGACCAGTAAAGACTTGACGTAAATTACCGCTGTAATCGTGTTGCTTGACTGATTCAATGGCGCTTCTAGCGTGCCAGTATGCAGGGCCATCTGCGCCTATACTGACTTCAGGATCAATCTCTGTGGCTATTGACCCGTAACCAATCCCAAAGCGAATGGGGTGGGGTATGAGTCGTTGGATGTCATCTATCATTTGAAACACTTGATGATGGGGTTTAATCAACACTTGAAATTCATCACCTAAGGTTATCGTTAATTTTGACACGATGATGTCACCGTAGTTTTGGTTAATTGTAGCAAAACTTTCTAATAAGATTTCTTGTAAGTTTTCTCGGTCAGCTGATTTTTTTGAATCAATTAAGTCACCGATAATCGCTATATAGTTTTTAGACATGAGGCACCTCCTTGATATCCATTATAACGGAAATTATATTTAATTGCCAATATTACGGAAACTAAACGATTAAAATATCCGTTATTTAGGAAATTTATAAAAATTGTCTTTATTTTCGCCATACTTCACAATGTATGCACTACATCACATCTGTTCGGTAATTAATGTGTTTCAATTTTAGACCAATAATGACCGATATTCGATTATTTACTATAAAATCCTGAGTGCTATACTACGACACAAGCTATTAGAGACCTATTGCTAACAAACTAAAGTAGGTCTTGATAAATGATTGGAGGAATATGAATGTTTAAAAAACCTAATTTATTGGTACAGATACTCATAGTTGCCATTTTAGGTATCGCCGTTGGGTACTTTTTCCCAGGCATCAGTAGTCATTTTGGTATGCTGGGAGATCTCTTTATGAACCTCATCCAAATGCTCGTCGTGCCACTCGTTTTTCCATTAATTGTCTTATCAGTGGTAGAAATCGGTGGTGGGAATCAACTAGGGAAGGTCATCTTTAAGGCAATTGGCTACTTTTTCCTCGTAACCACCTTTTTGATTGGCTTGACCTTGGTATTTGGTAGACTAGTGAATGTTGGCGGTGATGTAGCACTTGGTGAAATCTCTACCGAATCACTTGATGGGATTGCGACTGGGATTAACTTACAAGATTTCATCTTGAGTATTATTCCAAGCAATATCTTTCAAACTTTAGCTGATGGTAGCTTATTGCCAATCATTTTCTTTGCTATTTTCCTTGGTATAGGCCTAATCGCAATTGGTGATGAAGCAAAGCCAGTTATCTCTTTCTTTAATTCTTGGAAAACGGCCATCTTTAAAATGGTTGACTATGCCATACAATTTGCACCAATCGGGGTTTTCGGATTCCTAGCCTATGACGTTGCAATATATGGAATTTCAGGTATTTCTTCTGTATTTAGTTTCCTATTCTGGCTATACATCGCATACCTAACAGCCGCCTTAGTAATTTATCCCATCATTGCTTACAGTTTCGGGGTATCCTATATTTCATTATTTAAATCCATCTCTGACTTGAGCTTTATTGCCTTTATTACAGGCGGTTCAAGCGTTGTATTACCATCACTTATCGACCGTTTAGAAGAAAATAAAGTACCAAAAGTGATCTCATCAGGTGTAACGTGCCTAGGCTACACACTAAATCTAGGTGGTGCAGCTATCTATGTATCTTTAGCCATTTCCTTTATAATTAATATATATGATGCTTCATTAACGATTTCTGATTTTGTCGTTTTAGTAGTGTTTCTTACTTTTATCACCAAAACAATCGCTACAGTACCATCAGGGGCGATTGTCGTGCTTCTTGCTACCGCAAACCAATTAGGCTTACCATCTGAAGCAGTTGCCTTACTGGTATCCATTGATTTCTTCGCAAATGCAGGTAGAACAGCCTTAAATGTGGTTGGAAATGCTTTAGCAGCGACTATTATTGCCAAAACAGAAAACGAAAAATTGCCAGTATTCACTAAAATTAAAAAGAAAGAAGGCGCAACAATTTGACAGACAAGAAAGTATATATCATCCATGAAAACGATGATTGGACAAAACATTTAATTGAACGACTAGACCAACTGTCTATTCCTTATGACACTTGGTTTCTAGACACAGGGCTAGTAGACATTCAAGATACACCACCAGCAGGCGTTTTCTATAACCGGATTTCTGCTTCGTCGCACACAAGAGACCACCGCTATGCACCTGAATTAACTAGCCAAGTATTACCCTGGTTAGAAAGCCATCAGGCCAGCGTGGTGAATGGTAGTCGCGCAATTGAACTTGAAGTCAGCAAGATTAAGCAGTATTTAGCCTTACAAAAAGCAGGTATCCAAACGCCTAAAACGATTGCTGCAGTTGGTAAAGAAGAAATTATCCAAGCAGCTAAAAAACTCGATACTTTCCCATTTATTATTAAACACAACCGGGCAGGTAAAGGGCTTGGGGTAAACCTATTTGACCGAATTGAAGAGCTAGAAGACTATGTTAATAGTGATTTCTTTGAAGATTCAGTTGATGGAATTAGCTTACTTCAAGCCTACGTTAAGCCAGTAAATGGTAGGGTGTACCGGTCAGAATTTATTGGTGGTAAATTTCATTATGTTGTCAGCATCGATTCATCAGACGGTTTTGAATTGTGCCCAGCAGATAACTGCCAAATTCCAATTGAAGGGCAGGTCCAATCTTCACCAGATAAATTCCAAATCGTTGACGGGGTATTAAACAAAGAAGAAATTCATAAGATTGAAAACTTCTTAAAAGCTGAAAACATCCAGGTAGCAGCAGTAGAGTTTATTGAAACGGCAGATGGACAGAAGTGGGCTTACGACGTCAACACCAATACAAATTACAATGCAGACGCTGAAGAAGTTGCACAAAAATTTGGCATGTTAGCACTAGCTGAATATCTTGGCGACTTATTAGCGAAAATATAAGCAAAGAGCATAGCAAATGAATTTATTTTCTATGTCTGCTAATTACCCTTAGCGGACATAGAAGGGAGTATAAATAGCAAACATATACCCTAGCTATTTATACAAAGTCATCCCATCATTTATTCAATATCTTCAGTAATAGCCCCCACCTTTATGATTAAGAGAGGGGGCTTTTGTGATTACTAATTAGGGATTGCGCAAATTTTTATCTTCTAAATCTTTGAGAATTCTTGATTGGTCAATAAGATCTTCAATCAACTGACTAGAAGTATTCAAGTCTTCATTTAAATCTTGGGCATAGATTTCGGTCGTTCGAACACTAGAATGTCGTAGCATTTTTTGCGTTTCCCGTAAGTTACCGCCGTTAATTAAACTTAAGGTTGCAGCGGTATGCCTCAGTGAATGTGGCGTAATTTTAGATGAATGAATCCCAACAGCTTCATAAGCACTCGCGATCACTCTAGAAATTGACCGAGCTGACATACGACCACTTTTATTACGATTACCGTGTGAAGCAAATAAAGGCGCTAAGTCGGTGTTAATCATGATACCTTGGTCTTCACGGAAGCGTGTATAATCTCGCACAACTTCCTTGGTTTTACGGGGAATTATGACGAATTCATCTTTTTCACGGCGACCTTTACCTTGTACATAGATTACAGTGTTCAAACCGCGGCGTTGCACGTCTTCAAAATTGGCTCTACTGAGTTCAATGGTCCTTAACCCAGTAGTGACAGCAAGTAATATAAGTGCATAATTACGTTTACCAATTAGTGTATCAGTTGTTGATTTAAGGTAATCTAGCAACTTTTCAACGTCCTCAATATCTAGTGCATCCTTAGCGTGTCCGTGTGGTACAGGGATATTATTATTGGCTTTAGCAACGATATTTTCATATAGATTTTCCCGTTCTAACCATTTAAAGAACTGGTTGAGCATGTTGCGGTATGACTTAATGGTCCGATCTTTGTAGCGAAACTGGTCCAGTGCACGACGTTGCTCCTCAGAGACCTCATCATAATCTATATCATTGATTAAGATGTAGGTCTTACTTGGATGATTGATTAAATCGTCAAAATAGCGTTCAATGTCATGATAAGTTGGATGTATAATAGCTTGTTTTTCCAGATAAATAAAGAATGGTTTGATGTTCTTCAAATAGCTTTCCTTAGTGCTGGATTGCTTCTGTGATAGATAGTCGGCGTATAGTTCGTAGAAAGATTCCTTATCAAAGTAATTGTCCATATATAAAACTCCTTCAAATACTAAAAATAATTATACCAAACATACGTTCTAAATCATAGATTGATAACACGAAATAAATGAAGAAGCTGACTGGATTTACTGATATTTATAATAATAAGTCGATGAATCAATTAATTGTAGAAAGTTAGCGCTATAAAGTATAGTAATTGAAGTGAGTAGCAAAACAATAGAATCATACTTTGTAAGATAGCGTATGATAAATCTAAAACAGCTATGACCATTAATCCATATAAACAGACCCAAAATGCGTCAGAAACCGTCTGTGTAGTCATGAGTGTCCCTATAGATACCTGTCTATGTCTATTAGTTTACATAACATATATTATTTAAAGCTATAGCTATTTTTAATATGAATCTCTATGTCCACTTTATGATACCCTATACCGATCATCAGCCAACAATATTTTGTATTGGCATCAAATAAAATCTAGTGATATCATTAGTCTAAAATAAAAATGTTAGGAAGATTCTTTATGACAGATCCTTTAAAATCGACAAATACTATAGATATCGATACTGAACAAATAATTATACGACCTGCTGAATTAGCAGACGCTGCTCAGTTAACTGAGATTTATAATTATTATATTCAAAATACGACTATTTCTTTTAGAATCGCCCTAACTGACGTTTCTTTAAAGGAAGAACAAATAACTGAACGTATAGGTATAAATCCCTTCTTAGTCGCTGATTACGATGGCCAAGTGATTGGTTTTGCTTATACTAGTGATGCTGGTGCTTATGAAGGCTATAATCCTTCTAAAGAGATTTCTATCTATCTAGACGCTCATATTCAAGCCAAAGGTATTGGAAGTCGCCTATACAGCGCATTAGAAAAAGAAGTTATTGATAATTACCCTGATATCTATAAATTAGTTTCTCAAGTAACTGGAACTAACGAATCATCACTCAAGTTTCATGAAAAACATGGATTTAAACAATACGGTATCTGTAAGAATATGGGCTATAAATTCGACCAATGGTTAGATGTTATATATTTGGAAAAAGACATTCGCCCTTTTAATTAGTTTTAAATAGTTTAAAATAGGCAACAAAAAACCAGAACGTTTGTTCTGGTTTTTTGTATTAGTATTGAATTTTGATTATAAAACCAAGTTGTATACTAAGGCAGCTACAATTGCACCGATAATTGGTCCGACAATAGGTACCCAAGCGTAACCCCAGTTTGAACCACCCTTACCTGAAATTGGTAAGATTGCATGTGCAATACGGGGACCTAAGTCACGAGCTGGGTTGATGGCATAACCTGTGGGACCACCTAATGAAAGACCAATTGAACCAACAATGATACCAACGATCATTGGATTTAAACCGTCTGAAATTTGGTTTGCACCTAAAGCCATAACACCAACAACTAATACAGCAGTACCAATAATTTCAGTCATTAAGTTCCATACAGGACTATCGACTTGAGGACCTGTAGCAAAGGTTCCAAGAATTGAACCTTCTTCTTTAGTTGCTTCAAATTGCTCATGATAAGCTAGCCATACTGTCGTAGCACCTAGAACCGCACCAATCATTTGACCGGCAATGTAAGGAACTACTTCAGCCCAAGCAAAAGATCCGTTCACTGCGAAAGCAATCGTAACTGCAGGGTTTAAGTGGGCTGCCGATAAGAAACCAGAAGCGTACACACCAATAGTAACAGCTAAAGCCCAACCCATAGTGATAACAATCCATCCACTTTCTTTGGCATTTGATTTACTTAAGTTTACCCCAGCATTAACCCCACACCCTAGTAAGACCAGTAAAAAAGTACCAATTAATTCACCAATAAATCCATCCATATTAAAACCTCCCATGGTTTTATTTATAATAATACATTAATTTTTGTATATTTACACAAAAAATATGAATTATTTTAAGTATTGTAACTCAGCTTTGGCAATTTCTGCTTCTAATGCTGTTTTTTGTTGATCAGCGTTGGCTTGATCTAAACCTAAGTAGTCAATAATTGTTTGGCTAACAGCATCTTTAACTGCAAGCATCTTGTCATGTTGGAATAACATAAAGGTTGTACGACGTGCAAAGAAGTCTAATGGTGTGTATACCCCTTCTTCTTCTAAGGCATAAATTAAGCTGACAGCAATATCTACTGGATAGTCATATTTAGCTGCATATTCCTTAGCTACTGGTAAGTATGCGACTACACGATTCATATTTGAACCATATAATTTAGCTAGTTTAAGTGATTCTCCGTAAGTTAGACCACGAGCTGCACCTACGTTGGCAAAGTTTTCCATAGCAGTTTCATAGCTATTTGGATCAAATTGACCGCCAGATACTGGGTAAGTGGATGATTGAACTAAATCATAGTTTTTACCAGTAAGGTCAGCTACAGCAGGGATTACTTTTTCCATTGCTCCTTTAGCCATCTTACGGTAGTCAGTGATTTTACCACCAGCTAGGGTAAATAAACCTGAATCAGAAACAGATAAGTCTGAGCCACGAGATACGCTTGAAGGACTACCATCACCACGTTCTGATGTATTAGAACCTAAATCTTGCAACTTATCTTCTACCGTACTTCGTTCAACCTTTTGTTTGCTATAGTCATCGAATAAAGTAACTAATTCATCAAATGTTCGCTCTGATAGTCGTCCAGCGTCACCACCGTTGTAGTCAGAAGCATTATTTGAATCGATTAAGGGACGTAAACCTGCCCATGAAGCTTCGATATCATTGATAGACAAGTTGGCATTCGGGAAGCGGTGGTTGACAACACGTAATAGGTAATCAACGTCTTCTTGAGTCACTGTTGGGTGTTCAAAATCACCAGAGTAATCTGTATCAGTAGTACCGAAGTAAGTTTTATTTTCACGAGGTAAAACAAAGACCATACGACCATCTTGTTCACCAGTATCAAAGTAAATTGGTTGTGACACACTTAATTTTGACTGGTCGACTACAAAATGCACACCTTTTGTTGGTCGCATTTGTGCAGGTTTTTCATCTGAACCGTCTAATTGGCGAATAGTATCTGACCAAGGGCCAGTAGTGTTAATCACTACATGAGACTTAACAGTAAATGTTTCACCAGATAGTAAATCTTCCACTTTAACAGCTACAATTTTATCATTTTCATATTCAAAACCGACAACTTTAGCATGACTTAATAAATCAGCCCCATCATCATTGGCCTGTTTAATGTTTTCAATAACTAATCGCGAGTCATTGTTGTTGAAGTCAAGATATTTACCACCACCGATTAAACCTTCAGCCATTAAGCCTGGTTGACGACTTAAAACTTCATCTTTAGACAACATTTCGTTGGCGTATTGAGAATCTTTTACACCAGCTAGTGAGTCATAGATATCCATAGCGATTTGCAAGCGTAATGGATTGAAAGTTACTTTTGGTTCGTCATATAAAGGCATTAACATTGGATCTGGTTGCGGGATATGTGGTGCAATGTTATGTACAGTTGCACGCTCAGTTACTGTATCTGAAACCACTTCTAGGTCGAAGTTTTTCAAGTAACGGATACCACCGTGTACTAATTTAGTTGAACGGCTTGAAGTCCCTTCAGAGAAGTCTTGCATATCCACTAAGGCCGTTTTTAGGCCAGATGCAGCTGCTTGAATCGCTACACCTGCACCTGTGATACCGCCTCCAATAATGAATAAATCATATTGGTTTTCTTTTAATTGTTCGACTGTTTCTTTTCTATACTTAAATGATAATTTAGGCATTTAAACTATACCTCCTATGTATTAGTCGTTTGCTTCTTCTTTAAAGTATTGTGAGTAAGCACGTGTTGCACGGACTGCGTTAGTCCAACCCGCATATAGGTCTTCTTTATGTGAGTCATTCATCTTAGGTTCGAAAGTTTGTCCTGGTTGGGTAAATGATTTCAATTCATCAATGTCTTTCCAGTAACCAACAGCTAAACCAGCTAGATAAGCAGCACCTAAGGCTGTCGTCTCAAGGTTAGCAGCACGAGCAATCTCAATACCAGTAATGTCTGATTGGAACTGCATCAAGTAACCATTCATTGCTGCGCCACCATCAACTTTTAGTAATGGAATATCGATACCAGTATCCTTATTCATTGTATCAGTAATGTCGCGAACTTGGTATGCAATTGATTGTAAAGTTGCCTTAGCAAAGTCAGCTTTTGTTGTTCCCCGAGTGATACCAAAAGCTGCACCACGTGCATCAGAATCCCAGTACGGCGCACCTAAACCAGTAAAGGCTGGTACTAAGTAAACTTCGTCTTCATTTGTAGATTGGTTAGCCAATTCTTCAGTTTCGGCAGCGTTTTCAATTAATTCTAAACCATCTCGAATCCATTGAATAGCTGAACCAGCAACGAACACAGATCCTTCTAAAGCGTATGTCACTTTATCACCGATGACAAAACCAACTGTCGTTAATAAGTTATTTTCAGATAATTTCAACTTGCTACCAGCATTCATTACGATAAAGGCACCAGTACCATAGGTTGATTTTACCGTACCTTCTTCTGTTGCTAATTGCCCAAATAAGGCACCTTGTTGGTCCCCTACCATACCAGAAATTGGTACTTCATAACCATAGAAGTGGAAGCCAACTGTGTGACCATATACTTCTGAGTTTGAACGAATTTCAGGCATCATCACTTTTGGAATGTCCAACATAGCTAACATTTCATCATCCCACTCTAGTTTCTCAATATTCATCAACATAGTACGAGAAGCATTTGAGTAGTCAGTCGCATGTACTTCACCATTAGTTAATTTCCAAAGCAACCAAGTATCAATAGTACCGAATAATAATTCACCTTTCTCTGCACGCTCTTGAGCCCCTTCAACATGGTCTAAGATCCAACGAATCTTAGTTGCTGAGAAATATGCGTCGACAACAAGACCAGTATGTTGTTGAATTTTTTCTTTTAGACCTTGGTCAATCAAGTTGTCACTAATTGGCGCAGACTGACGAGATTGCCATACAATTGCATTATAAATTGGCTTACCAGTCTCTTTATCCCATACAACTGTGGTTTCACGTTGGTTAGTAATACCAATACCAGCAATTTGGTCCGGGCGTAAACCACCATCAATAAATGCACCAGCAATTACAGCTTGTACTGAGTTCCAGATCTCATTCGCGTTATGCTCTACCCAACCAGATTTAGGGAAAATTTGCTCAAATTCCTTCTGGCTAGAAGCAATAGGTTCAGCTTTATGGTTGTATATCACTGCGCGTGATGAAGTTGTTCCTTGGTCGATCGCCATGATATATTTTTCTTGTTCACTCATTATAATTCCTCCTACTTAATAAAAAATTGCTAAATAAGCGCTTTCATTACAAAGTGAGTATACGCTACGTAAATAAAAAATGCTAGAAATTGGTCAATAAAAATACAAATATGCATTGCAAAATATTGACGCCAAATCCCAAAAGTGTTGATAAACCTATGAAAAAAAGGGATGCGCTTACATAGTGCAATCCCCTTTTTTCAATCAGGTTAAAACAAAATTGTATATACAAGTGGTCGTTAGATTTTTCGCCAAGTTGATCTGGATAATAAAATGATCACTGGGTAAATTTCTAGACGGCCGATAATCATCCCTACTGACATGACGACTTTTGAAAAATTAGACAAGGAGGCATAATCTTGTGATGGCCCTAGTAAATCAAGAGACCCACCGATATTTGAAATAGTAGCGATGGTCGCTGAGAATGCGGATGAAAAGTTCTGTGCATCAAATGACAGAACTACTAGGATTAAAACGAATACGGCTAGATAGGTCATCAGATAGTAAACAATCCCGTAGTGGACATTTTTTTCAATACGTTTGCCGTTATAGGTCATAGGAATCACCCTATTTGGTGCAAGTAAATGTTGGATTTCCTGTTTAATAGACCGCAAATAAATTCCTATCCGGATAACTTTTAGACCGGACGCTGTAGACCCTGACATAGCACCAACAAACATCAACAATAGAATGGTGGTATGGGCAGCTATCGGCCATTCCAAGATATCTACTGTGGTATAAGCAGTGGTTGACATGATGGACACGATATTAAAAAGCACATCGTGTATCATGCGGAAGAAGTTGTCGTAATAAGGGATCAAGGCCAAAGAAATAATGGCTAAGGCCCCTAAAATGATATAGATATACCATTTCAACTCTTCGTCTTTAAAGATTTCCTTCCAACGTCTTTCGTAAGCAAGGTAGAAGAAGTTGAAATTTAAACCAAAGGTAAACATGGCGATCATCAAAATCGTCTCAACCACCCTTGAATCGTAATGGGCGATGGAGGCGGGATAGATGTTAAAGCCCCCTGTTCCGGCCGTCCCCATAGACAGTAGCATGGATTCAAACCATGGTACACCGGCGACCCAAAGTAAAACCGCGAATACGACCGTTAAAAATAGATAAATAAAGTACAAGATATAAATCGATGAAGAGACCCTAGATTCAAGCTTACCTGTCGCTGGTCCTGGCAACTCCGCTCGCATGACGTATACCCCTTTTGCCCCCATATTTGGGACGATATAAAGGAGGAAGATCAACATCCCCATACCCCCTATCAATAAGGTAAAGGACCGCCAGAACATCAAGGATTCGGGCAATACATCAAGTGTGTCGACTAGGACGCTGGCCCCAGTGGTAGTAAAACCGGATACCGCTTCAAATAAGGCGTCGACGTAGGAATTGACAGCACCTGACAAATAGAATGGTAAGGCCCCAAAAATGGAAATCAAAAACCAGGATAAGGAGACTAAGACGAAACCTTCTCGGGCAAAGAATACGTCTTTCTCTGGTTGTCTAAAGGACATGACTTTACCGACAATAAAGGTAATGATCATGGAGATGACAAAGGCTAAGATAACCTTGACTTCGTTTTGGTAGATAACGGCTACTAATAATGATGGCAGCATCAGTAGCGACAAGACCATGAGTAGCCGGCCAATTAAATATTGGATGTAGGACCAATTCATTCGCCATCTCTCCTATTCTTCTTCACAACGATGTCATTAAAGTTCCGAATTTGGTCTTCGGTATCGATAACTAGGACATGGTCACCAGGAATAAAGGCATCGTCCCCACTTGGAATGATCATTTCCTTGTTACGGACGATTAAACCAATCATCAAACCTGGTCTAAAAGTCATATCTTTGATCGGTGTGTCAAGGATTTTACAATCTGGGCTCAAGACGAATTCTAGAACGGCTGTTTTGTTGTCTGATAAACGGGCATAGTTTTCTAATTTGTCAGATTGACTAGAGGCAATTGAGCGAACATGACGGGTTACCGCGTCTACAATAGCCTTTCTAGGAGATAAAATCACGTCTAGTTTACTATCATCAATCAAGCGGATTAAGCCTGGTCGGTTGACCTTGGTAATGGTTTTGCGAACGCCGGCATTTTTCCCGTATAAAGACACCATCAAGTTCTCTTCGTCTGAGTTGGTTAAAGTCAGCAAGAGGTCAAAATTTTCTACTCTTTGTTCATTTAAGACATACTGGTCAGTTCCATCATCATAGATGACTTCTGTATTAGTAAATTGGTTGGCCAATTCAGAAGCCCGGTTCTTATCTAGCTCGATTAAACGGGTATGAATCCCCCTAGCATGTAGGACTGGAATTAGATAGTGGTTAATCCGGCTTCCCCCGACGATTAAGGCGGATCTATATCGTTTGACTTTCTTATGGCCAGCAGCAACGAAAAAGTCCTGTAAAGCTTCACGTTTGGCGAAAATCTCCACAAAGTCCCCTGCTAATAAGATTGCATTTCCATCTGGAATAAGGGTCTCTCCATTACGTTCAACTGCCACCACAATCACTTCTGGAATATTACGGCGAATGTCTCGAATATATTGGTTGACGATCCGTGACTTCTCCATAATCCGCACTTTAATCAGGTGCATACGGTTATGATAAAAAGGCTCCACAAAGGTTGCTGACGGGTAATCGATGACTTGAATAATATCATTGGCTGCAGCCCTATCTTGGTTAATCAGGTAATCAATGCCAAGATTAGTTTGGATAAAACCTTGTTGCGCTGTAAAGGCCTGGTTACGCACGCGGACAATTAAAAACTCTGCCCCCAAAGTTTTGGCAATCATGGCAGAAATAATATTGACCTCATCATGAGGAGAAGCCGCAATAAAGACTTGGGCGTTTTGAACATTGGCTTCACGTTGCACTTCAACGTCAACACCGTTACCCACTACCCCCTTGATATCTACCTCATCGATTAAATCATCAATGACCCGCGAATCGTTATCAATTAAGGTCAGGTTGTGACCTTCTTTAATTAACCCATGAAGGATGTCCTCTCCGAGTTTTCCCCCTCCTACAACGACAATATCCATATATCCTCCTAAAAATTGCAATAAAAGTTATAGTAAAAATGCACAAAATGCCCCCTAAACAACTTGTTTGGAAGGCACTTCGCGATTTTACCTAAAAAAATCTTACTTAAAATGTTGCTTCTAATGGTGGTACAACTTGTTTTTTACGTGATACAACGCCTGGTAAAGCAATTTGGTTGTCATTCACTTGACCGCCAAAGGCTTGTTCAGCATGTTGCATAAAGTCTTCAGAACCCACTAACAGACCTTCTGAATCACTTGTTAAAATGTTTGTTACCACTAATAAGAATGCGGCATATTCGTTTTCAGCTACTAAGTCTTTCATTGCTGCAATCACTTCGTCTTTACGTTTCAAGACATCGTCAACATCTACGACATTGATTTGACCAATACGTACTGGTTTGCCGTCCATTTCAAATGATTTAGCGTCGCCATCAGCAATTTCACTTGCAGATTTAGCGTCTACATTTGTACCTGATTTCAATAAAGCTAAACCGTAAGCTTCAACATCTACGCCAGCGATCTCTGCTAAAGCTAAACCAACTTCTTGATCTTTTTCTGTTGTTGTTGGTGATTTGAATAATAAAGTATCAGAGATGATAGCTGATAGCATTAAACCAGCGATTTCTTTAGGTATTTCGATACCTTTTTCTTGGAACAATTCGAAAATAATTGTTTGAGAACAACCATATGGTTTAGCAATGAAAGTTAATGGTGTGGCACTTGTGAAATCACCAATTTTGTGGTGGTCAACAACTGAATGCACTTCAACTTCTGCTAAGTCAGCGACTGATTGTTGCGACTCGTTGTGGTCTACTAAAGCAACTGTATCTGTTTGCGTTCCAATAGATTCAATTACACGTGGTGCCTCTTGACCAAATTCATTCAAGGCATAGGCAGTTTCTTCGTTAACTTGTCCTAAGGCAACCGCTTCTGCTTCAAGTCCTTGTTGGTTTAATAAATAGGCATATGAAATAGCAGATGTAATGGCATCTGTATCTGGATTTTGATGTCCGAAAACTAAAATTTTATTCACGTTTATTGCTCCTTTTTGAATTCAATGATAATCACATTTTAACATAGATTAATTCGAAAAAAGGAACTTTTCGAAAAATCCGAAAAATTCCTTTTAAGTTGATTTTTTGACTATATTTCAGGTCATATTTGCCTAAAACTCTTGGTACACCGCTGGATCTTGGTTGGCTGCGCGGCCGTCTGGCTTATCTAAACGGTCAAATACGGCCAAGTCTTCTTCATCCAGTTTGAAGTCAAAGAAGTCTAAGTTTTCAATTTGACGCGCTTTCTTGCTTGATTTAGGGATTGGCATAGCCCCTAATTGCGTTTGCCAGCGTAAAATTGTTTGACCAGCAGACTTATCGTATTTAGCAGCTACTGCTTTGATGTCTTCATTTTCTAAAACTGATTTATCAATCTTTTCATTCGCGCGAACAAAAGGTGACCAAGATTGAGTAATAATGCCCTTCTCCTCATGGTAAGCGCGTTGCGCTTTTTGTTGGAAGTAAGGGTGCATTTCTACTTGGTTTACCACTGGTAAGACGCTAGTTTCACGCTCAATGCGGTCAATATGTTCTGGTAAGAAGTTGCTGACACCTAGATTTTTGATGTAGCCACGTCTTTGGGCTTCAATCAGTGCTTGCCAAGCTTCAACATAGTGGTCTTCTTTTGGATTTGGCCAGTGAATCAAGTAAAAATCATAGTAGTCTAAGTTTGCCCGCATTAATGATTCTTGAATAGTCACTAAGGCATCATCGTATTTGTGGTAACGACCAGGTAATTTTGAAGCCACTTGAATCTCGTCTCTTGGAATTCCAGATCGACGAATAGCTTCACCTACTGTTGCTTCATTTTCATAGTTGTAGGCTGAATCTAGGTAACGGTAACCTGCTTCTAAGGCTGACTGGATAGATTCTACCCCATCATATCCTTTAAGTTTGTATGTACCAAAACCGATTTGTGGGACTTTGGTCCCATCATGCGCTGTATAAGTTGGTATTGTCATCGAATAGCTCCCTTCAAATTATAAGTTATAATCTTAGTTTACCATGAACCCATTTGAGACCAAATCATTTGCTTGTGCAGGACTTTAAATATTGAAAAAAGCGCAAGTGCACCCTACTTGTTAAACTGCCTGTTTTACTATGACGGATACCCCTTGTCCGCCGCCCACACATAGGGTCGCTAAACCATAAACTGACTGACGTTTTAGCATTTCATGGATCAAGGTAACCAAAATACGGGCGCCTGAAGCACCGATTGGATGACCAAGGGCAATTGCCCCACCATTCACGTTAACTTTGTCAGCTGGCAATTCTAAGCTTGTGGTTACACATAAAGCTTGGGATGCAAACGCTTCATTTGCCTCAATTAAATCTAGGTCTCCTGCTGTAATATTGGCCATTTCTAAGGCCTTGATCGTTGTTGGGATTGGACCTGTCCCCATAATTGAAGGATCTACCCCACCCGTTGCGTAAGATGCAATGGATACCATGGGTTTAAGCCCTAGTTCATCGGCCTTACGCTTAGACATTAAGACAAGCATTGCTGCCCCATCATTGATACCTGATGAGTTACCTGCTGTAACTGTCCCCTCTTCTTTAAAGGCCGGTTGCAATTTACCCAAACGTTTTGGTGTAATACCCGAACGTGGCCCTTCATCTTCAGTCACTACTTGCACGCCATTTTTTTGTGGGATGGTCACTGGGACAATTTCTTCTGCAAAACGATCAGCCTCTTTCGCTGCTACAGCCTTGATTTGGCTAGCGGCTGCAAATTCATCTTGGGCTTCACGGGAAATCCCGTATTGGTCCGCAATATTTTCTGCTGTAATCCCCATCGCGTCGTTTGAGAAGGCATCTGTTAGACCATCGTGTTGCATAGTGTCAATCATTTGACCATTGCCCATACGCTGACCCCAACGAGCGGAATCAACCACGTATGGTGCACGAGTCATATTTTCCGTACCACCTGCGACCACAATATCAGCGTCGCCAAGCATGATAGCTTGTGCGCCCATCATGACAGTACGCAATCCTGAACCACAAACTTGGTTAATGGTTACGGCAGTAGATTCGTTAGACAAGCCTGATTTTAGGGCGACTTGGCGCGCAACGTTTTGGCCAAGTCCAGCACTTAATACATTCCCCAAGATCACTTGTTCAACTTTTTTTGGGTCTAAATCAATTGAAGCGAGTGTTTCTTTTAATACTTCTACCCCTAAATCAACTGCTGAAATGCTTTTAAATTGGCCACCAAATTTTCCGATTGCAGAACGTTTCGCTGCAACAATGACTACTTCTTCCATAAAACTCTCCTTTACCATTCATTCATTTTCTTGATTTAAATCCGCGAATAAATGTTCATCTCTTTAATTATAGCGAAGAATGCTATTAATATCTAGTTATCAATACTAAGATAAGTAATTATCGTTTTTCTCTAAACTTAGCCTATAACAAAACGCCTACCAAAACAATAAAAATTTGGCAGACGTTCGGATTCTTAATTGAAAATTTATTTTTCAGGATTAAAAGACGTGAAGTCAATTAACGGCGTTACTAAGCTAATTTGACCATGATTTTTCTCGTCTACAAGCATTGACCCGTTTGAGTAACGGTTGGCAATTGCCACGTCACCTGTTCTAAAGTTTTCACGATGAGATTGGCTTGTAAGCACTTCAAATACCTGTTTAGTATTAATGACTTCAAAGGCAGCAACAAAACGATGTGGGTTTGTTTTCAATTCTTTTAAGGCCACTAAACCACGTTTAGCTCGCCCAAGAACGTTAATTTCAGTCCATTTCAAGCGTTTCATATGCCCTCGTTGGGTCACCATCATCAATTGCAAGTTATCATCTGGAACGGCTGCGTATGACAATCCAACCACATAATCATCTTGTTTCAGGTTAATAGATTTAACCCCTTTAGCACGCGCACCAATAATCGAAATTTCATCAATGCTGTATCTTAAGGTAAAACCAAAATGCGTCACTAAGATGACTTGGGCTTGGCTTTGGTCAGTTGCGCCGTCAATGCGGTAAACACCAATTACTTGATCAGTGTCAGAAGATAAATTCATAGCTAATGACGATTTGTTTTTATAACCGCGGAATTCTTTGAATTCTGACAATGCCGTTTGTTTAATCATTCCCGCAGCTGATGCAAGCAAGAGGTTATCTTTGCTATTTTCATCGTATTTAAAGACACCGATAATTGATTCGTCACTGGCAAAGGCAATTCTTTGCGAAATATGCTCCCCTAAGTCTTTCCAACGGATGTCTTGTAATTCATAAACTGGTTGGAAGATGTAGTTCCCTTTATTGGTTATGAATACTAACTGATCCAAAGTAGACATTTTTTCAAGGAATTGTACATGGTCTCCGTCGCGTAAACCGACTTCTTCAATACCAGAAGCTTTAAATGACCGCAGACTAGACCGTTTGATATAACCACCGCGGGTTACTACAACGATAACGTCTTCTTCAGAAATTAATAATTGTTTCTTCACGATGACTTCTTGGATTTCGTCTTGAATCTCAGTACGACGTTCAGAAGCGTAAGCTTTCTTAATCGCTCTTAGTTCAGACTTCATCCGGCCATAAAGGACTTTATCATCAGACAAGATCGCTTGGTAAGAAGCAATATCCTCGTTTAATTGTAGGCGTTCATTTTCCAAAGCAGTAACGTCTGTATTGGTTAAACGGTACAATTGTAGGCTTACGATCGCTTCTGCTTGGGCTTCTGAGAAATCAAAAGCTTCAATCAAGTTGTATTTAGAGTCTGATTTATTTTTAGAGTTTCTAATCGTCGCAATCACTTGGTCTAGAATAGTCATGGCTTTGACCAATCCGTCTACGATATGTAAACGACGTTGGGCCTTGTTTAAATCAAAGGTTGTCCGGCGACGAATAATTTCATAACGGTGGCCGATATAAGCGTTTAAAGCTTCTCTAATCCCGACTAATTCAGGACGTTGGTTATTAATGGCCACCATGTTGAAGTTATAGTTGATTTGCAGGTCAGAATTTTTGTAGAAGTAATTTAGAATGGCGTCAGAACTCGCATCCTTTTTCAATTCAATCACGATTTGTAGACCGTTACGGTCCGTTTCATCACGGACTTCTTGAATCCCGTCAATCGACCGATTCAACCGTAACTCATCCATCCGGCGTACTAGGTTAGCCTTATTTACTTCATATGGAATTTCTGTAATCACGATTTTCTCTTTACCACCACGGTCTGTTTCAATATGGTGCTTAGACCGAACAACGACTTTCCCACGTCCAGAAGTATAAGCTTTCTTCAACTCCTCTTTCCCTTGGATAATAGCCCCTGTTGGGAAATCTGGTCCAGGAACAAAGTCCATCAACTTATTGACTGTGGCATTTGGATGGTCGATTAAATAAATTGTTGCATCAATAATTTCACCTAGATTATGCGGCGGAATTTCAGTCGCGTAACCCGCTGAAATTCCAGTTGCCCCGTTAACCAACAGGTTTGGGAAACCTGCTGGTAAAACAGTTGGTTCTTCAGCCGTGTCATCAAAGTTTAGGATCATTTCGACCGTGTCTTTATCAAGATCACGCAATAATTCATCGGCAATCTTCGATAAACGGGCCTCTGTATACCGCATAGCAGCTGCAGAGTCACCGTCCATAGACCCGTTATTCCCGTGCATCTCTACTAAAACTTCACGGTTCTTCCAGTCTTGAGACATCCTGACCATGGCTTCATAAACTGATGAATCACCGTGGGGGTGGTAGTTACCAATTACATTACCGACTGTTTTGGCCGATTTACGGAAGTTTGAAGAAGAGGTATTCCCCTCTTGAAACATTGCGAACAAAATCCGGCGTTGTACTGGTTTTAATCCATCGCGAATATCAGGTAGCGCCCGGTCTTGGATGATGTATTTAGAATACCGTCCGAAACGGTCACCCATTACCTCTTCTAATGTTAATTTTTGAATTTCAACCATTAATAATCACCATCTTCATCAAATAAATTAATTTGCCCACCAGTTACGTCATCCGCAGCTTCGTTAGCAGTGACACTGGTTTGATTTTGGTTTTCTAAAATTTCGACAACTTCTTCCTTATCGCCACCATCAGTATCTGAGGCATTTTCAAGGAGGGTATCATCTTCGTCCATGGTGAAGGCCACATTGTCTTCAATCCATTTCCGTCTAGGTTCTACCTTGTTCCCCATTAAAACAGATACCCTTTTTTCAGCTAGGGATAAATCGTCAATTGTTACCCGGACAAGTGTACGTGTTTCAGGATCCATAGTTGTTTCCCATAATTGGTCCGCATTCATCTCACCCAAACCTTTGTAACGTTGCAAGATATAGCCTTTGCCGACTTTATCAGTCACAGTTTTTAACTCGTCATCCGTCCAAGCATATTCAATGACCTCATTTTTCCCCTTACCCTTAGACACCTTATACAATGGTGGCATAGCAAGATAGACTTTACCCGCCTCTACTAAAGGTTTCATATAGCGGAAGAAGAAGGTCAGCAGTAGCACTTGGATATGGGCCCCATCGGTATCGGCATCGGTCATGATGATGACTTTATCGTAGTTGGCATCCTCAACCTCAAATTCAGCCCCTACACCTGCACCAATGGTATAGATGATGGTGTTCAACTCTTCATTTTTTAGAATATCTTGAATGCTGGCTTTTTCAGTGTTTAATACCTTACCACGTAATGGCAAGATAGCCTGGAATTTACGGTCCCGCCCTTGTTTAGCAGAACCACCGGCAGAATCTCCCTCCACTAGGAAAAGTTCATTCTTCTTGGCATTACGGCCCTGTGCCGGCGTTAATTTACCAGATAATAGGACTTCCTTACGTTTCCCCTTAGCGCCACGTGACGCTTCACGGGCTTTACGGGCAGCATCTCTCGCTTCACGTGCTTTTAAAGCTTTACGGACCAGCATTTGTGCTGTTTCCCCGTTTTCAATTAGGTAAACCGCTAAGTTTTCAGATACGATTTTATCAGAAGCTGAACGCGCTTGTGGTGTCCCTAATTTAGACTTGGTTTGCCCTTCAAACTGCAAGATTTCTTCAGGAATCCGTAACGATAAGACAGCTGTATACCCTTCTCGTACGTCAGATCCTTCAAGGTTCTTTTCTTTAGTCTTCAACAAGTCCACCTTACGGGCGTATTCATTGAAAGACTTGGTTAAACCTGTTCGCATCCCCGATTCATGGGTCCCGCCGTCTGCAGTTCTTACGTTATTGACGAATGATAAGACTGTTTCCGAATAACCATCGTTATATTGGAAGGCCAATTCGATTTCAATCCCGTTTTCAACCCCTTGGAAAAAGACGACATCATGTAAAACGTCCTTGTCTTCATTTAAGTAATCGACAAAAGCCTTGATCCCTTCTGCATAATGGAAGGTTTCCTCAGTCTCGTTGATTTCATCAATAAAGTCGATACGTAAGTCTTTTAATAAAAAGGCTGATTCACGTAAGTGTTCCCGAATAGTTGACGGGTCAAATTTAATATTGCCAAAGATCTCAGCATCCGGATAAAATTGGATTTTAGTGCCGGTGTTTTTGGTTTTAAAGGCTTTTGTTTTGGGTTTGCCTGGTTTACCACCATTGGTAAATTCCTGGTGGTATTCCTTGCCGTCCCGGTGAACTGTGGCAATAAATTTGCTGGACAAGGCATTTACTACAGATGAACCTACACCGTGTAGACCCCCTGAAGTTTTATAACCTGAACCACCGAATTTACCACCCGCATGAAGGACCGTTAAGATGACCTCAACAGTCGGCTTACCGCTAGTATGTTTACCAATCGGCATCCCACGTCCATTATCGGTAATAATTGCTGAACCGTCTTTAGCAAGGGTTACTGTAATATGGTCAGCATATCCACTCAAGGCCTCGTCAATTGAGTTATCGACAATCTCATACACTAAATGGTGTAAACCACGTGCATCTGTTGACCCGATATACATACCAGGACGTTTTCTAACTGCTTCCAGGCCTTCTAATACCTGGATCGAACTTTCATCATAAGTTGATTTATTATTTTGGTTTGTTGGTTTGGCCAAATCGTTTACCCCACTTTCAATCTTTTTCATCATATATTAAAACCGCTGATTTGCCAAATAGAATCAATATCAATAGGCCCATTTATTTGCGGGTAACTCATCCATTATAGCCTAAAAATATTCGAAAGAAAGAAAATATTCTTGGGAAAATTTTTGATTTTCATAACTAGCTAATTAAGTTTGCGATATTTAAATTTGTCTCATATAACTGTATTCCTTTGAATTAATGATATAATATAGGGAGTCTATAGATTTATTGAAAGGAATTAAATCATGTTAACGATTCTATTACTAATCGTCGCTTACCTATTGGGGTCTATTCCCTTTGGTTTAGTTGTCGGCAAACTCATCTATAAAAAAGATATTCGCCAATTCGGCTCAGGAAATATCGGTACGACAAATGCCTTCCGAGCTTTTGGTACTATTGGAGGCGTCCTTGTTTTCATCTGTGATATGGTAAAAGGGGCTATCCCCGTCTTACTAGCGATCTGGTTGAATCCTGGCTTACATCCTTTACTATTTGGTGGTATGGCCATCGTTGGTCATTCATTTCCACTATTCCTTAAATTTAATGGTGGTAAAGCAGTGGCAACCTCATTTGGTGTAGTTTTAGCCTATCATCCGTTATTTGCCTTGATTTCAATCGCATCATTCTTTGTATCCTTATTCATCACAAGTATGGTCAGCTTCTCTTCAATCTTTGCGGTTATTTTTGCAACGATTTTAAGCTTATTCTACCAAGACTTGGGCTTAACAATTGCGACTGTTTTAGTCTTAATCTTGGTTGTTGTCCGTCATAAAGATAACATTAAACGGATTCGTCAAGGAACAGAGTCAAAAGTGCCCTTTGGATTAAACAAAGCCAAGAAAAAATAAATGAATCAAAATCAATAAAATAAAGAGCGATCCAGATTAGCGCTTCAACAAGCTAATCTTTGGGACGCTCTTTTTTCTGTTTGGCATGGGGGTGAAACTGTAGGTAGTTATCCCGTAATTTTTCTTTTGATAAATGGGTGTAGATTTGTGTCGTGGATAAGGAAGCATGGCCTAGTAGTTCTTGAACAGTTCTTATGTCCGCCCCATTGTTGAGTAAATGAGTGGCAAATGAATGCCGCAATTTATGGGGATGGATGGACAAAGTAGTGGCTGACTTTTTGACAATTTGGTCTAAAATATAAGCAATCCCTTGGCTAGTCAACTGTTCGCCCTTGTAATTGACGAATACGAACGCGTGTTCTGTATCATCAAAATGGCCCTTAGCCATGAGTTGGCTTCTGCCATTTTCCAGGTAATCTACTAAGGCATCGTGGCAAAATGACCCAATTGGTACATAACGGTCTTTGTTGCCTTTCCCGCGTAAGAGGACCATATCTGCTGTTAGATCGACTTGATTGATGGCTAAGTCTCTTACTTCAGAAACCCGGGCTCCTGTCCCATATAAGAATTCTAATAAGGCGCGGTTTCTAAGGGCAATCGGATCGTTTCCTTGAACCGAATCAAATAATGACTGAATTTCTGATTCATAGAAAAAATCAGGCAATTTAAGGCCTGTTTTAGCAGTTTTCACATAATTAAAGGGATTTTCACTGACTAATTCACGGTCAAGCAGCAACTTGTAGGCAGAACGCAAACTGGATAGGTGGCGGGAAATAGATTTCCTTGACAGACCGTCCCGTTGCAAATTACCTAAATAGATCCGGATATCCCTGTAAGCCACTTGGTCTAATTGGTCTATACCCGCATCCTTCATAAAGGCTTGAAAGTTCTCTAAATCAGCCATATATGCCTTGATGGTTTCCGGTGAATACTGTCTTTCATGGGTTAAATAGTCGCTGAATAAGCCTTTAAAGTCATCTGTTGGCATTAAAAAACACCCTCTCTAGTAGTGGCTAAAATATACCACAACGAAAAGGATGTTTTCAAATTTTGACACTATTTTTAGAAGTCTTAAGCTTCTACTGCTTCACCTTTTTGCACGTCTTCTTCATAGTCACCGTTTGGACAAACGATTTGTTTACCACCACGGATTTTCTTTTCAACCAAGTAATGGTCACATTTTGGACATGCACGAGCGACTGGTTTGTTCCAGTCAGTAAAGTCACAGTCTGGGTATCTAGAGCAACCGTAGAAGATACGATTTTTCTTCGATTTACGTTCAACTACTTGACCTTCATGACATTTCGGACAAGTTACACCGATTTCTTTCACAATAGCTTCGGTGTGGCGACAGTCTGGGAAGTTGGCGCAGGCATAGAATTTCCCGAAACGACCCATTTTAATGACCATTTCACCGCCATCGACAGGACATTTAAAGCCAGCTGGTTCATCTTTGATTTCAATTTTTTCCATTTCCACTTCAGCTTTTTCCAGCTCTTTATGGAATGGTTTAAAGAAGGCATCGATAACTTCAACCCATTCTTTTTGGTCCGTTTCGATTTCATCTAATTCTTTTTCAAGATCAGCTGTAAATGACGTATCCACGATTTCTGGGAAGAATTCAGCAATCATCTTATCAACAATTTCACCTAGTTCAGTTGGTTCAAATCGTTTGGCTTCTAATTTTACGTAGTAGCGCTTGATCAGTGTTTCGATGGTTGGTGAGTATGTTGACGGACGGCCAACGCCATCTTCTTCTAGTTTCTTGATTAAAGAAGCCTCAGTATAGCGAGCTGGTGGTTGGGTGAAGTGTTGACTTGGTTCTAAGTCTTTAGACTTCACTGTTTCACCGTTAACTAATTCCGGTAAGATATTATCTTTGTTGTTGGCTTCTGTATAAACTTTTTGGTAACCTTCAAACTTAATTTTAGAACCATTTGCTCTAAAAGTCGCTTGATTTTGTACCAAATCAGCAGATACAGTGTCATAGATGGCAGGTGCCATTTGACTGGCCATAAAACGAGACCAAATCAATGAATATAAGCGGAATTGATCACGAGATAAGTAATCTTTAACAGCATCCGGTGTCCGGTCAGCTGATGAAGGACGAATAGCTTCATGGGCATCTTGAGACCCTTGGGCTTTCTTGCTTGCTGGTTGGTAACCTAAGTATTCCTTACCATAAGTATTGGTAATATATGCTTTTGCACCAGCTTTAGCTGAATCAGAGATACGGGTTGAATCGGTACGCATATAAGTAATCAAACCTACTGGCGCTCCGCTACCTAGTTTGATTCCTTCATATAGTTGTTGGGCCACCATCATAGTTTTACGGGTTCGGAAGTTTAATTTTTTCGCCGCTTCTTGTTGCATTGATGACGTGGTAAAAGGTTTTTGCGGATTACGCTTACGTTCCTTTTCCGTCACGTTTTCAACAGTGAAGTCTTGGGTTTTAATTTCGGCCATAAACGCTTTAACATCCGCTTCGTTTTTCAAATCAAGTTTTTTACCCTTGAATTTTGAAGCGTTAGCTTTAAAGGTCTTACGCTCTTTAATAAATGACCCTTCAACTGTCCAGTACTCTTCAGGTTTGAAAGCACGGATTTCATTTTCCCGGTTGATAATCATATGTAAAGCAACGGATTGTACCCGACCAGCAGATAAACCTTTCTTCACTTTCTTCCATAACATTGGGGATAAATTGTAACCTACTAAGCGGTCTAACACACGACGTGCTTGTTGAGCGTCTACTAGGTCCATATTTATTGGACGAGGGTTTGCGATTGCCTCTTTAACAGCTTCTTTGGTTACCTCATTATAGGTTACACGGATTGGGTCTTCAGGGTTTAAGCCTAAGATGTGGGCTAAATGGAAGGCAATTGCTTCCCCTTCTCGGTCCGGGTCACTCGCAAGAAAGACTTTTTCAGCTTTCTTTGCATCTTTACGTAACTCTTTGATTAAAGGCCCTTTACCACGGATGTTGATGTAGTCCGGTTCATAGTCATTTTCAATATCAATTCCCATACGCGATTTTGGTAAATCACGTAGATGACCTTTGCTGGCTACAACTCTATAATTTCTGCCTAAGTACTTATCTATAGTTTTGGCTTTCGTCGGAGATTCTACGATTACTAAATATTTATATGCCAACGACAAGCTCCTTTCTGATATCCATTTCTAAATCGCTTTACATATTATGCTAGAAGAATAGCTTTTGTCAAATATGAAAATTAATAGCTACAAATGAATATATAACCTAAAGATAAAATAAGCAAGCAATATATGCACAATTTATATAGAAGAAAGTTGTTTGTTGGCAAATTCAAAGGTAAAAATTAAGTTTTTCTATACATTGAAAAATAAGTCGCGCAATATTTCTGAAGCCTGTAATGCCGGTGTGGCACCGTAGTAAATTAATTGGTTGGTCCCTGCAGATAAAGGGTTCGAAATAGGCCCTGGCACTGCAAAAACCAGTCTATTTTCTTGTAAGGCATAATTAGCCGTTATTAAAGAACCAGATTTTTCTGCCGCCTCAATAACCATCGTCGCTTGACTGAGTCCGGCAATAGTTAGATTTCGGTAAGGGAAATGCCAGGGTTGAATTTTAGCGTGGTTGGGTAGCGGTGAAACGAGTAAATGGTCATGGGCAATTTTTGCCTGCAATTTGTGGTGTTCACTCGGGTATGAAGTCAGCAAGCCCGTCCCGATAACCGCAATGGTTTCGCCCCCAGACATGGCTGCTTGGTGGGTATAGGCATCCACCCCTTTGGCTAAACCAGAGACAATGACCACGGCTTCACTTAATTCAGGGATTAGCTGGTCAATAGCTGCTTTACCGTAGACAGACATCTTTCTTGATCCTACAACAGCCATAGCAGGTTTTTGAAAAATAGCTAAATCACCTTGACAAAATAAAACTAAATTAGGTTGGTAGGTTTGCAGTAAGGCCTTTGGATATGTTTGCGTACTAAGGATGGTCACCGGATGAATATGGTACCTTTTGTACAATTTTCTAAAATAAGCAAGTGAATACTTTTGCTTAAATCGCCCCCAGGCCTTTAATTTTTGCGTATCTTGGATTCCATGAATATGCCTGTCTAAGTCTTCAACACTAGTCACTTGGGCTTGAATGATATCGGCCAATTCCCGGTAGGTAAATACACCAGATTCAAAGGCATAAACCAGCATAGATTCTGTCATAGCTAAAACATCTTCCTCATTTTTAAGCATCATATCCATATATGGATTTTCAATTTCAAATAACACAAAACCACCCCTTTACATGTATATACGTAGGAGGTGGTTGAAATTGACCATTTAGATTGATTGATTTTTATACATAATTTTTCACTGGCGCAAAAGTCTTGCGGTGAATTGGACTTGGACCGTATTTTTCTAGGCCATCTAGGTGTTGTTTAGTCCCATACCCAGCATTGGCTTCAAAGCCATAACCTGGATATAAGTCTGCGTATTCTGCCATCAATTTATCCCGGTATTCCTTAGCATAAATGGAGGCTGCTGCAATGGCATAAACTGTCGCGTCGCCCTTGATAATGGCCTCTTGCGGCGCCTTCTTGTAGTCATTCAAATGGACAGCATCGACCAAGACATAATCAGGAGCCGGATGTAATTGATCTAAAGCAGATATCATGGCGTGCTTTGTAGCAATTAAAATGTTGGTTTGGTCAATTTCTTCAGCAGTTTGGATCCCGATTGTTTTTGCGATAGCATATTTTTCAATATCTGCCACCAATGCTTGGCGTTTTGTATGGGATAACTGTTTAGAGTCATTAAAGTAGACAGGAGGCATGTCACTAGGCAAAATAACGGCACTAGTGACAACGGGCCCGGCTAACGGACCACGTCCCACTTCATCTACCCCAGCAATCAATTGGTAGCCTTGTTGACGCAATTCGTTTTCTCGTGTTTTAAGCTGTTCAATCTGGTCTAAGATGGCTTGTTGCTTAACTATGGCCTTGTCATAGCGTAATAAGGCGTTTTGCACCCCTTTGCGGCTATCTTCTCGTAAGGCCTGTACGTAGACTGGATCAACCTCACTTGAGGCCAAGTAGGCTTGAATTTGGCCGATTTTTAAATTACCTAAGTCAGCGAGGTCAAAGGCTGTCTTTTTCTCCTCAGTCATTTAATCACTTACCTCAATATTTTCTGAAATTTGGTATTCTTCAATCCGGTCTAGGGTCATGCGGCCCAATTTACCGTCTCGATAGTCACGGATAATCTTGTCTGAAGCGCGGTCGTAGTCTTCTAACATGCCCATACGCTTGGTTAAGGCCATCAGTAGGTCAGGATAAGGCGGATGGACGTCTTCGGCATTGATTGGGTAGTGGTTGCTGATGGCATCCGGGTAATGATGTAGGAAGAATTCTAGGGCGAATAAAGCCACATCATCCTTGTAGAAATGGGTGTCTTTAATCCCACCAGTTAGGGCCAATTTGTCAGCTACTTCTTGGTCTTCAAATTTCGGCCATAAAATACCTGGTGTGTCCAAAAGTTCAAAATCTTTATCTATTTTAATCCATTGTTGGCCTTTAGTAACCCCTGGTTTATTCCCTACTTGGGCTTTCTTTTGCTTGGTAAACTGGTTGATAAAGGTTGATTTACCAACGTTTGGAATCCCGATAACCATTACTCGGATCGACTTGTGTAGAATACCTTTGTTGCGCCATTTGTCTTGGATGTCTTGGGTGAAATCTTTTAGGGCTTGGCGGAAAATTTTCATGTCCCCTAATTTTTTAGAATCCAAAGCAATGGCCAATTTGTTTTCACCGCTCAGAGCTTTGACCCACTCTTTGGTTTGTTGGGGGTCGGCCAAATCTTGTTTATTTAAAACAATCATGTGGCGTTTATTTTTAATGATTTCATCTAACATGGGGTTCATGCTGGCTGTTGGAATACGAGCGTCCCTAATTTCAAGGACGATATCTACAGCGCTCAGTTGACTTTGAACCTCTTTTTTTGCCTTAGCCATATGGCCAGGATACCATTGAATATGTGCCATGGTTAAGCTCCTTTCATGTAAAAAAGTTGGCTAAGTACGCCAACTTTTTAATGCATATTTGCTACTGTTTTTACATCTCAAATCTATTTTTACTTTATTGTACACTACCGAAGTCGGAAAATGGCCAATATCTAAAGTGGGTAGTTCCTTCCACGCTATCTGCATCAATAAAGCCGAAGTAACGTGAGTCATGAGACACTTCACGGTTGTCTCCTAATACGAAGTACATACCTTCTGGGACAGTTGTTTCACCGGTAATTTCTTCAAGTGTGAAGTCATTAGTGAAAGTAGAATCATCTGGGAATCGTTCAAAGTAGTCTTCTTTAATAGAATCTAAATAAGGCTCATCAATTGCTTCGTCGTTGATATATAAAACATCATCTTCGTATTCAATCGTGTCACCTGGAACCCCAATAATCCGTTTCACATACTCGTCGCCAGACCCATCTGGTGCAGGGAAAACGACAATATCTGACTGGTCAATATCATCCGTTAAACTTAGGACAAACCGGTCCCCATCTATCATTGTGTTAGCCATCGAATCGCCGTCTACTCTAAAGGGATAGAAGAAATATGTTCTAACCACCCAGAAGATAACAAGTGCGATCACAACTGAAATCACAACTAAAAATACTTCATCAAAAAACTTTTTCATAAGGTCAATCCTTTTCACTGGGTTCTATTACCCATTCTTTTAGCATAGTCATTTGTACCTATGGCACCCTACTATTTTAGCGCTTTTGTCCTTATTATTCCAGAACTTCTACTGCTTTGTCTAGCTGGGTGTCATTACTAGCGATTAATGCTTGGATAGCCGAAATCATGGCGCTTGCTGTTTCCGTATCAATCACACCTGTTTCAGCGAGTCCTTGATCCGCTTGGAAAGCTAGCACAGCACTAGTTGTATCCTCTGCAAAAACAGCATCCGCTTGGCTATCTTGGTAGCCTAAAGCCACTAGAATTGCTTCAATATTTTGAATCGCTTCTGAAACATCGCCCTCTTGGTAAGTTTGGCTCGTATCAATTAAGGTTAGAGATGCATAATCTGGTAAGCTAGCATCAACATCCGGCGTTACCCCTGTTTCATTTATCCAAGTACCATCTGGTG